>JADLGL010000123.1 GCA_020849325.1 Bauldia sp. | reverse complement strand
ATCGGCGACACGATGTACATCGCCTCGCCGAAGCCGAACTACGTCTACGCGCTCGATCTGACGCGCGACGGCGTGATCCTCTGGGAATTCCGCCCCGACATGAACGTCGAGGAAGCGACCCGTCAGGGTTGCTGCGGCGCCCAGACCCGCGGCCTCAACTACGCCGAAGGGAAGATCTTCTTCAACACGCTCGACGGCCAGTTCTTCGCCCTCGACGCGGCGACCGGCGAGGCGCTGTGGCGCTCGGTCGGCGCGGACCTCTCGATCGGTGAGACCACCGTCGGCAACCAGATCGTCATCGGCGACCTCCTCATTGCCGGCAACGCCGGCGGCGAGCGCGGCGTCCGCGGCAAGGTCCAGGCCTTCGACATCAACACCGGGCAGCTGCAGTGGGTCATGTACAACATGGGCCCGGACAACGAAGTCGGCATCACCCCCGGCTACACCGCCTTCTATGCCGACAACCAGCACTCGCTGCAGACCTGGTACGGCGACTCGTGGCGTCGCGGCGGCGGCACGGTGTGGGGCTACTTCACGGCCGATCTCGAGCGCAACGCGTTCTACTACTCGACCGGCAATTGCGGCCCGTGGAACCCGGACTACCGCCGTGAGTGGGGCGTCATCACGCTCGACGCCAATGGCGGCCTCGAGGACTACCGCAACAACTGGTGCGCCTCGCAGCTCGCCCGCGACGCCTCCACGGGCGCCCTCATCTGGGCGTTCAACATGACCCCGGCCGATCCGTGGGATCTCGACGAGCCGCTGATCACCCCGCTGATCACGATGGAGGACGGCACGGACGTCGCCATCAAGGCGGCCCGCAACGGCTACTTCTTCGTCTGGGATCGCGACACCGGCGAACTCGTGCGCGAGCCGTGGGCGTTCGTCTACGTCGACAACAACCTCGGCTACAACATGGAGAACGGCCGGGCGAGCTACAACATCGACAAGTGGCTCTTCACCAATGTCGAGGACCGTCGCAACTACACGCAGGCCGACCCCGGCACGCGCGCTGACGGCACCCAGGTCGCCGACTACACCGGCACCGAGGTGGAGTGGTGCCCCGGCATCGCTGCCCGCAACTGGCAGAACGATGCCTACTCGCCGAACACCGGCCTCCTCTACACCTCGACGCTCCTGAACTGCCGCACGCAGGTCGTCTTCACCCAGGACTACACCCCTGGCGAAGGCTACACCCTGCAGCGCCAGGCCGGCGCCGTTCCGCGCCAGCCGCGCAACGCCGACGGCACCGTGCCGGCTCCGGGCACCGCCCCGACCGACCGGGCCGGGCTCGCCGCCTCGCACCAGGGCGACCTCCAGGCGAACTCGCCCGAGGACGGCCGCACCGTGTGGCGGTTCATCACGCAGCAGGCCAACAACATGCCGATCATGGCGACCGCCACGGAC
This sequence comes from Bauldia sp., assembly GCA_020849325.1. GTDB lineage: Bacteria > Pseudomonadota > Alphaproteobacteria > Rhizobiales > Kaistiaceae > JADLGL01. The sequence continues at coordinate 1,234 of JADLGL010000123.1, read as the reverse complement.
CTCCTGTTCCAGGGCGGCGTCGACGAGGGCGTGATGCGGGCGCTGAACGCCACGAACGGCGAAGTGGTGTGGGAGTTCCGCACCGGTTCGCGGTTCAACCAGTCGCCGATCACCTACATCGGCCCGGATGGCCGGCAGTACGTCGCCATCATCGCCTCCTCGGCCGCGGCGAACACCGCCGTTGCCGCGACGGCGGCCGCGGACGACGCCAACCGGTACCGCCGGTCGGGCTCGACCCTCTACGTGTTCGGCCTGCCGGACGCGGTCGCGGCCAACTAGGGCACGCGACGAGCAGCATCGGTCCCCGCCATCGGCGGGGACCACTCCCCTCTCGCCTCACCTGCGTCGACTCGGCGGATCGCGGCCTGTCCGGTCTGCCGTCCGCCTTTTTCGTATCCGCGCCGCAACAGCGTCGGCTCGCCTCGTAGAGCGACAGCAGCTCCGGCGCCGTCTACAGCCATCGAGCCGCTCACGGCTGCGTGATACCGTAATCATCCTGCCTGGCTGACCCTACGAGCCGCTCTCTGGCGAGCGCCTCTCCGCTTTATTCCTTAACGGCTGCACACCCGGCCATGCCGAATAAGTCGAACCATCTCATCGACTGATGGTCGACCGACCTCGATGACATCGATGACTGCTCCGACCGCATCGATGATTTGTCCTGAACCTCGATCCGTGCCGGCAGCGCCCGCCCGGCGCCCGCATCACCCGAGTGAGGTACGAGTCGCCCGTTCCGCGCGAGTCGCTGGGCATCGCTGAAACCCTGCGGACGCATCGCCGCCGGACCGCCGGAACGCTGGAGTTTCCGGTCCCTGTCCTTTCAGGCAGCCCGTTCGCCGCAATCGCGCCACGATTCCGCCTCGATTGACCACCGGACTTCACGTCCCCGCGATCGACCTGAGGGAGGAGCCGGCACGATCACGAGGCGATGGCCATCGCCGCCAGCAGAACTGACGCAGTGAACAATGGACCATCTGCCAGAAAGGCAGCATGTGGAGGGAAAAACTGTGACTTCAGGAAGAATGCTGAAAATCTCGGGCTCGATCGTAGCCCTCGGCGCCGGGTGGGGACTTTCGGGATCGGCGCTCGCCAATGACGACGTGACGGCTCTGGTCGCTGACCCCGGCAACGTCGTGATGCCTTCGATCACCTACAATGGCTGGAACTACTCGACGCTCGACCAGATCACGCTCGACAATGTCGATCAGCTCCAGATCGCCTGGACGTGGCAGGT
>JADLGL010000122.1 GCA_020849325.1 Bauldia sp. | reverse complement strand
GAGGCTCGATCTTCGTCCAAGACGCGTCGTCCAGCCAGTAGAGATGCTTCATCGAAGGGCCCTCCCGGGCACTTTGAATCACACCTCTAGCTGGCTGGGAATCGTTATTGAGTACGGACCCTAGCGGCGCCGCAGCACGTTCCTTCTACTTGCGGAGAAGCCGGTCGTACGCCGAGTGCGGGCCGTCCAGAACCAGGTGAACGTGTCGCCCGACTTCACCGCAAGCGCGCGGTAGCCAGTGCCCACACGCGCCGACAGCCAGCGATGCGACTGCCCTTTCGATGTCTTCCAGCTTCGTCATCTCTCAAGCCTGGCACATCGACGGCTACTCCGCCGCCTGAACCTTCGGCCCCCCGGCCCGCCGTGACTTCGCGAGGATCGGCTCGAGGAACTGGCCGGTGTAGCTGCGCTCCACCTTCGCGACTTCCTCGGGCGTGCCGGCGGCGACGATCTCGCCGCCGCGGTCGCCGCCGTCGGGGCCGAGGTCGATGATCCAGTCGGCGGTCTTGATGACTTCGAGGTTGTGCTCGATCACGACGACCGTGTTGCCCTGGTCGACGAGCTCGTGGAGCACCTCCAGCAGCTTCGCGACGTCGTGGAAGTGGAGGCCGGTGGTCGGCTCGTCGAGGAGGTAGAGCGTGCGGCCGGTGGCGCGGCGGGACAGCTCCTTCGACAGCTTCACGCGCTGGGCTTCGCCGCCGGAGAGCGTGTTGGCCTGCTGGCCGACGCGGATGTAGCCGAGGCCGACGCGCTCCAGCGTTTCCATCTTCTCGCGGATCACCGGGACGGCGGCGAAGAACTGGCTCGCCTCCTCGACCGTCATATCAAGAACGTCGGCTATCGACTTGCCTTTGAACAGAACTTCGAGAGTCTCGCGATTGTAGCGCTTGCCCTTGCAGACGTCGCAGGTGACGTAGACGTCGGGCAGAAAATGCATCTCGATCTTGATGACGCCGTCGCCCTGACACGCCTCGCAGCGGCCACCCTTCACGTTGAAGGAGAAGCGGCCGGGCTGGTAGCCGCGGGCCTTCGATTCCGGGAGGCCCGCGAACCAGTCGCGGATCGGCGTGAAGGCGCCGACATAGGTCGCGGGGTTCGAACGGGGCGTCCGGCCGATCGGCGACTGGTCGATGTCGATGACCTTGTCGAGGTGCTCCAGGCCGTCGAGGCGCTGGTACGGCGCGGGCACCTCGCGCGAGCCGTTGAGGCGACGGGCGACCGCCTTGTAGAGGGTGTCGACGAGGAGCGTCGATTTCCCGCCGCCGGAGACGCCCGTGACGGCCGTGAAGGCGCCGAGCGGAATATCGACCGAGACGTTCTTGAGGTTGTTGCCGGTCGCGCCGACGAGCGAGAGCGCGCGCTTCTTCTTCGGCTTCCGCCGCTCCGGCAGCTCGATGCCGAGTTCGCCGGTGAGGTATTTTCCCGTCAGCGAGTTGGGATCGGCCATCACCTCTTCGGGCGTGCCGCGCGAGATGATTTTTCCGCCGTGGATGCCGGCCGCCGGGCCGATGTCGACCACGAAGTCGGCGGTGCGGATGGCGTCCTCGTCGTGCTCGACGACGAGCACGGTGTTGCCGAGGTCGCGAAGGTGGCGGAGCGTCCGCAGGAGCCGCTCATTGTCCTTCTGGTGGAGGCCGATCGACGGCTCGTCGAGGACGTAGAGCACGCCCGTCAGCCCCGAGCCGATCTGCGAGGCGAGGCGGATGCGCTGGCCTTCGCCGCCCGACAGCGTCGCCGCGTGGCGGGACAGCGAAAGGTAGTCGAGGCCGACGTCGACGAGGAAACGGAGGCGGTCGCGGATTTCCTTGAGAATGCGGTTCGCGATTTCGTTCTGCTTCGCCGTCAGGTGTTTCGGCAGGTCCTCGAACCAGACATTGGCGTTCCGGATCGACTGGTCCGCGACCTGACCGATGTGGAGGCCGTTGATCTTCACCGCGAGCGCCTCGGGCTTGAGGCGATAGCCGTTGCAGACCGGACAGGGGACGTAGGTGTGGAAGCGCTCGATGTCCTCGCGGGCCCAGTTGGACTCGGTTTCCTTCCAGCGGCGTTCGAGATTCGGGATCACCCCCTCGAACGGCTTTCGGGTGTCGTAGGTCCGGAGGCCGTCGGCGTAGGTGAAGGTCACCGCCTCCCGGCCGGTGCCGTAGAGAATGACGTTCTGCGCCGCCTCGGGCAGGCTCTTCCACGGCGTGCCGAGCGAAAAACCGTAGGCGCGGCCTAGGGCTTCGAGGGTCTGCTGGTAGTATGGCGACTGGCTCTTCGCCCACGGCACCACGGCGCCGTTCCGGAGCGACAGGCTCTCGTCGGGGACGATCAGGTTCGGGTCGACGATCTGCTTCTCGCCGAGGCCGGAACATTCCGGGCAGGCGCCCGACGGGTTGTTGAACGAGAACAGCCGCGGCTCGATCTCGGTGATCGTGAAGCCCGAGACGGGGCACGCGAACTTTTCCGAGAACAGCATGCGCCGCGGACCGGCCGGCTCGGCGGGAGTGGGAGCGGCGTCGGCCACGAGGGCAGCCATCTCGGACTGCTCGTCGCCCGGTGGGGCGGCAGCGGTGGCCTTTGCCCTGGCGGGCTTCTTCGGCTTCGCGGCGAGCGTCGCCTTCGGCGCCGAAACCGGCGCGCCGGCGGCGTCCGCGAACTCCGCGATGGCGATGCCGTCGGCGAGCTCCAGCGCCGTCTGCAGGGAATCGGCGAGGCGCGTGCCGATGTCGGCGCGGACGACGATGCGGTCGACCACCACCTCGATGTCGTGCTTCAGCTTCTTGTCGAGCGCCGGCACGTCGCCGATCTCGTAGAACTGGCCGTCGACCTTCACGCGCTGGAAGCCGCGCTTGGTCAGCTCCGCCAGTTCCTTCCGGTACTCGCCCTTCCGGTCCCGCACGATCGGCGCGAGGAGGTAGAGGCGCGTGCCCTCGGGGAGCGCCAGAATGCGGTCCACCATCTGGCTGACCGTCTGGCTCTCGATCGGCAGGCCCGTCGCCGGCGAGTAGGGGATGCCGACGCGGGCGAAGAGGAGGCGGAGATAGTCGTAGATCTCCGTGACCGTGCCGACGGTCGAGCGCGGGTTCCGCGACGTCGTCTTCTGCTCGATGGCGATGGCGGGCGACAGGCCGTCGATCTGGTCGACGTCCGGCTTCTGCATCATCTCGAGGAACTGGCGGGCATAGGCCGAAAGGCTCTCGACGTAGCGGCGCTGGCCCTCGGCGTAGATCGTATCGAAGGCGAGGGACGACTTCCCGGAGCCGCTGAGTCCGGTGAAGACGACGAGCCTGTTGCGGGGAATGTCGAGGTCGACGTTCTTGAGATTGTGCTCGCGGGCGCCGCGGACACTGATCGTCTTGGATGGATCGGGCATCGGACTTCGGGCTGGCGGGAGCGCTCCTTCATATAGTCCGATGCCGCGGCAAAACAAAAGAACAGGATGTGAACAAAACGTCAGCCCGAAGGCCCGCCGCTTCGCCGGCGCACTTCGGCAACGCCCGGTTCCCGAGCGGGTGGGTCGGCGGGATCGTCGTCGCGCTATGTGAGTGCGCTGGAGGTGCGCAATGCATGCCGTGGTCAATCATCTGTCGATGCGCTCCGACGCCGACTGGAACGACATCGCCCGCCGGTTCGCCGTGTTCGCCGCCGGGGTGAAGCGCGACTATCCGGCGATGAAGACCGCCGTCCTCGTCCGCGTGGCCGCGTCCGAGGCGGTGTTCATGGGCGTCTACGACGACGCGGCGACGATGGAGCACGTGTCCTCGAAGGTCGCCGCGCCATGGTTCGCCGAACACGTCCGCCCGTACCTCGCCGCCCCGGCCGTACGGTCGAGTGGCGAGGTGATCGGCGGGTTCGTCCGCGGCTGACTACGGCGTGCGCGTCGGGGCGACGAACGGGTTCGTGACCTCGGTGGCGCTGTTGCGCTCGTAGCAGCTTTCGAGCCGGGCGAGGGCGGCGGAGCTCGAATCGAGGGGCACCACGATGGTGGCGCCGGCGCCGCGGACTTCGAGAGTGTTGGCGAGGCGGAGGCCCTCGTTGAACGCCTCGTCGGCGAGCGCGACCGAGACCGAGGTGGGGGTCGCTGTCACCTCCGCCTCCCAGGTGCGCGCGTCGGCGGCGAAGGTCACCTCGTAGCGGGCGCCGTCCTCGAGCTGCCAGCGCGGCGAGGAGAGATCGAGGCCGAGCCCGGTGGCGCTCCGCGTGAAGCGCGCTTCCACGCCCTGTTCGGTGGTGCGGCTCATGATGCAGCGGTCGAAGGTGACGCCGTCGATGAGGCTCACCTGGATCAGCCACG
>JADLGL010000121.1 GCA_020849325.1 Bauldia sp. | reverse complement strand
GCGACGGCGCTACTTCGCCTTGCGGGCGCGCTCGATCGCCTCGAGGATCAGCCGCTTCGCCTCGGCGGCGTCCCGCCAGCCGTGGATCTTCACCCACTTGCCGGGCTCGAGGTCCTTGTAGTGCGTGAAGAAGTGCTCGATCTGCTTCAGAGTGATCTCCGGCAGGTCGGTGTAGTTCTCGACCTTGTCGTAGCGCTGGGTGAGCGAGCGCGACGGCACCGCGATGATCTTCTCGTCCGGGCCGGCATTGTCTTCCATCATCAGGACGCCGACCGGACGGCAGCTCATCACCGCGCCCGGCGCGATCGCGCGGGTATTGGCGACCATCACGTCGGCCGGGTCGCCGTCGCCCGACAGCGTGTGCGGGATGAAGCCGTAATTCCCCGGATAGCGCATCGGCGTATAGAGGAAGCGGTCGACGAACAGCGCGCCGGAGGCCTTCTCGATCTCGTACTTGATGGGCTCGCCGCCGATCGGCACTTCGATGATGACGTTGACGTCGTCGGGGGCGTTCTTGCCGATCGGAATCGCGTCGAGGCGCATCTGCTGCCGCTTTCTGTAGGGGGAGGGAGTGCGCAGCGGATAGGGACTTCCGCCGGCCTCCGTCAAAGCGACGGCTTACCGCAGGAAGGTTACCGCCGCGTGGCGTGCCTGCCTCCCTCCCCTGTCCCTCTTCGCCCTCCGGGGGTGACCCGGGGACCACGACGACGCGCAATCTGCATCGCGCGGTGAGGGAGTTGCGTCCTCATCGACCGTGCCGCAGCGCGAGCCGTCGTGGGTTGCCGGGTCGAGCCCGGCAAAGACGAGCAGGGAGACGGGTGCGAAGAAGAGAGGGCCCGCACGTCCTCGGACGCGGGCCGCCTACCGGTCGAGGAGGACGATCGGGTCGGCCGCCGGCGCGTCGATCGCGGCCGGGATGCCGGCGGTCGTCGTCTGGTCGATGCCGTAGGACGGCGCGGTGGGGCTCGGCAGGAACTGCGCGAGGATCAGCGCGGCGAGGCCGATCGCGAGGATCAGTCCGGGAAGGAAGACGAGGAGAAGGAAACCACCGGGCTTCCGCCCGACAACCGGGGCCTTGGCGACCCCCTCCGCAACCGACATGCCCCACTCCGAACGCGACGCGATACCGACACGAACCAGCCCGCCCTCGGGCCGGTGTCGACAATTCGACTGGCGCTATAAAAGATCGGTTAATGCTGCAATGAGCGGTTTGTCCGCCGGCGGCATTGGGTAGTCGGCGAGGTTTTTCGGCCACACCCATTTCACCTGCTGCCCCTCGCGCGGCATCGGAATGCCCTCCCATTTCCGGCAGAGATAGAGCGGCATCAGGAGGTGGAAATCGCCGTAGTCGTGGCTGGCGAAGGAGAGCGGCGACAGGCACCGCGCGCCAGTCTCGATGCCGAGCTCCTCGCGGAGCTCGCGCACCAGCGCCCCCTCGGGCGTCTCGTCCGGCTCGACCTTGCCGCCGGGAAACTCCCACAGGCCCGACATGCTCTTCCCCTCGGGCCGCTGGCAGATGAGGACGCGGCCGTCCGTATCGACGAGCGCACCGCAGACGACGAGGAGAAGGTCGGTCACGAGCGGTAGTCGCCGTTGATCTCGACGTATTCCTTGGTGAGGTCGCACGTCCACACGCGGTCCCGGCCCTTGCCGAGGCCGATGTCGACGGTGATCGCGATCTCGGGGTTCTTCATGTAGGCGGAGGTCGCTTCCTCGGAGTAGGCCGGGTCGCGCTCGCCCTCGTGCGCGACACGGATGTCGCCGAAGAAGATCGCGAGGCGGTCGCGGTCGGCCGGCTCTCCCGCCTTGCCGACGGCGGCGACGATGCGGCCCCAGTTGGCGTCTTCGCCGGCGATCGCCGTCTTCACCAGCGGCGAGTTGGCGATCGACATCGCGATCCGCCGCGCCGACTTCTTCGACGTCGCGCCGGTCACGTTGATCTCGACGAGCTTTCGCGCGCCCTCTCCGTCGCGGACGACGAGCTGCGACAGCTGGGCGAGAACGCCCTCCAGCGCCGTCCTGAACGCTTTCAGCCGCGGATCGGCCGGATCGGAAATCCGCGGGGCGCCCTTCGCCTTGCCGGTGGCGAAGAAGAGAAGCGTGTCGGAGGTGGACGTGTCGCTGTCGATGGTGATGGCGTTGAACGTGTCCTTCACGCCCGCCGACAGCATCGCCTGCAGCACCGGCGCGTCGAGCGGCGCATCGGTGGCGACGAAGGAGAGCATGGTCGCCATGTCGGGGGCGATCATGCCCGCGCCCTTGGCGATGCCGTTGATCCGCACCGGCACGCCGCCGAGATCGACCACCGCGGTCGCGCCCTTCGGGAAGGTGTCGGTCGTCATGATCGCGCGCGCCGCCATCTCCCAGCCGTCCGGCCGCGCATTGGCGACGAGCTCGTCCACGACGCCCGAGAACTTCTCGGCCGGGAGCGGCTCGCCGATCACGCCGGTCGAGCAGAGATAGATGTCGCCGGGCTTGCAGCCGGCCGCCTTGGCCAGGAGCTGCCCCGACAGCTTCGTCGCGGCCTTCCCCTTCTTGCCGGTGAAGGCGTTGGCGTTGCCGGAATTGACCATCAGCGCCCGGGCCTTGCCCGAGGCGAGGACCTCACGGCACCAGTCGACCGCCGCCGACGGGCACTTCGAACGGGTGAAGACGCCGGCGGCCGTGGTGCCCTTGTCGAAGAGCATCACCAGCACGTCCTGGCGGTTCCTGTAGCGGATGCCGGCCGCGGCGGTCGCCATGCGGACGCCGTCGATCGTCAGAAGCCCCGGAAACGATCCCGGGGCCAGCGGTGAAACCTTGCCCATGTCCTGCCCTCCCGTCGGCGCCAGCGGTTGGCCCGCCGCCCGCGCCCGCCTGCTCCCGGTGCGGACTCAATTGCCAGCTGAACCTCCCCCTTGCGGTCCCTTGCGGGGAGGTCGAACCGGCGCGTCGCCGGTTCGGGGAGGGGTGAACGCCCGCCGGAACACTCGTCGTGAAGCCGCGACCCCTCCGAAGGCGGCGGCGCGCCGCTTGCCGCCTTCCGCCTCCCCGCGAGGGGGAGGCTCGAGAATGCCCGAACACCGCCTATGCGGTCGGGTATCGACCTACGGCGCGGGGGTCGGGGTCGGGGTCGGCGTCGGGGTGGCCGGGGCCGGCTCCGGCGTCGGGGTCGGCGTGACTGCGGCGGGCTCGGCCGGGGCCGGCGTCGCGGTCGGCGGCGTCGGCTCGGGGGTGACCGGAGCCGGCGCGGGCTCGGCGGCGGCGCCGGGGGTCAGGATCTGGACGTCGGCGGTGGCGCGGAGGCGGGCGGCTTCGTCGAGATAGGCCTCGCGGAAGATGATCTGCCGGATGAGCTCCTTGTTCTCTTCGTAGTCCGGAGCCGGCTGCGTGCGGCGCTCCTCGACCTTGATGACGTGCCAGCCGAACTGGGTCGGGATCGGCACCTGACCGACGGTGCCCGGCTCGATCGCGAAGGCCGCGTCCTCGAACTCCTGGATCATCTCGCCTTCGGCGAACCAGCCGAGATCGCCGCCCTGCATGCCCGTGCCGGTGTCGATCGAGCGCTGGGCCGCGAGCGTCGCGAAATCGGCGCCGGCGTTGAGCTGGTTGATGATGTCGAGCGCCTCCGCCTCGGTGGCGACGAGGATGTGCCGGGCGTGGACCTCTTCCGGCAGGTCCATCAGCGCGACCTCGGCGTCGTAGCGCGCGCGGATCGCGTCCTCGGTGATGAGGTCCGCGACCGCCGTCTGGACGTAGGCGTTCTGCAGCGCCCGCTGCCGGAGCATCTCGATCTGGGCGATGAAGGTCGGCGTCTGGTCGAGCGCCATCGCCTCGGCCTGCCGGTACATCAGGCGAAGGTTGATGACCGCGTCGATGAGCGCCTGCGTCCGCTCCTCGGGGGCGAACTGCGCGAGCGCGTCGCCGAAATCGGCGGCCATCGCGTTGAGGTCGGCCAGCGTGATCGGCTCGCCGTTGAGCGTGGCGACCACCGTTGCGGGATCGGGTTCGGTGACGGCGGGCGTCTCGGCCGGGGCCGGCGTCGGCGTGGGCTCCAGCGGCGGCGTCACCTGCGCGAACGCGGAGGCCGAAGCGAGGAGCGCACCGGCGATTGCCGCCGTCCCGACGAGGCGGGCGACTCTGGATGAAACTGGCGTCATGGAAGGGTCCTGGTTGACACGCACGGGCGGGGGCCGTTGCGCCCCGGAAAAGCGCCTTTTCCGTGGCCGAAGCCTATGGCTTGGCCCACGTTGACAACAATGTGCCCCCCTCTTATCTGTCCGACAGCCCGGCGTCCACAGCGCTGCGTCACGTGCCGGTGGCCGCTTTCGGGCCCTTCCGATCGCACTGGCCTGACCTTCCGGCCGCCCCCTCGTGGCCGGGTGTCCGCATCGCTTCCCGGCTGGGCGGAAGGATCACGATGGTCGGTCTCGGCTCGCTCTCGAAGAAGATTTTTGGCTCCTCAAACGATCGGCGCATCAAGTCCTACCGGGGCGATGTGGCGGCGATCAACGCGCTCGAGCCCGAGGTCCGGGCGCTGAGCGACGAGGCGCTGAAAGCCCGCACCCAGGCGTTCAAGGACCAGATCGCCGGCGGGAAGTCGCTCGACGATCTCCTCGTCCCGGCTTTCGCCACCGTCCGCGAAGCGGCGCGCCGTGCGCTCGGCCAGCGCCATTTCGACGTCCAGCTGATGGGCGGCATGGTGCTGAACGAAGGCGCCATCGCCGAGATGCGGACCGGCGAGGGCAAGACCCTCGTTGCGACGCTCGCCGTCTACCTCAACGCCCTTCCCGGCAAGGGCGTCCACGTCGTGACCGTCAACGACTATCTCGCCAAACGCGACGCCGAATGGATGGGCCGGGTCTACGGCTTCCTCGGGATGACCACCGGCGTCATCGTCCATGGCCTCAACGACGAGGAGCGGAAGGCCGCCTACGCCGCCGACATCACCTACGGCACGAACAACGAATACGGCTTCGATTATCTCCGCGACAACATGAAGTACGACCAGCGCTCGATGGTGCAGCGCGGTCACCATTTCGCGATCGTCGACGAGGTCGATTCGATCCTCATCGACGAGGCCCGGACGCCGCTCATCATCTCGGGGCCCCTCGACGACCGCTCGGAGCTCTACAACACGCTCGACGCCTTCATTCCGCTCCTGGCGAAGGAAGACTTCGAGATCGACGAGAAACTCCGGACCGCGACCTTCACCGAGGTCGGCACCGAGAAGCTCGAAAACCTCCTCCGCGAGGCCGGCCACCTCAAGGGTGACTCGCTCTACGACATGGAGAACGTGACGGTCGTCCATCACGTCAACCAGGCGCTTCGCGCGCACAAGCTGTTCCAGCGCGACAAGGACTACATCGTCCGGAACGGCGAGGTGACGATCATCGACGAGTTCACCGGCCGCATGATGCCGGGCCGCCGCTATTCCGAGGGCCTCCACCAGGCGCTCGAGGCGAAGGAGAAGGTGAAGATCCAGCGCGAGAACCAGACGCTCGCCTCGGTGACCTACCAGAACTATTTCCGCATGTACTCGAAGCTAGCCGGCATGACCGGCACCGCGGCGACCGAGAAGGAAGAGTTCCGCAACATCTACAACCTCGACGTCGTCGAGATTCCGACCAATGTCGAGGTCAAGCGCATCGACGACCACGACGAGGTCTACCGGACCGCCGCGGAGAAATTCCAGGCGATCCTCGCCCTCATCAGGGCCTGCCAGGAGCGGCGCCAGCCGGTACTGGTCGGGACGACCTCGATCGAGAAGTCGGAACAGCTCTCGGCTGCGCTCAAGAAGGAGGGCATCGAGCACCAGGTGCTCAACGCCCGCTACCACGAGCAGGAAGCCTACATCATCGCCCAGGCCGGCGTGCCGGGGACGGTGACGATCGCCACCAACATGGCCGGCCGCGGCACCGACATCCAGCTCGGCGGCAATGCCGACATGCGCATCCGCCACGAGCTCGGCGACATGGAAGCCGGCCCCGAGCGCGCGGCGAAGGAAGAGGCGATCCGCGCCGACATCGCCCGCCTCAAGGAAGAGGCGCTCGCCGCCGGCGGCCTCTACGTCATCGGCACCGAGCGGCACGAGAGCCGCCGCATCGACAACCAGCTCCGCGGCCGCTCCGGCCGCCAGGGCGACCCCGGCCATTCGCACTTCTTCCTGTCGCTGCAGGACGACCTGATGCGGATCTTCGTGCTGGAGCGCATGGACGGCCTCCTGAAGCGCCTCGGCCTCAAGGAGGGCGAGGCGATCGTCCATCCGTGGATCAACCGCGCGCTCGAAAAGGCGCAGCAGAAGGTCGAAGCCCGTCACTTCGACGTCCGGAAGAACCTTCTGCGTTACGACGACGTCATGAACGACCAGCGCCGCGTCATCTTCGACCAGCGCGTCGAGCTCATGACCGACGACAACGTGTCCGAGACCATCAAGGACATGCGCCACGAGGTCATCCAGGCGATGGTGCGCAAGCACATCCCCGAGAAGGCCTACGCCGAGCAGTGGGATACCGGGGGTCTCGCCACCGAGATCACGACGACGCTCAACCTCACGCTGCCGGTCGTCGACTGGGCGAAGGAAGAAGGCATCGCCGAGGAAGAGGTCGAGGATCGCGTCATCAAGGCCGCCGACGAGGCGTCCGCGGCGAAGACCGCCCGCTTCACGCCGGAGATCATGCGCCAGCTCGAGAAGGCGATCCTCCTCCAGACCCTGGACGCGGTGTGGCGCGAGCATCTCGTCACGCTCGACCATCTCCGCCAGGTCATCGGCTTCCGCGGCTATGCCCAGCGCGATCCGCTGAACGAGTACAAGACCGAAGCGTTCACGATGTTCGAGGCGATGCTGCAGAATCTGCGGACGACCGTCGTCTCGCAGCTCGCCAAGATCGAGATCGTGCAGCAGCCGGCCCAGAACGAGCTGCCGCCGCCCGTCGCCCTCCGCGACCGCGACATCACGCCGGTCCGCGGCCCGGGCCCCGGCATGCGCGGCCTTCGCGAAGTGCCGAACGCGCCGAGCATCGCCCCCGGCCGCGTCGCCACGGCGCCGGCCGCTGCCGCCGCGGGCGCCGCTGGCGGCGGCTCGGCGATGACCGCCACCGCCGTCAGCCCCGAGGAAGCCGCCGCGTGGGCCAAGACGCCGCGGAACGCGCCCTGCCCCTGCGGTTCGGGCAAGAAATACAAGCACTGCCACGGCCAGCTGACCTAGCGCTTCTTCCGAAGAAGCGGCGGCCGGCGCAGGAGATCGTCGCGGCCGGCCGGCGCCAGTTGCGCCGGCCTTCCGCCTCGCTTATAAGCCGCCGCGAAACCGGCACGGCGCGTTGGCGCGACGGCGGTCTGGCTCGGCATCGTCCGGGCCGTTTGTCTTTCCTGAGGAGTTCTTTCGATGGGCACGCCCTACGAGCTCACCGCGTCGGTGCGCGAAAAGTCCGGCAAGGGTTCCGCCCGCGCCGTCCGCCGTGAGGGCATGATCCCCGGCGTCGTCTATGGCGGCGACGAGGCTCCGGTCTCGATCAAGCTGAGCCACCGCGACCTCGCCTTCAAGCTGATGGGCGGCGGCTTCATGACGACGGTCGTCACGCTCGACGTCGACGGCAAGAAGGTCCGCGCCATCCCGCGCGACTACCAGCTCGACCCGGTGCGCGACACGCCGCTCCACGTCGACTTCCTCCGCGTCACGAAGGACTCGGTCGTCACCGTCGACGTGCCGGTGCGCTTCATCAACGAGGCCGCGTCGCCCGGCATCAAGCGCGGCGGCGTCCTCAACATCGTGCGCCACACCGTCGAGGTGCTGTGCCCGGTCGATGCGATCCCGAACGAGTTCGTCGCCGACCTCACCGGTCTCGACATCAACGATTCGCTCCACATCTCGAAGATCACCCTCCCCGAGGGTGTCCGGCCGACCATCCGCGACCGTGACTTCACGATCGCCACGATCGCAGCGCCCGGCGGCGCCAAGGATGCCGAGGCCGATGCCGCGGCGGCCGCCGCCGCTTCCGCTGCCTCGACCGCCGCGACCGAGGCTGCCCGGAACGAGACCAAGTCCTAGTTCCGCAGGGCCGGCGCTGCGGCATAGCGGAGAACCCGCGCCATGCTGCTGATCGTCGGCCTCGGCAATCCGGGACGCGAATACGAGCGAACCCGGCACAATGTCGGCTGGATGGCGGTCGACGTCATCCATGCCCGCCACCGCTTCGGCCCATGGAAGAAGCGTTTCCAGGCCGAGACCGCGGACGGGATGCTGGGGGGCGAAAAAGCCCTCCTGATGAAGCCGCTCACCTACATGAACGAGTCCGGCCGCGCGGTCGGCGAGGCGGCGCGCTTCCTCAAGATCGAGCCGAAGGACATCGTCGTCATCCACGACGAGCTCGACCTGCCGCCCGGCAAGACCCGCATCAAGACGGGCGGGGGCGGCGCCGGCCACAACGGCATCCGCTCCCTGACCGGCCACCTCGGGCCCGACTACCGCCGCCTCCGCGTCGGGATCGGCCACCCCGGCCACCGCGAGCTGGTCCACTCCTGGGTCCTGCACGACTTCGCCAAGGCCGATACCGAGTGGCTGGTGCCGCTCCTCGACGCGATCGCCGACAACGCGGAGATGCTCGCCGCCGGCAACGACGCGGGCTTCGCGACGCGCGTCCACCTTGCGACCAATCCACCGGCGGAGCCCAGGGCCGGGAAGCCTCCGAAGGCATCACCCGGCCCCGATGCGCCCGCCCCGCAGGCCGCCGTGCCAAAGCCGGAACCTCGACCCTCTCCCGCCGAGGAGAAGGGCGGTCCGTTCGCCCGCCTGAAGCGCCTTTTTTAGAGCGTGATCCGAAGAAGCGGCCGCCGGTTCTTCGAAAAAGATCATGCTCCATCAAGGAATCAGGCGACGGGCGTGATCCGGCTTCAACGGATCACGCTCCAGAGCATGATCCGAAGAAGTGGCCGCCGGTTCTTCGATAAAGATCATGCTCCATCACAGAGAAGGCGACGAGCGTGATCCGGCTTCAACGGATCACGCCCTAGAGCAGGATCCGAAGAAGTGGCCGCCGGTTCTTCGAAAAAGATCATGCTCCATCAAGGAATCAGGCGACGGGCGTGATCCGGCTTCGGATCACGCCCTAGCCGCGGCGTCAGCCGGGCGGTCGGCAGAACCTTCTCATCCCGGCCGCCGCCTGGCCGGCTTTCCGAACGATCGTTTCGAAAGCGCGCGTGCAACTCCTGTGAGACCGTTGACTCCATCACACGAGAACACTAGGTACGTGTGACACGGAGTTCGCGTCGATGAAGAACGTGACAATCACGCTGGATGAGAGCGTTGCCCAATGGGCGCGGGTTGAAGCCGCCAAGGCCGGCAAGAGCCTGTCGCGCTGGATCGGCGAGAGGCTCGACGACCAGATGCGTCGTGACGAGGCCGCCACGCGCAGCCTCGCCGACTGGCTGAGGGAACCCCTGTGGCAGTCGACCGAGGGCGCCCTTCCCACCCGCGCCGAGCTTTACGAGCACCACTATGATCGATCTGGTTTTCGTGGACACGAACACGGTGGTCTACACGAGGGACCGGCGCGACCCCTGGAAGGCGGGCCGGGCGGCGGAGTGGCTGACGCTGCTCGAACGGACGAGAAGTCTCGTCGTTAGCCCTCAGGTCCTCAACGAGGCGTACTCGGTCGGCGTCCGGAAGTTTCCGGGCGCCGGCCGGGATGCCGTGGCGGAATGGGTCTCCGCCTTCGTCCCCTTCTGTACGGCGCCGATGGACGGGCGGGTCTTCGCGACCGCACTCGGTGTCGAGCGCGAGTTCCGCTTTTCGTGGTGGGACTCTTTGATCCTGGCCTCTGCGCTCCGCGCCGGTTGCGCGTACCTCCTCAGCGAGGATATGCAACACCGCCAGACCGTCGGCAGTCTTCGCGTCATCGATCCCTTCCGCGAAGAACCCACGGCGCTTTTCCCGAACCGCTGAACGGACACCATGGGCTTCAAGTGCGGCATCGTCGGCCTGCCGAACGTCGGCAAGTCGACCCTCTTCAACGCGCTGACGCGCACCGCCGCCGCGCAGGCGGCGAACTATCCGTTCTGCACGATCGAGCCGAACACCGGCGACGTCGCAGTGCCCGACCCGCGGCTCGAAACGCTGGCGAAGATCGCGAAATCGGCGCAGCTCGTGCCGACCCGCATCACCTTCGTCGACATCGCCGGGCTCGTCCGCGGCGCGTCGAAGGGCGAAGGCCTCGGCAACCAGTTCCTCGCCACCATCCGCGAGGTCGACGCCATCGCGCACGTCCTCCGCTGCTTCGACAGCGGCGACATCACCCATGTCGAGGGCCGCATCGACCCGATCGCCGACGCCGAGACGGTCGAGACCGAGCTGATGCTCGCCGACCTCGACAGCCTCGAGCGCCGCGTCACCGCCGTCCGCAAGAAGGCGCAGGGCGGCGACAAGGAATCGAAGCAGCTCGTCACGCTCATGGACGGCGCGCTCGCCCTTCTCCGCGAGGGCAAGCCCGCCCGCCTCCTCGACGTAGCGCACGAGGACGCGGCCGCGTGGAACGGGCTGCAGCTCCTCACCGCAAAACCCGTCCTCTACGTCTGCAATGTCGAGGAATCCGCGGCGGCGACCGGCAACGCCCATTCCGAGCGCGTGTTCGCCAAGGCGAAGGCGGAGAACGCACAGGCCGTCGTCATCTCCGCCGCCATCGAAGCCGAGGTGGCGCAGCTTCCGCCGGCCGAGCAGAAGGAGTTCCTCGAGAGCCTCGGCCTCACCGAGCCGGGCCTCGACCGCGTCATCCGCGCCGGCTACGCGCTCCTCGGCCTCATCACCTATTTCACCGCCGGCCCGAAGGAGGCACGCGCGTGGACGATCCACCGCGGCACGAAGGCGCCCGGCGCCGCGGGAGCGATCCACACCGACTTCGAGCGCGGCTTCATCCGCGCCCAGACGATCGCGTTCGACGACTACGTCAAGTACAGCGGCGAGAGCGGCGCAAAGGAAGCCGGCAAGGCGCGTGACGAAGGCAAGGAATACGTCGTCGCCGACGGCGATGTCATGCTGTTCAAGTTCAACGTCTGAAGTATTTTAGCACCGGACTACAAGTATATACTTAGGCCTCATTCGGTACGAAACCGTACGCTTCCTGTCCGCGCCTTCGGTGTTTCCCGCCGATATGCTTGACGGGCGCTTTCCATGGCCATCAGAATGCTGCGGCAGGGTCGCGCTCAACCCGCCGGCGCTGCGGCGTTGCCCGTCGTGCCGCATTTCCCGGATCGCGACGGGCAGGGTCTTCTGTACTCGTCAGGGGAAGCGATCCATGAAAACTGCAGTCGTTGCCGCCATCATCGGAGTCACCGCCGGCCTTGCTGCCGCCGCTCCGGCCTCCGCCGCCACGCTGGACGACGTCCGCGCCCGCGGCTACCTCCAGTGCGGCGTCCATACCGGCCTCTTCGGCTTTGCCGAAGTCGACAACAATGGCGAGTGGGCCGGCTTCGACGTCGACTATTGCCGCGCGATCGCCTCGGCGATCTTCGACGATCCGACCGCAGTCCGCTTCACGCCCCTCAGCGCCGCCGAGCGCTTCACCGCCCTCCAGTCGGGCGCGATCGACGTCCTCGTCCGCATCACCACCTGGACGATGACGCGCGACGCCTCGCTCGGCCTCACCTTTGCCGGCGTCAACTACTATGACGGCCAGGGCTTCCTCGTGCCGGCCGATGCCGGCTTCGAGACGGCCGCCGATCTCGACGGCGGCACGATCTGCGTCCAGACCGGCACGACGACCGAGCTGAACCTTGCCGACTACTTCAACAGTCGCGGCCTGACGTTCACCGCGATCGCGGTCGCCGACCGCGCCGAGGCGATCAGCGCCTTCGAAGCCGGCCGCTGCGATGCCTTCACCGCCGACGCATCGAACGTCTACTCCGCGCGCATGACGCTCGCGACGCCGGCCAACTACGAAGTCCTTCCCGAGGTGATCTCGAAGGAGCCGCTCGGGCCGATGGTCCGGATCGGCGACCCGCAATGGCTCAACATCGTCCGCTGGACGCACTACGCGCTCCTCAACGCCGAGGAGCTCGGCGTCACGCAGGCGAACGTCGCCGAGATGCTCGCCTCGCCGAACCCCGAGATCCAGCGTCTCCTCGGCCAGAACGGCGCGGCCTTCGGCGAGATGATCGGCCTCACCAATGACTGGGCGGCGCGGATCATCACGCAGATCGGCAATTACGGCGAGATCTTCGACCGCAATCTCGGCGCCGGCTCGCCGCTCGGCATCGAGCGGGGCCTCAACGCGCTGTGGAATGCCGGCGGCATCCAGTACGGCATGCCGATCCGCTAGCGGATCAACGGCCCGGGAGCCGGCCTCGCGCCGCTTCCGGGTCCCTTCCGGGACATGACGTTCGGCGGTTTCTTCAACGATACGCGCGTCCGTGGGCTGGCGCTCCAGGTGCTCGCATTCGCCGGCGCCGTGGCGTTCGTCGCCTGGATCGTCGTCAACACCAACACCAATCTCGGCCGTCTCGGCATCGGTGTCGATTTCGGCTTCCTCGACGATCGCGCCGGCTTCAACATCGTCCAGACGCCGATCCCCTACGACAACAACTCGACCTATTTCCGGGCCTTCCTCGTCGGGCTCGTGAACACGCTGATGGTTTCCGCGCTCGGAATCGTCTTGGCGACGATCCTCGGCTTCCTCATCGGCATCGGCCGGCTCTCGACCAACTGGCTGCTGGCAAAGCTCTGCACCGTCTACGTCGAGACGATCCGGAACGTGCCCCTCCTCCTCCAGGTGGTGTTCTGGTTCGAGGCCGTGCTCGTGCTCCTGCCGCGGCCGCAGGCGGGAATCGTCCTCCCCTTCGGCGGCAACCTCAACAACCGCGGCCTCTATCTCCCCGCGCCGGTGACCGAGCCCGGATTCCTGGCCGTGGCGATCGCCCTCGTCGTCGCGATCGCCCTGACCATCGTCCTCGCCCGCTGGTCGCGCCGCCGCCAGGCTGCGACCGGAAAGACGTTTCCGATGTGGACCGTCGGCGCCGCCCTCGTCCTCGGCGCGCCGCTCCTCGTCTTCCTCGTCACGGGAGCGCCCCTCGCCTGGCAGGAGCCGACGCTGCAGCGGCTCAACTTCACCGGCGGCATCGTCGTCATCCCCGAACTCGCGGCGCTCCTCGTCGCGCTCACGCTCTACACGGCCGCGTTCATCGCCGAGGTCGTCCGCGCCGGCGTCCTCGCCGTGCCGCGCGGCCAGGTCGAAGCCGCCGGCGCCCTCGGCCTCCATCGCGGCCTGACGATGCGGAAAGTCGTCGTCCCGCAGGCGCTCCGCGTGATCACGCCGCCGCTGACCAACCAGTATCTCAACCTCATCAAGAACTCGTCGCTCGCGGTCGCGATCGGCTACCCCGACCTCGTCGGCGTCTTCAAGAACACCGTCCTCAACCAGACCGGCCGCGCCATCGAGGTCATCGGCATCACGATGGCCGTCTACCTCTTCATCAGCCTCGTCACTGCTGTCGCCATGAACCTCTTCAACGCGCGCGTTGCGCTGCGGGAACGCTGAGCATGATCCGAAGAAGTGGACGCCGGTTCTTCGACCAGGATCATGCTTCCGGCAGAGACAGCTGGAACGTGATCCGGCCCGACCGGAGCACGTTCTAGATGGCCCTGGGGGATCACGCCTTCGTCCGCCGCGCGCCCGTGGCGCCTCGCCCGCCGCCGCGCGGGGTCGTCGGGCCCCTCGCCTGGCTCCGCAACAACCTCTTCTCGTCGCCCGCGAACACCGCGACGACGATCCTGATCGCGCTTTTCCTCGCCTGGACCGTCCCGCCGCTGATCCGCTGGCTCTTCATCGACGCGGCGTGGACGGGCGACGACCGCAGCGTCTGCCTCGACGGCGGCGCCTGCTGGGCGTTCATCGGCGCGAAGATCAACCTCATCCTCTACGGCCAGTACCCGCCGGACGAGCGCTGGCGCATCGTTCTCGTCGCCGCCCTCTTCGTCGCCGGGCTGGTGCCGCTCGCGATCCCGAGAGTGCCGGGGAAGCGCTGGAACGTCGTCTACCTCCTCGTCGTCTTCCCGGTGATCGCCTTCATGCTCCTCACCGGCATCGGCATCGGCCTCGACAAGGTGCCGACCGACCGCTGGGGCGGCCTCTTCGTCACGCTCGTCGCGGCCGTGATGGGCATCGTCATCTCGCTGCCGCTCGGCATCCTCCTCGCCCTCGGGCGGCGGTCGAAGCTCCCGGTCGTGCGCTGGCTCAGCACCGCCTTCATCGAGTTCTGGCGCGGCGTGCCGCTCGTCGCGGTGCTGTTCATGGCGAGCGTGATGCTGCCGATATTCCTCCCGCCCGGCGTCACCTTCGACAAGCTCCTCCGGGCGATGCTGTGCATTGCGATCTTCTACTCCGCCTACATGGCCGAGGTTGTCCGCGGCGGCCTCCAGGCGGTGCCGAAGGGGCAGTACGAGGGCTCGATGGCGCTCGGCCTCTCCTGGTTCCAGCAGATGCGGCTCGTCGTCATGCCGCAGGCGCTGACGGTGGTGATCCCCGGCATCGTCAACACCTTCATCGCCCTCTTCAAGGACACGAGCCTCATCATGGTGATCGGGCTCTTCGACCTTCTCGGCATGCTGAAGTCGGCGACGAACGATTCCGACTGGGCCTCGCCATCGGTCCCGGCCACCGCCTATGTCTTCGCCGGGATCATCTACTGGGTGTTCTGCTTCGGCCTCTCGCGCTACTCGGTGTTCATCGAGCGGCGCCTTTCCCGCGGGAAGCTCCACCGATGACCGGCACCGTCACCCCCGAACTCGCCTCGGCCTCCGGGCCGGAAACCGCCATCGAGATGAAGGCGGTCAACAAATGGTACGGCGCGTTCCACGTGCTGCGCGACGTGGACCTCCGCGTCCGCCGCGGCGAGCGCATCGTGATCTGCGGCCCGTCGGGCTCGGGCAAGTCGACGCTGATCCGCTGCGTCAACGCACTCGAAAGCCATCAGTCCGGCACGATCGTCGTCGACGGGATCCTCCTCTCCCGCAACCACGCCCGCATCGACGAGATCCGCCGCGACGTCGGCATGGTGTTCCAGCAGTTCAACCTCTTTCCGCACCTCACCATCCTCGAGAACTGCACCCTCGCGCCGATCTGGGTGCGAAAGATGCCGCGGGCCGAGGCGGTCGCGATCGCGATGCGCTACCTCGAGCGGGTGAAGATCCCGGAGCAGGCGAACAAATATCCGGGCCAGCTCTCCGGCGGCCAGCAGCAGCGCGTCGCCATCGCCCGCGCCCTCTGCATGAGCCCCCGCATCATGCTGTTCGACGAGCCGACCTCCTCGCTCGACCCCGAGATGGTGAAGGAGGTGCTCGACGTGATGGTGGGCCTCGCCGAGGACGGGATGACGATGGTCGTCGTCACCCACGAGATGGGTTTCGCCCGCCAGGTCGCCGACCGGGTGATCTTCATGGACGAAGGCCAGATCATCGAACAGAACGCCCCCGGCCCGTTCTTCGACCACCCCCAGCACGAGCGGACGAAGCTCTTCCTCAGCCACATCCTCCGCTGAGATCGAGGCGGCCGCGGCGCCGCTCGCCACCACTCCCTGAACGCAACACAACGACCGCCTCAGATCGGGTTCAGCGGCAGCCGCCTAGAACCGCGTCCATCGACTTCACCGCGCCGCCGTGAACGGCGCCAGAAACCCGAAGGACAACGTCCATGAACCGCTCCCTCAAGACCCTCGTCGCCGCTTCGATCGCCCTCGGCACCATCGGCGTCGCCACTGCCGCCTCGGCGCAGCCCTATGCCGTGTTCCCGGTCGTCATCAATCCGGCCGCCTGCGACGCCTATGCCCAGAACTACGCCACCGGCCATGCCGGGCCGAAGAACCGCCAGGT
>JADLGL010000120.1 GCA_020849325.1 Bauldia sp. | reverse complement strand
CACAGGCCGAGCATCACCACGAAGGCCAGCATCGCCACCATAGCGGCAATCTCGCGAACCATCCGGACCATGTGTCTCTCCTCCACAGAACCACGCTATGGACCCTATTTGTTCTCTTTCTGTGCTCGAAGTCAACGGCAGTGTGGGGCGAGTGCGATTCGATGGTTAATGTGGGCTGCCGGCTTTGGCTCACCCCTGGCGGCGGGTGGTGTCGGGGATGATGGGCGCCGGCCGTGCGGCAAGAACGAAAGGTTCCGGGTTCCGCTTCGCGGCCCCGGAACGACGGTCATTCAGGTAAGACAGAACCCGTCGTCCCGGCCGGAGCGAAGCGGAGAGCCGGGACCCTTTGTTCCGGGGGCACGGCCCTTGAACCGCACCCGCCCGCAGTGCCAGCGGGCAGAACCCGAGGCCGTTGACGGCCCCTATCCCGGATCCGACCCGAACGCCTCGACCAGCGTCTCCTCCGGCACCGTCGGGTCGACCGCCGGGCCGTGTTCCAGCACGCGCCCGCTTTCGAGGGTGATGACGCGGTCCATCTGGCCGGCGAGCGCGTGGTTGTGGGTGGCGATCAGCGCCGCGAGGCCGGAGGCGCGGACGAGCTGGGTGAGCGCCGCGAAGACGTGTGCCGCGGTGGCGGGATCGAGGTTGCCAGTCGGCTCGTCGGCGAGGAGGACGCGGGGGCCGTTGGCGACGGCGCGGGCGATCGCGACGCGCTGCTGCTCGCCGCCCGACAACTCGGCCGGCCGGTGCGAGGCGCGCTCGCCGACGCGGAGGTAGTTGAGGAGCTCGGTTGCCCGCGTCTCCGCCTCGCGCTGGCCGATGCCGCGGATGAGCTGCGGCAGGACGACGTTTTCGAGCGCGCTGAACTCGGGGAGCAGATGGTGGAACTGGTAGACGAAGCCGATCTGCGTCCGCCGCACCGCCGTCCGCTCCGCCTCGCTGAGCGTCCCCGCCGCGCGCCCGCCGATCAGCACCTCGCCGCCGTCCGGCCGTTCGAGGAGGCCGGCGAGATGGAGGAGCGTCGATTTCCCGGCGCCCGACGGCGCGATGAGCGCCACCGTCTCGCCGGGATAGAGGCTGAGATCGGCCCCGTTGAGAACGCTGAGCCGCCCGTCCTTGCCCTGACGGTAGTGCCGCTCGACGACCGCGAGGCGGAGGACGGGCTGGCGGAGGGAAGAAGCCGGCTCGGTCATTCGTAACGGAGCGCCTCGACCGGATCGATGCGCGCCGCCCGCCACGCCGGGTAGAGCGTGGCGAGGAAGCAGAGGACGAGCGCGACCACGACGACGGTGATCGTCTCCTTCGGGTCCATGTCCGACGGCAGCTGGCTGAGGAAGTAGTATTCCGGCGAGAAGATGTTGGTGCCCGTCAGCCGGGCGAAGAACTGCCGGATCGCCTCGGCATTCGACGACAGGAGGATGCCGAGGACGAGCCCGATGAAGGTGCCAACGGTGCCGATCGTGGCACCCGTGATGAAGAAGATGCGCATGATCGAGCCGCGCGTCGCCCCGACAGTGCGGAGGATGGCGATGTTCCGCCCCTTCTCCTTCACCAGCATCGTGAGGCCCGAGATGATGTTGAGGACGGCGACGAGGATGATGAGCATCAGGATGAGGAACATCACGTTCCGCTCCACCGCGAGCGCCGAGAAGAACGAACTGTTCCGCTGGCGCCAGTCGACGAGGAAGCCCTGCCGCTCCATCGCCGTATCGACCAGCGGCCTGATCGCGTCGACGCCGTCGGGATCGTCGGTGTAGATCTCGATCGCCGTCGCCGTTCCCGGCCCGCGCGTCCCGTCGTCGGCAAGGTCGCCGGCCATGTTGAAGTAGAGCTGCGCCTCGGTGAACGGCATGAAGATGAAGGTGGAATCGTACTCCGCCATCCCGATCTCGAAGATCGCGATGATCGGGTAGGTTTTCACGCGCGGCGCGACCCCGAACGGCGTCGCATCGCCGTCCGGCGTCGTCAGCGTGATGCCGTCGCCGAGCCGGAGGCCGAGCGTTGCGGCGAGCCGCGACCCAACCGCCACGCCGTCCACGTCGTCGAACGCCAGGAACGATCCCGCCGTGACGCTCGCCTCGAGCCCCGGCACCGCCGCGAGGTCCGCCTCGCGGATGCCGCGGACGAGCGCGCCGACGCCGCGGTTCGCCGGGCTGCTCGCCAGCGCCTGGCCCTCGACGATAGGCAGGACGCCCGTGACGCCCGGCACAGCCCTGATCCGCTCGGTGACGGCGGCGTAATCGTCGAGCGGCGTGTCGATGGGCTGGACGACGATGTGGCCGTTGATGCCGAGGATCTTGCTGATGAGTTCGGCCCGAAAACCGTTCATCACCGACAGTACGGTGATCAGCGTCATCACCCCCAGCGCGATGCCGACGAGGGAGATGACCGAGATGACCGAGATGAAGGTCTCGCGCCGGCGCGCGCGGAGATAGCGGAGCGCCACCATCCACTCGAAGCGCGAGAAAGGCCCGGCGCCCCGCGGCTCCGCGGGCGCGGCGGCGGCCCCCTGTTCGGCGACGGCCGCCATGCTCAGACCGCCAGGAGCCGGGTGACGGCCTCGTCCGGGGTCATCACCTCGCGCCGGCCGGTGGCGCGGTGCTTGATCTCGACTTCGTGCTTCGCGAGGCCCTTCGGCCCGACGATGAGCTGCCAGGGGAGCCCAATGAGATCCATCTTCGCGAACTTGGCTCCGGCCGATGCTTCCGTGTCGTCGAGAAGCACGTCGATTCCGGCTTTGCTGAGGCGTTCGTAGAGCGAATCGGCCGCGCCGTCCGTGACTGCATCCCCCGGCTTGAGGTTGACGAGGCCGACCTTGAACGGCGCCACGCTCTCCGGCCAGATGATGCCCGCATCGTCGTGGCTCGCCTCGATGATGCCGCCGACGAGCCGCGACACGCCGATGCCGTAGGAGCCCATCTGGACGATCGTGTCCTTGCCGTCGGGCCCGGCGACGCTCGCGCCCATCGCCTTCGAATACTTCGTGCCGAAGTGGAAGATGTGGCCGACCTCGATGCCGCGCGCCGACATCCGGTCCGCCTCGCCGAGCGCCTCGAAGACCGCCTTGTCGTGCTTCTCCTCGGTGGCGGCGTAAGGCTTCGTCCACGCGGCGACGATCGGCGAGAGGTCGCCGTCGAAGTCCGTGTCAGCGGGCGGGATCGGCAGGTCGAGGATGGCGCGGTCGCAGAACACCGCGCTCTCCCCGGTATCGGCGAGGATGATGAATTCGTGGCTCATGTCGCCGCCGATCGGGCCGGAATCGGCGCGCATCGGGATCGCGCGGAGGCCGAGCCGGTCGAACGTCCGGAGATAGGCGACGAACATGCGGTTGTAGGCGGCGCGCGACGCCTCGAAATCGAGGTCGAACGAGTACGCGTCCTTCATCAGGAATTCGCGGCCGCGCATCACGCCGAAGCGCGGACGGACTTCGTCGCGGAACTTCCACTGGATGTTGTAGAGGTTCAGCGGCAGGTCGCGGTACGACTTCACGAAGCTGCGAAAAATGTCGGTGACGACCTCCTCGGCCGTCGGGCCGAACAGCATCTGCCGCTCGTGCCGGTCCTCGATGCGGAGCATCTCCTTGCCGTAGTCGTCATAGCGGCCGCTCTCGCGCCAGAGATCGGCCGGCTGCATCGTCGGCATCAGGATCTCGAGCGCGCCGGCCCGGTTCTGCTCCTCGCGGACGATCTGCCCGATCTTTTCGAGGACGCGGAGGCCGAGCGGCAGCCACGAATAGATGCCCGCCGACTGCTGGCGGATCATGCCCGCCCGCAGCATCAGCCGGTGCGAGACGATCTCCGCCTCCTTCGGCGTTTCGCGGAGCACGGGGAGGAAATATCGCGAGAGGCGCATGGGCTCGATTCGGGGGCCGGAGCTGAAACCGGGCGCAGTCAAATCACTCGCGTCGCCGGAGAGCAAGGCGGGCGGCGCAGAGGGTCGCCGGCCACGCCGGAAAGCTGTCAAGGCGAGGGATTGGCGCACGCCCGCCGAGTGCCGCTCACATGATTACCAATGTGGCGAGAGATGCAAAATATTATGGCGACAGGCGCGTAAATTGGTGACAGGCGGGGTTCCCGTGGCTATGGTGCGGGCTCCTCACAGAAGGAGCCGCGGCGCCAGGCCGCAGGGGAGAAGAGAAATCGCGGTCTGAGTCTTGGGAGGAAGCCCTTCTGGCGCGGTGAAAGCCTGCAGCCAGCTGGAGCGACGGTGGACGGCCATCAAGAGCTGCCATACGGGCACCAGCGCGAAGGGTTAGGACGCGAAGACTTTGAGCAAGGCCTCCGGGCCTTGCTTTTGTTTTTGGGGTACGGCTTCCCGCCCCTTTCTCAGGCGCGAAGCTGCGCTTTGCCTGCCACCACCGCCCGCGTTGCCGCGACCGCCCGCTCCGCCGCGTCCTCGCGCGAGGCGAACGCGCCCTCGCCCAAGAGGGTCGCATGGCCGTGGGCAACGGCCATCACCGCGAGCGTCAGCCGCTCGGCCTGGGCCTTGTCGCGGCAGAGCGCTGCGGACGGCTCGCCGAACGCCGTCGCGATCGGCTCCACCGCCGCGATGAGCTCCGGCCGTCCCACTTTGTTGCGGCCGGCCGCGAGCAGCGCCTCGAACAGCGGCCGGCTCTCCGCGGCGAATTCGATGTAGGCGCGGACGCGCGCGGCCAGCGCCTCCTCGGGCGCCGCGCCCCAGGCAACGGAGCGTTGCAGCATCTCGACCAGCCGGTTCGCCGCCAGGACCCCCACTGCGGCAAGGAGCGCATCCTTGTCGGCAAAATGCCGATACGGCGCGCTGCCCGCGACGCCGACGCGGCGACTGGCTTCGGCGAGCGAGAACCCCCGTACCCCGCGCTCGGCGACGAGCTCGATCGCGGCCTCGATCAGCGCCGTGCGGAGATCGCCGTGGTGGTAGCTGGCACGCGACGGCGTGGCGGTGGCGGGGCTGGTCATCGGCGGCGTCCGGTTGCGCGCCCTTGGTAGCACGCCGGCCGCCCTACTCCGCGCGGATCATGCGGCCGGAGAGGCGGTCCCACAGCCGGTCCGGGACGAGGCGGCGGACGCGCGCCAGCATCCGCGTGCTGAAATTGTTGTACCGCGCGCGCGGCCGCCGCGCCGTGACGGCCGCGAAGATGGTTTCGGCGATCGCCTCCGGCGCCACCGCGACGCGACTTTCGCCCGCCCCCGAGAGCATCCTGTGGAGGTTGCGGTTGAACGCGTCGTACGGTCCCGGCTCGCGCTCGCCGAGACCCGCCGTGCTCGTCGCCTGAAATGCCGTGCGGACGCCGAACGGCTCGACGACGACGACGCGGATGCCGAACCGGCCGACCTCGGCGCGAAGCGCGTCGGAGAACGATTCGAGCGCGAACTTGCTCATGTGATACGCGCCGCCGCCGAGGAAGGTGACGAGCCCGCCGACCGAACTGACATTGACGATCGTCCCATGCCCCGCCCGCCGCATGCCGGGCAGCACCAACTGGCTCAGCCGCACCGCGCCGAACACGTTCGTCTCGAACTGCCGCCGCAGCGCCTCGATCGATACCTCCTCCATCGGCCCGAGCTCGGCATAGCCGGCATTGTTGACGAGCGCCCCGACGCTCCCCTCCACCTCCGTCACCCGCGCCACCGCTGCGACCCGCGACGCCTCGTCGGTGACGTCGAGCTCGACGATCCGGCAGCCCTCCTTCACGAGATCCTCGATGTCGGAAAGCCGGCGGGCCGAGGCCCACACTGGAATGCCGGCGCGGGCAAAACGAAGCGCCGCAGCCCGCCCGATGCCGGTGGAGCAGCCCGTGATGAGGACCGAATTGGAGGGCATGCCTGGTCTCCGTTCCTATGTGCGCGTCATTCACATTGTGAATATGCTTCACATAAAGGGGCGTCAATGGCGGTCTTGATCGGCGCTTCCCTTCCCGCCGGCGCAGGACTGTCCTGGGAGGGCGACGCCCGGAAGAAGCGGTCAGAAGGCGTCGACGCGGCACCCGTTCGGCCAGCTTCGAGGAGAATCACACGAGCCAGAAAACGGTAGGACTGAAGCAGTCCGCACTTCGCCTTCGCCGGACAGCTCCCGGACAGCCGCCTGCGAGTCCGTGAGGAAACACGGCAGTCGCGACGGAAAGTCTGCCCCTCTTTCTTCACCTCCTCCCTTGTGGGGGCCTTGTGGGGGAGGCCGGGAAGGGGGACTTGCGGCCTGCGTGCTCGGGCATGGCCGAAATTGGCCGGGAGGCCGAAAGTCCCCACCCCACCCCCCCCCACGAGGGGGAGGGAGAACGAAGGCCGAAACCAGCGTCATGCCTTCACACGCGAGAAGGCGGGGATGAGCGGTTTGCCGGCGTGCCGCCCGCCTACTCCACCGTCACCGATTTCGCGAGGTTGCGCGGCTGGTCGATGTCCGTGCCCTTGAATATCGCCGTGTGGTAGGCGAGGAGCTGGATCGGCACGGCGTAGACGAGCGGCGTGATCGTGGCCGGCATTTCCGGCATGACGATCGTCGCCATCGCCGAATCCGGCGCGTGTTCGGCGCCCTTCTCGTCGGTGACGACGATGATCC
Organism: Bauldia sp.; assembly: GCA_020849325.1. Taxonomy (GTDB): domain Bacteria; phylum Pseudomonadota; class Alphaproteobacteria; order Rhizobiales; family Kaistiaceae; genus JADLGL01. The sequence continues at coordinate 4,216 of JADLGL010000120.1, read as the reverse complement.
GACCGCCGCGCGACATCACTTCCTGCATGTTCGAGACGGTCTTCTCGAAGACGCGGTCGTAGGGCGCGATCACGATCACCGGCATCTTTTCGTTCACGAGCGCTATCGGCCCGTGCTTGAGCTCGCCGGCGGCGTAGCCCTCGGCGTGGATGTAGGAGATCTCCTTGAGCTTCAGCGCGCCTTCGAGGGCCAGCGGGAAGCTCGTGCCACGTCCGAGATAGAGGACGTCGCTCGCCGTCCCGATCCGCGCGGCCAGCGCCTCGATCTCGGGCTCGAGCTTCATCGCCAGCGACATCATCCGCGGCACCTCGGCGAGCGCCTGGACGAGGTTCTCCTCGTCCGCCTCGGAGAGGACGCCGCGCGCCCTCCCCGCCGCCACCGCGAGCGAGGCGAGCACGGCGAGCTGGCAGGTGAAGGCCTTGGTCGACGCGACGCCGATCTCGGGGCCGGCGAGCGTCGGCAGCATCACGTTCGCCTCGCGGGCGATGGTCGAGGTGTGGACGTTCACGACGGCGCCGATCCGCTGGCCGGCATCGCGGGCGTAGCGGAGCGAGGCGAGCGTGTCGGCGGTCTCCCCGGACTGCGAGATCACCAGCGAGGCGCCGCCTTTGGCGAGCGGCATTTCGCGGTAGCGGAACTCCGACGCGATATCGACGTCGACCGGGAGGCGCGCCAGCCGCTCGAACCAGTATTTTGCGACGAGGCCGGCATAGTAGGCCGTGCCGCACGCCGTGATCGACAGACGCTCCAGCCTTGCGAAATCGAGCGCGTCGGCCTTGCCCGGCGCGATCCGGCCCTTCGCGAAATCGAGGTAGTGCGCCAGCGTGTGGCCGACGACTTCCGGCTGCTCGGCGATCTCCTTCGCCATGAAATGGCGGTGATTGCCCTTGTCGACGAGGAGGCTCGACGCGACACCGCGCACCTCCGGCCGGGTCACCTTCCGGTTCGCCTCGTCGTAGATGGTGAAACCTTTTCGCGTGAGGACGGCCCAGTCGCCGTCGTCGAGATAGGTGATGGCGTTGGTGAACGGCGCGAGCGCGATGGCGTCCGAGCCGACATAGACCTCGCCCTTGCCGCGGCCGATCGCGAGCGGGCTTCCCCGCCGGGCGGCGACCAGAAGATCCTCCTCGCCATCGAAGAGAACCGCGAGCGCGAATGCACCCTGGAGGCGGCCGAGGCTCGCCTTCACCGCATCGACCGGCGAGACGCCCCGGTCGAGTTCCATCGTGATGATGTGGGCGATCACCTCGGTGTCGGTATCGCTCGCCAGCGTGCGGCCGGCGGCCTCGATCTCCTTCCGGAGCTCGCGGAAATTCTCGATGATGCCGTTGTGAACCACCGCGACGCGCTCGGTGGCGTGCGGGTGGGCGTTCCGCTCGGTCGGCGCGCCGTGGGTGGACCAGCGGGTGTGGCCGATGCCGGCGCGGCCGTCGAGCGGCTCGACGTTGAGCCGGTCGGCGAGGCGCGAGAGCTTCCCCTCGGCGCGCCGCCGCGCGAGGCGGCCGCCTTCGAGCGTGGCGACGCCGGCCGAATCGTAGCCGCGATATTCGAGGCGGCGCAGCGCCTCCATCATCTGCGGCGCGACGGGCGCCTGCCCGAGGATTCCTACGATTCCGCACATGGAGCGTCACCCGCCAGTTCCCGGCCCGAACGAGGAGGACGGCCGGAGTCGTTGCCAGTGTATGAACGGATTGGTTTCAATCCGCTTTCTTCGCGGCGGTGGCTTTCGCCCGGAACGCCGCCGCCCAGCCTTCCTTGTTGACCTGCCGGCCGCGCGCGATCGCGAGCGCGCCGTCCGGCACGTCCTCGGTGATCACGCTACCCGAGCCGACATAGGCCCCCTCCCCGATCCGCACCGGCGCCACCAGCGCGCTGTCCGACCCGACGAACGCCCCTGCCCCGATCTCGGTGCGGTATTTCCGGATGCCGTCGTAATTGCAGGTGATGGTGCCCGCGCCGATGTTGGCGTCCGCGCCCACCGTGGCGTCGCCGATGTAGCTGAGGTGGTTCACCTTGGCCCCCGCCGCAATGTCGGCATTCTTGATCTCGACGAAATTGCCGGCTTTCGCCTTCTCGCCCATCACCGTGCCGGGACGAAGGCGCGCGAATGGCCCGATCGTGGCGCCGCGCCGGAGGATTGCGCCTTCGAGATGGCAGAAGGCATGGACGATCGCGCCGTCCTCGAGCGTCACGCCCGGCCCGCAGACGACATTCGGCTCGACGAGAACGTCGCGGCCGATCTGGGTGTCGAACGACAGGAACACCGTCTCCGGCGCCACCAGCGTCGCCCCGTTCGCCATCGCGGTGGACCGCGCCGCCCGCTGCCAGATGCCCTCGACGATGGCGAGCTCCTCGCGGGTGTTGACGCCCCGCACCTCGTCCTCCGGCGCTTCTACGACGACCACCTTGAGGCCGTCGGCATTGGCCAGCGCCACCGCGTCGGTGAGGTAGTACTCGCCCTTGGCGTTGTCGGTGCCGATGCGGTCGAGGAGGCCGAGCACCCCCGCGCCGGCGAACGCCATGACGCCGGCATTGCAGAGGTTCAGCGAGCGCTCCCAGGCGGAGGCGTCCTTTTCCTCGCGGATGGCGGTCAGCTGGCCGTCCTCGACGAGAAGCCGGCCATAGCCGGTGGGGTTCGCCGTCCTGAAGCCGAGCACCGCGACCGCCGCGCCGAGCTCCAGCGCCTCGCGGAGTTTTCCGAGCGTCTCCGGCCGGATCAGCGGCGTGTCGCCGTAGAGGACGATCACGTCGTCCGCCGGCGGCTCCAGCGCCGCCCGCGCCGCCAGCACCGCATGCGCCGTCCCGCGCCGCTCGACCTGCGTGAACACCTCGGCCGACGGCGCGAGCTTCTTCGCCAGCGCCGCGACGTCGTCCCCGGCCGGCCCCTTCACCACCGCCGCCCGGCTCGCCCCGACCGCATCCGCCGCGCGGAGCACATGGCCGAGCATCGGCAGCCCGGCGACGGGATGCATCACCTTGGACAGCGCCGATTTCATCCGCGTGCCCTCGCCGGCCGCGAGGATCACGACCTGGCACGAGCGCGTCGACATGGGAGCACCCCGCGAATCAAAGGATTTCCGCCGGGTGTGCACCGGGGGTCCGGTGCAATCAAGGCGCCGCCGGCCGGCACCCATTCGCTGGCCGACACTTTGTGTTGCGTTGGCGTGCGTTCGGTTACGCGGCCAGCGCAGAACTTCCACCGCTCATCCCGGCGAAAGCCGGGATCAGGAGCCCCGGGCGAGGAGCCGTCATTGGGGCGCCTGGGTCCCAGCTTTCGCTGGGATGAGCGGAGTTGGGGCTGGCCCTCAGAACAACCGTTCAGCCGGCAGCACGAACCGCCCTCACCCGATCTGCGACAGCGCGGGGAACGTGTTGAGGAGCCAGTTCGAGAACTGCGTCATCTGGCCGAAGATGAAGAGGAGGCCCGTCACGACGAGGAGGACGCCCATGACCTTCTCGATGGTGCCCATGTGCCGGCGGATACCCTTCATCCAGTTGAGGAACGGCCCGGCGAAGAGCGCGGCGATGAGGAACGGGAGACCGAGGCCCATCGAGTAGATGAAGAGGAGGAACGCACCATAGCCGGCGCTGTCGCCCGAGCCGGCGACGCCGAGCACCGCGCCGAGCACCGGGCCGATGCAGGGCGTCCAGCCGAACGCGAACGCGACGCCGATGATGTAGGAGCCGAACGGCCCCGACGGCTTTGCCCGCATCTGGAACCGCGCCTCGCGGTCGAGGAAGGCGATGCGGAAGACGCCGAGGAAATGGAGGCCCATGACGATGATCACGAGCCCCGCGAGGATCGTGAAGAGGCCGAACTGCATGCCGAAGATGGTGAACACCGGCTCGATCTGCCGAATCGACCGGCCGAAGAGGCCGATGCCGGCGCCGAGGAGAACGAACACCGTCGAGAAGCCGAGCACGAACGCGATCGACGCCCGGAACACGCGGAGCCGCGTCTCGCGCGACGAGAACTCGTCCGTCAGGTCGTCGAGCGTGACGCCTGCGATGAAGCAGAGATACGGCACCACCAGCGGCAGCACGCAGGGCGACACGAACGACAGGAGGCCGGCGATGAACGTCCCGCCGAAAGTGACTTCCATGTCAGCGACCCCGCACGATGTGTTCCCCCGCGCCGTGCACTTCGGCTTTAGCGGAGGATGATGGAAAAGGTGACGTCACCTTTCCTTGAGCCGCGTGGCACGTCGGCGCACCT
>JADLGL010000119.1 GCA_020849325.1 Bauldia sp. | reverse complement strand
TTCAATCCTGTCCGGCAGCACCATTTTCGCCAATGATTTCGGTCGCTTACGAAGAGGCGGCTTTGCGGCCGATGCGCGGACCTGCGCGATTGCGCAGCACATTGTGAGAACCTGCGCGCATTCGCGTGCGAAATCCGTGCAGTTCGTTCTCATCGCGTTCCCGTCCGCTTTCTGGGAGGCTGGCCCCTGAGCGGCGTGCTCGCCATCTGGCGATCCCGGCGCGCGGGCGTCTACCGGATCTGTCGCCGCGCGAGCCCCAACCGGATCTGCGAGCCATCGTGCCGTCTACCACATCGCAGGCACGGGCGGCTTGTCGATCGCCCCGACTTCGGGGTTGTGGTACGCGCTCGCCCGATGACGACGGACCTTCTCCTCGGCCTCCTCGTGTTCGCGCTGGTGTCGTCGATGACGCCGGGGCCGAACAACATGATGCTGCTGTCGTCGGGGCTCACCTTCGGCTTCCGCCGGACGATCCCGCACATGCTGGGCGTCGCGATCGGGCATCCGGCGATGGTGCTGGCGATCGGGTTCGGGCTCGGCGCGGTGTTCGAGCGGGTGCCGGCGGCGTACACGGTGCTGAAGATCGCCGGCGCGCTCTACATGCTCTACCTCGCGTGGCGGATCGCAACGTCAGGCGAGGTGAAGGCGAGGGAAGGCGATGCGCGGCCGCTGAGCTTCCTCCAGGCGGCGCTGTTCCAGTGGGTGAACCCGAAAGGGGTGGTGATGGCCGTGACGGTCGTCAGTCTCTATACCGTCCGCGAGAACTACACCCCCACGCTCCTGATCGCCGCGCTGGCGTTTCTCGTCACCAACCTCCTCGCGGTCACGACCTGGACTGCGTTCGGCTCGGTGCTGCAGCGGTTCCTCTCCGACCCGCGCGCGGTGCGCTGGTTCAACATCGTGATGGCGGTGCTGCTCGTGCTGTCGCTGATCCCGATGCTGTGGACGAGAGGCTAGAGCATGATCCGAAGAAGCGGTTAGCTCGACACGTCCGGAACCATTGGACACAAGCGGGCGCGTCCCTGTCCAGTGGTGCTGGACATCCTACCGTCGCCGCGGCGGCGGGCGCGGGACGATCGCGGTGACGCGCGCGGCCCATTCGACGGCGGCGTCGCGGAGCGGCGGGGCGTTGTTGCTCTCGAGGTCGAAGAGGCCGCGCGTGCGGCCGGGGTGGAGCCACTTCACGAGGACGCGGCCGTCGGCAAGGCCCACGACGCAGAGCTGGGCGAGGAAGGATTCGTCGGGCGGGTCGCGCCGGTCGTCGTAGTAGATCAACCAGCCGTCCTCGGCGGTGCCGTGCATGGAATCGCCGCGGACCTCGACCGCGACGGTGCGGTGCGTGGCGTTGGGCGCGAGGGGCGCGTCACCGAGCTCGCCATCGCTGTCGGCGAAGGCGACCGTTCCCGCGGGGCCGGCACCGGCGAGGCCGACGATCGGCACGCCCTTGCGGCTCACCGGCAGGCCGACGCCGTGGAGGAGCCACAGCGGCTCGACCTTGAAGACGCGGGCGTAGCGGGTGGCGGCGTCGAGATCGAAGGCGCGGCCGCCCGTCTCGTGCGAGCGGTAGGTGACCTCCACCCAGCCATTGTCGAGCGCGGCGGCCCGCGCCGAGACGTAGCCCGCCTTCTTCCGCGCCCAGACGAGGCGCTCGCCCATGGTGTCCATCGGTCCCCCGGAACCCGGCTGATCGTTACGTTTCGTATTGACCGTCGTCATTACATATCGTAACGACGAGGAATGCGGAAGCGTCTTTTCGACACTGCGATTCCCGGCGGCGCCGACGGTTCGATCGCCGGCCCCTCCTCTCCCGGCGGGAAGCGCCGGTCGGTGCTGCAGGCATCGACGAGCAAGGCCTGGAAACCCGATGCGACAATGGTGGCGACGGTCGCGGATGCAGACGACGGGGAGGCGGCGAGGCCCGGCCCGCCGCGGCGGCGACGGCCGAGGCCGAGCCTTGCCGAGCGCGACCGCCTCGCCGACGCGCTCCGTGTCACGCGCGCGGTGCTGCGCCGCATCGCCGTCCGGCCGGGGCAGCTCGACGCCGGCGATGCCGAGGCGGTGCGCTCGGCGATCGAGGCGGCCGACACGGGACTCGGCGGTCCCGGCTGAGGGCCGCCATCGCGCGGCGGGCGCGGTCGACCGATGCGTCGCCGGCGCCGGAGGACCGCCACCCAGCCGTTGTTGCACGACGCAACATATCATGACATCCACACTCATTGCCGCGGCTGGGCTGATCGCCACCGCACGCCGAACCGGAGGGCCGATGCCGAAAAACCTGGGCGTTCGAGAGCCGAATGGCCGTCTCTCCCGAGCCGGACGGGAGGCGACGCGTGCCGTCGCCCCGGCGGCGGTGCGGCGGCTTCGCGATGCGGCGCTGGCGGGCATGGCGGCGCCCGAATGGGGCACCGAACTCGGCCTCATGTATCTCCGGCAGGAGATCGCGGCGCCGCTGTACGAGGCGGGGAGGCGATGGTCGCGGCTCGCCGCCGAGGCGGAGCGCGCGGCCGGGGCACCGGGGCACGTTGCCTCGGGCGGCAATCTCGACCGCGCCCCCGACCGGCGGCCGGACGCGGAGACGGAGGCCGGACGCCGCGAGGCCGAACGGGACAAATCCATCCTCGCCGACCGCCGGAGCGCCGGTCGCGCGCTCGAGGCAGCGGGTGCCGCAGCGCGCGGCGCGGTGATGCGGGTCTGCGAGACGAACCGCCCGGCCGTGGGGGCCGGCGAGCGTGCGGACCTCGCGGCGGGCCTTGCGGCGCTGGCCCGCCACTGGCGGCTTCAGCCGGGCTCACGGCGCTGAGAAACAAGCGCGCGCCGTGCGGCGGAGGCGATCGTCGCCGCACCGGTCGGACGGGCTGTGCTTGACACCCCGATGTGTGGATGTCACTTTACAACGATGCCGTCCCGTCTCTCCCGCCTGCGCCGCCGTCCATGAGCGGCGGGCCGACGCTCTACCGCGAGCCCCTGGCGGAGGAGATCCTTGCGCGCCTCGCGCTCGGCGAATCGCTCCGGTCGATCTGCCGGACGGAGGGGATGCCGGCGGAATCGACCATCCGGACGTGGGCGATGGAGGATCGCCGGGGCTTTGCGGCGCGCTATGCGCGGGCGCGCGACCTCGGCCTCGACGCGCTTGCCGACGTCCTCCTCGCCATTCCCGACGAAGCGCCGGACGCGGCTTCGGGCCGGCTCAGATTCGAGGTGCTGCGCTGGTACCTCTCGAAGCTTGCGCCAAAACGCTATGGCGACCGGATCGAAGCGGCGGCCAAGGCGGCGCTGAGCCACGAAGAGGCGCTGCGGGAGCTCGAGTGAGGCCGGGCACGGATTCTGCGAGAATGCTCGTGGCCTTCCGCCTCCCCTGCACGGTGGCGGCGACGCCGCGGCCGGCTTCAGAGCTTGTGGCGGTTGGCGCCGTCGCGGAAGAAGATGCCGATGGCGACGAAGACGACCGCCAGCACCGCCACGATGGTGATCGCCGTGGTGTCGACCATCCGGTCCGTCAGCCGCGCCATGCCCCAGTAGGACAGCCCGGCGGCGAGCACGACCACCACGCCAAGCCAGAAGCGGTTCATCGATCGACCCTCCGCCGCGGGAATCGCAGCGGCGGAAACGATGCCGGCGGCGGGCTGACGCCGGGGTGAATGGGCCGTTCAGGCGCGGTTCAGGTGCCGGCCGGCGGCGGCCGGAACGACCGGAAGCCATCCGGAGCGGACACGCTCCCCATCCCCGTCACGCGAGAACGACCATGCCCCTCTCCCAGCGCGAGCGGGCGATCCGCACGCGCCTTCGCGACGACTTTCGGCACTACGCCGCCCGCGCGCTCCGCATCCGCACCAAAGACCCCGGCGGCGGGCTGGTGCCGTTCGTCCTCAACGCCGCGCAGCTCCACCTCCATGCCCGGATCGAGGCGCAGAGGCAGCGGACGGGCCGGGTGCGG
>JADLGL010000118.1 GCA_020849325.1 Bauldia sp. | reverse complement strand
CGCCGCAGCAACCCTGACGGGTCGCTTCCTCGACGTTCATGTCGGGGCGGAATTCCCAGATGATGACGCCTTCGGCGTTGAGGTCGAGGGCGTAGACGTAGTTCGGCTTCGGCGAGGCGATGTACATGACGTCGCCGATGACGAGCGGCGAGGCCTCGTGCGAATCGAGGATGCCGATCTGCCACGTCCAGGCGATCTGGAGATCGTTGACGTTGTCGAGCGTGATCTGGTCGAGCGTCGAGTAGTTCCAGCCATTGTAGGTGATGGACGGCATCACGACGTTGCCGGGATCGGCAACGAGCGTGACGACGTCGTCATTGGCGAGCGCGGTGCCGGAGAATCCGGCGCCGGCCGCGACGGCGGCGAGCGAAGCTGAAATCCTCAAAGTTCTGCTGGTCATTCCCATTTCCTCCTGGGACCGGGCGTTGTCCGTGCAACGGCCGCTTCTTGTTGGCTCACGCAGACGACGAGTAATTGACGGGATGTCGCTGTTACGGGCGAGATCCGGGCCGAGCACTGTTCTGCGGTGGGGAGGAATAACCCGTACGGGGCGGTAGCCGCTTCACCCGATCGGGGAGCGAACACCTTCACCCGATCGGGTAGGTAGACTACCCGTTCGGGTCAGGCCCATAGAGGGAGCCGACAAGACTTCAGCAGAAAAGGCAGTGGAGGGAGGAGGGTAAGGGTTCCCTCCACTGCCGAGGCTGGCGCCATCCCGCTGGTGGGCAGCGGGATGGCGCTTTGCCAACTAGTTCGCGGCAACCGCGTCCGGGAGCGCGAACACGTAGAGTGTCGAGCCCGAGCGGCGGTAGCGGTTCGCGTTGTCGGGAGTGGCATCGTAGGCGACCGCGGTGTTGGCGGCGGCCGACGAGGCGATGATGGCGAGGTACTGCTTGCCATCGTGGAGGTAGGTGATCGGCGACTGGTTGAACCGCGAACCGGTGCGGAACTCCCAGACGATCTCGCCGTTCGTGGCGTTGAGGGCACGAAGCACGCCCTCGTCATTGCCGCCCTGGAACAGAAGGTCCGTCGCGGTCGCCATGATCGGCAGCTGGTTCGCCTGCGTCCAGCCATGACGCCATGCGAAGTCGTTGCCCTCGACGTCGATGGCACCGAGGAAGCCGGCCGCGAGCGGCTCGGTCACCGGGATCAGCTGGCCGTAATTGTCGGCGTTGTGGTCGGGGTAGGCCCGCGGAACGGGGGCGGCACCGGCGCCGCGGACGAGCGTGTAGCCTTCGCCGGGGGTGTAGTCACCCTCGATGACGACCTGGGCGCGGCAGCCCACCGAGTACGCGGTGTAGAGCATGCCGGTGCGCGGCGAGTAGGCGTCGTTCTGCCAGTTGCGGGCATTGATCGACGGGCAGACCACCACTTCGGTGCCGGTGTAGTCGGCGACCTTCGTGCCGTCGGCGAGCGTGCCGGGGTCGACCTGCGTGTAGTTGCGGCGATCTTCGACGTTGGTGAACATCCAGGTGTCGATGTTCATCCGGGCGCGGCCGGTTTCACGGTTGTAGCCGTTCGACCAGTTCACGTAGACCGTCGGGAACGGGTCGTTCAGCAGTTCACCCGTGTCGCGATCCCACACGAAGAAGTAGCCGTTGCGGGCCGAGCGGATCACCGCATCGGTGCCGCCGACGGTGACGAGCGGGTTGATCAGCGGCTCGTCGTAGTCCCAGCCGTCCGCCGGAGTGTTGTTGAACGCCCAGAGGAGGTGGCCGTCCGTGGCGTCACGGGCGAGCGTCGAGGCGCACCAGTTGTTGCGGTAGTCGACCAGGCCGCCGTCCTCGTCGAGCGTGACCACGCCCCATTCACGACGGTAATCCGGGTTCCACGGGCCGCAATTGCCGGTCGAGTAGTAGAAGGCGTTCCGGTCGAGGTCGGCCGTGATGTAGCCCCACACCGTGCCGCCGCCGCGACGCCACGAGTCGCCGTACCAGGTCTGCAGCGAGTGCTGGTTGTCCGGGTAGAACGCCTGGTAGCCGGGGGTGATGCCGACTTCGTTGTCGGGGCCCATGTTGTACATGACCCACTGCAGCTGCCCGGTGTTGATGTCGAAGGCCTGCACCTTGCCGCGGACGCCGCGCTCACCGCCGGCGTTGCCGCCGATGAGGAGATCGCCGACGACGACCATGTTGCCGACGGTGGTCTCACCGATCGACAGATCGGCGCCGACGGTGCGCCAGAGGGCCTCACCGGTCGTGGCATCGAGGCCGAAGAACTGGCCGTCGAGGGTGTTGAAGAAGATCTTCCCTTCGGCGTAGTTGAGGCCGCGGGTCTGGGCGCCGCAGCAACCCTGACGGGTCGCTTCCTCGACGTTCATGTCGGGGCGGAATTCCCAGAGAATGACGCCGTCCTGGTTGAGGTCGAGCGCGTAGACGTAGTTCGGCTTCGGCGAAGCGATGTACATGACGTCGCCGATGACGAGCGGCGAGGCCTCGTGCGAATCGAGGATGCCGACCTGCCACGTCCACGCGATCTGCAGATCGTTGACGTTGTCGAGCGTGATCTGATCGAGCGTCGAGTAGTTCCAGCCATTGTAGGTGATGGACGGCATCACGACGTTGCCGGGATCGGCAACGAGCGCCACGACATCGTCATTGGCGAGCGCAGTGCCGGAGAACCCGGCACCGGCCGCAACAGCGGCCAGAGACGCCGTAATCCTCAGAGTCTTTTCCAAAGTCATGCCCTCTTTCCTCCGAAAACTGTTTGTCCTGCGACTACCAGTTCTTCTGGTTTATGCAGATGATCAGTAACTTCTGATTTGCGGCCGCACGATCTACAGGATCACCGGCCTCATCGGCAGTGGCGGATGCATACAGTGAGCGAAGGAAACGCCGCTTCACCCGCATGGGGAGGACTATGACTACCCGTGCAGGGTGCATCCCCGCCACCTGATCGGGTTAGTCTCGGCTGGATTGCTTATGTTCTTGGGTTATTCGCGGCACCGGTCACGACCGCATCACGATAAAGTGCCCGCGCCCGGGAGCGGCTGAACGCCGGGCCCATCGACGGGAACGCGGTCGCGGGCGCGCGGGAACCGCGGCGTTTGGGGACGCCGCGGCGGGGCTCAGGACGACGGGGGAAGAAGCGTGGCGGCGGTCAGGCCGACTGGACTTCGCGGACTTCCGGGACGAAGTGGCGAAGGAGGTTCTCGATGCCGTTCTTGAGCGTCGCAGTGGACGACGGGCAGCCGGAGCACGAGCCGCGCATGTTGAGGAACACGACGCCGTCGCGGTAGCCGTGGAAGGTGATGTCGCCACCGTCCTGCGCCACGGCCGGACGGACGCGCGTCTCGATCAGCGATTTTATGGTCTCGACGACCTCGGAATCGGCGGCGTCGAAGAAGCCGACCTCATCCGCGTCCGCCTCGGCATCGGCGCCCGCGACCGCGGGGGCCCCCGAAAGGTAGTGCTCCATGATCGCGCCGAGGACGGCAGGCTTGAGGTGCTGCCATTCCCCGCCGGTCTTGGTGACGGTGATGAAATCGCCGCCGAGGAAGACGCCGGCAACGCCCGGCACGCCGAACAGCCGCTGCGCCAGCGGCGACGCCACGGCGTCGTCCGCCTCGCGGAACTCGGCAGTGCCGGAGCTCAGAACCTCGCGACCCGGAAGGAACTTCAGGGTCGCCGGGTTCGGAGTCGCTTCGGTCTGGATGAACATGGCAGCATGTACTTTCTGGAATCGTTCAAAGAAGGTAGCGCGGAGCGACCGCCGATTCAAGGAATCGGGTTGTCGCAAATCAATGTCGCGGAGAACGATTCGTGCGCTCGCCCCGTCCCGACTGGAGCGCGATCGTCTTTCGAACGACAGGCGGCCCCGTCGCCGGATCGCACGCGACGGCCGCGCGATTGTTGCGGCCGTACGATAGCGGCCATATCAAGGTGGACGGCCGCGCGGGGCGCGGCGCGAGCGGAGGACCAGCATGGCCGACAGCACGGGGTACTACGAGATCTACAAGGGCAAGGACGGCTATCGCTGGCGGTTCAAGGCCAACAATCACGAGCGGATCGCCTCGGGCGAGGCGTATGCGGCGAAGGCCGGCGCCGAGAACGCGATCAAGCTCCTGAAAGGCTCGGCCGCGGCGGTGGTGAAGGAGATCGAGGACGCGCCGGCCAAGCCCAAGGCCGCGCCGAAGGCGAAAGCATAGCCGGCGCTGGCCGGCCTCGGGCATGATCCGAAGAAGTGGCTGCCGGTTCTTCGAAAAGACCATGCTCGATCAAGGCAACAGGCGCGGAGCGTGATCCGACCTCAACGGATCACGCTCCAGAGCGTCAGGCGATGGCGGCGATCGTCGCCTCGTCGAGGTTTCCGGGCACGATGGTGATCGGCACGGGGAACGTGCCGGCGACGCGTCCCGCGATCGTGGCGACGAGGGGCCCGGGCCCCTCCTTGCCCGACCCGGCGCCGAGGACGAGGACCGCGATGTCCTCGTCGCGCTCGATCAGCGCCGTGACCTCGGTTGCGGTGTCGCCCTCGCGGATCACCTGCTGCGGCTCGACGGTCGACCACTGGCGCACGAGGTCCGCCACGCCGCCGAGAAGGGTCTCGGCCTTCTCCATCGCCTCGGCGCGCATGAGATCCTCGACGCCCTTCCATTGCTGGAAGACGGCGGGCGGGATCACGTAGAGGAGCACCAGCCCGCCATTGGTGCGATCGGCGCGCCGCGCCGCGAACTGCGTCGCCTTCCGGCACTCCGGCGTCTCGTCGACGACGACGAGGAATTTGCGCTTGTGGCCGGGTTCGAGGGCTTTGCGGAGGGCTGACATGGCCCGAAGGGTGCCAGCGGCGTCGGCGCGGAGCAAGCGACCGCGCCGTCCGCCTCTCGCCCGATCATCCCCCGGTCCCGGTGCGACCCGCTACTTCCTCCGCACCAGCCCGACGATGTCCTTCACCTCGTCGATCGTGACCGAGGCGATCGCCTCGGCCCGCCCGGCGCCGTCGGCGAGGATACGGTCGATCTCGGCAGGCTCGGCCATCAGGCGGCGCATCTCGCCGGCGATGGGAGCGAGGCGGGCGACGGCAAGGTCCGCGAGCGCGGTCTTGAAGCCGGAGAACTGCCCGCCGCCATACTGGCGGAGAACGTCGTCCTTCGTCGTCCCCGACAGGGCGGCGAAGATGCCGACGAGGTTGTCCGCCTCGGGGCGCGCCTTGAGGCCGTCCGTTTCGGTCGGCAGCGGCTCGGGGTCGGTCTTCGCCTTCCGGAGCTTCGTCGCGATCGTGTCGGCGTCGTCGGTGAGGTTGATGCGCGACAGCTCGGACGGGTCCGACTTCGACATCTTCTTGGTGCCTTCGCGAAGGCTCATCACGCGCGTCGCCGGCCCCGAGATCAGCGGCTCCGGCAGCGGGAAATAGACCTCCGGCTGGCGGTTCGCGGCGATCGACGCCGCAAAATCGTTGTTGAACTTCTGGGCGATGT
>JADLGL010000117.1 GCA_020849325.1 Bauldia sp. | reverse complement strand
GCCGGCTCGGCCCGGACCATACCGAGCGCATCCTCGACGCGATGCGCCGCCTCCCGGTCGAGCGCGACGCCGCGCCCGAGGAAGGCGTCACCCTCGCCCTCGCCCGCCGCCACGGCCTCTCCATCTATGCCGCCACCTATCTCGAACTCGCCCGCCGCGAAGGCGCGGCGCTGGCGACGATGGACGTGAAGCTGAGCGACGCGGCGGTGGCGGAGGACGTGGCGCTGCTGGGATAGCGGCGGGATAGCGAATAGCGAATAGCGAATAGCGAATAGCGAATAGCCGGCAGTCTAAAGCGTGGCACGAAAGGTGATCACGGCTGCCGCCGGAATGTCGTCGGGATAGCAAAGTGGACTCTCGCCGCCGGGCCTACTCCAAGCACTCCAGTCATCACGCCGCTTGCCGTCTCGGCGAATATTGTACGGACAAGGGCAGTTGCCGTGATTGCGGAGATAGTCTGCGATCGACCGGTCGATCATCATCTGCCGGATCTGCGCGTCAGTCAGCGCAGGCTGTGCGAGCGCCGGCATGGCGAGCGCCAACAGCAAAACCACAAGGCCAAGCTCCACCGCGCGGCGGCTGGCGCGATTCTCGCCAGCGGCAGGTGAGGCCACCAGCGTCAGCACGGTCGCGGCACGTCTCACCGCCAACCTCACATCTACGGGCACGCAACAACCGATGTAGCGACGCCGGGCCGCGCCGTCGACAGCTAGCCGCCGCTCGCGTTGCAACGGACCATCGCAGACGCAGAGCCGGATACGCGGAAGACGAGACCACGGATTTCGGCACGCGAGAGTCAGGCGACGTCTGCCACTCGCTATTCGCTATTCGCTATTCACTATTCACCACTCACCACCTCACCTCTCACCACCTCACCACCCACCACTCACCACCTCACCCCCCCGCCTTGAACCTCGCCGTCCGCACCGTCACATTGCGGCGGTCATCACGAACGGATCCGAGCCATGAACAAGCCCGTCTTCGCCAAGGAATCCGCCGCGGCGGTCGATCTCGGCGCGCTGCCGGAATGGAATCTCGACGACCTCTATCCCGGCATGCAGTCGGCCGAGTACGCGGCCGATCTCGTGAAGGCCGATGCCGAGGCGAAAGCCTTCGAGGAGAAATACAAGGGCAAGCTCGCCGATCTCGTCGCCGGCCCGGATGGGGGACAGCGGATCGCCGAGGCGGTGAAGGCGTATGAGGCGCTCGACGACCGGCTCGGCCGCATCATGTCCTATGCCGGCCTCATCCACGCCGGCGACACGACCGACCCCGCCCGCGCGAAGTTCTTCGGCGACGCGCAGGACAAGATGACCACGACGAGTTCGCGGCTCCTCTTCTTCACCCTCGAACTGAACAAGATCGACGACGCGGTGCTCGATGCCGCCATTGCCGGCACGCCCGCCCTCGCGCACTACCGCCCATGGCTCGACGATCTCCGGAAGGAGAAGCCGTACCAGCTCGAGGATCGCGTCGAGCAGCTCTTCTTCGAGAAGTCGGTGACCGGCGCCGGCGCGCTCAACCGCCTCTTCGACGAGACCCAGGCGTCGCTGCGCTACCGCATCGGCGGCGAGGATCTCTCGATCGAGGCTGCGCTCCACCACCTCCTCGACCCGGAAGAGGCGAAGCGGAAGGAAGCGTCCGACGCGCTCGCAAAGACCTTCGGCGAGAACATCCGCCTCTTCACGCTCATCACCAACGCCCTCGCGAAGGACAAGGAAATCTCCGACCGCTGGCGCGGCTTCAAGGACGTCTCGGATTCGCGCCACCTTGCGAACCGCGTCGAGCCGGAAGTGGTCGCCGCGCTCGTCGCCGCCGTCCGCGACGCCTATCCGCGCCTCTCGCACCGCTACTACCGGCTCAAGGCCAAATGGTTCGGCAAGGACGCGCTGAACAGCTGGGACCGCAACGCGCCGCTGCCGAAGGTGCCGCAGCGCCTGATCGGCTGGGACGAGGCGAAGGCGACCGTGCTCGACGCCTATGGCGATTTCTCGCCCGAGATGGCCGACATTGCCGGCCAGTTCTTCGACAGGCGCTGGATCGACGCGCCGATCCGCCCCGGCAAATCGCCCGGCGCCTTCGCCCACCCGACGGTGCCGAGCGCGCACCCTTACGTCCTCCTCAACTATCAGGGCCGGGCGCGGGACGTCATGACGCTCGCCCATGAGCTCGGCCACGGCGTCCACCAGGTGCTCGCCGCGCCGCGCGGCGCGCTGATGGCGCCGACGCCCCTCACCCTCGCCGAGACCGCGAGCGTGTTCGGCGAAATGCTGACCTTCCGGGCGCTGATGGAGAAGGCGACCGACCCGGTGCTTCGCCGCGCAATGCTGGCGCAGAAGGTCGAGGACATGATCAACACGGTCGTCCGCCAGATCGCGTTCTACACCTTCGAGCGGAAGGTCCACACCGAGCGGCGCGAGGGCGAACTGACGAGCGACAGGCTCGGCGAGATGTGGCTCGAAGTCCAGACCGAGAGCCTCGGCCCGGCCGTGCGCCTCGGCCCCGGCTACGAGACTTTCTGGAGCTACATCCCGCACTTCATCCACTCGCCGTTCTACGTCTACGCCTACGCGTTCGGCGATTGCCTCGTGAACTCGCTCTACGCCGTCTACCAGGACGCTGCCGAAGGTTTTCAGGCGAAGTATTTCGACATGCTGCGCGCCGGCGGCACGAAACACCATTCGGTGCTCCTGGAACCATTCGGCCTCGACGCGACCGACCCCGCCTTCTGGGGCAAGGGACTCTCGGTGATCGAGGGCATGATCGGCGAACTCGAGGCGATGGAAGCGAACTGATCGTCGCTGCTGTTGTGGTCGCCGCGATCAACCGCGGCGACACCTGGCCTTCCTCGCGTTGTTCGCCGCCGATGGCCCGGTGGACGACGGCGGTCATCAGTGGCGGCAGTGCGTCGCCTGCCAACAGGACGGCCGTCGACTACCCAGAATCGTCATGGTCGGACTTGTTCCGACTATTCACGCCTTGCTTTGCCGCTGAAGGAAGCCGTGGATGGTCGGAACGAAGCCCGACCAAGACGATCCCTGGGTTGAAATGAGAGCGCCCTCGCCGAATGCTCTGATCTCTCCCTCCCCCTGCGGGACCGGCGTTGACGACCCGCCCCCGCCCGCCCATCCTCCTCGAGGGGCAATGGAGGGTTCGATGCTCCGCCTCAGCGCCATCCTGATTGCCGCCGTCGTCATGGCCACCGCACCCGCGACCGCCCAACCCGCGGCACCCGGCACGTGGACGACGCTGGCGCCGCTCCCCGATCCGCCGCGGACGGAGGTGAGCGTCGCGACCGATGGCGACCGCCTGTTCCTCCTCGGCGGCTTCGCGCCGTCGCCCGGCGGCACCACCGCGCCGCTCGCAGTCCACGCCTACGATCCGGCGACCGACGCGTGGTCGACCATCGCCGCCCTCCCCGAGGGCGTGAACCACGCCGGTCTCGTCTTCCTCGACGGGTCGCTCTACCTCGTCGGCGGCTACGCCGGCACGACCTTCCGGGCCACTGGCGCGGTACGCATCCTCGACCTTTCGACCGGCGTCTGGCGCGACGGCCCTTCGCTGCCGACGCCGCGCGGCGCCCTCGCCGTCGTCGTCCTCGACGGCCGCATTCACGCCATCGGCGGCCATGACGCGGCGGACCGCGACACGGGAACCCACGAGGTCTACGACCCCGCGACCGGCGCGTGGACGGCCGCCGCCCCGATGCCGACACCGCGGAACCATCATGCCGCGGCGGTGGTGGGCGACGCCATCGTCGTCCTCGGCGGCCGCAACGACGCGTCGTTCCTCCTCACCGCCAACGAGATCTTCGACCCGGCGACCGGCACCTGGCGCACCGGCGCCCCGGTCCCGACCGGGCGGAGCGGCATTGCCGCCGTCGCGCTCGACGACGCGGTGTACCTCTTCGGTGGCGAAGAACGGCGCGGCGCGACCTTCGCCGCCGCCGAGCGATACGACGTTGCGGCGAACACCTGGGCGCTCCTGCCCGACATGCCCACCGCGAGGCACGGCCTCGGCGCGGCGGCGATCGGCAGCTTCATCTACGTCGTCTCCGGCGGCCCGCAGCCGGGCCTCACCTACAGCACCGTCAACGAGCGGCTCGAACCGGGGTAGGTGCCTCCTCGGCCCACGAACGGCACGCCCGAGGCCATGCCCTTGATGCACGATGTATTTTGAACCCCGCCCTTGCGGTCCCTTGCGGGGAGGTCGAACCGGCACTTCGCCGGTTCCGGAGGGGTAGGCCGCGCGGCAGGTGCCGGGCGCGAAGGCCGTTCCGCGCGCGGCGGCTTGCGCGGCTCGGTCCGCTGCCGCACAAGTCCGCTCCCGCCACCGCGAAGCCCGATCATGCCGACCGTCCAGCGCCTCAGTCTCGATGCCTTCGTGGTCGGCGCCGCCTTCGTCGACGGCGTCCCCTCCTTCGCCCTCGGCGACGGCTCGGTGCGGCTCATGCGAGACGGCGCAGCGGATACCGTTGCGGCGCACCGGGGCGCCATCCTCACCGCCGTCCGCCGGGCCGACGGCAAGACGCTGCTGACCGGCGGCGACGACGGGCGACTCGTCGCGACTTCGCCGGACGGAGCGGCGACGGAGCTCGCGTCGCGGCCGAAGAAATGGATCGACCAGATCGCCTCGCACCGCGAGGGCGCGATCGCCTTCTCGGCCGGCAAGGACGCGATCGTCCTCCTGCCGAAGGGCGGCGAGCGCGTGTTTTCGCACGAACGGACGGTCGGCGGCCTCGCCTTCGCGCCGAAGGGCATGCGCCTCGCGGCCGCCCGATACGATGGCGTTTCGCTGTGGTGGGTGAACACCGATGCACCGGCGGTGCAGCTCGAATGGAAGGGCGCCCATATCGGGGTCGATTTCGCGCCCGACGGCCGCTTCCTCGTGACGGTGATGCAGGAGAATGCCCTGCACGGCTGGAAGCTGCCCGAAGGCGGCGGCCATCTCCGCATGACCGGCTACGGCGCGAAGCCAAGGTCGCTGTCGTGGTCGGTGAAGGGCAAATACCTCGCGACGTCCGGTGCGGACGCGGCGATCCTGTGGCCGTTCTTCCACAAGGACGGGCCGCAGGGGAAACAGCCCCTCCAGCTCGGCGGCCGCGGCGAACTCGTCGTCCGCGTCGCCTGCCACCCGAAGGAGGAGCTGGTGGCGATCGGCTATCGCGACGGCGTCGTCGCCATCGGTCCGTTCGACGAGGGCGACGGCTCGATCGTCCGCGACGCCTCCGGCAGCCCCGTCTCCGCCCTCACCTGGGACGACGCCGGCCGCCGCCTCGCCTACGGCACCGAAGACGG
>JADLGL010000116.1 GCA_020849325.1 Bauldia sp. | reverse complement strand
TCAACGGCCACTACACCGTCTTCGGCCAGGTCATCGGCGGCATGAACTGTCTCGAAAGCATCGAGCCGGGCGTCGGGGCGGACTATCGGCCGCTGAACCCCGACGCCATCATCTCCGCCCGCATCGCTGCGGACGTTCCCTAGTGCATGATCCGAAGAAGCGGACGCCGGTTCTTCGAAAAAGATCATGCTCCATCAAGGAAATAGGCGACGAGCCTGACCCGACCTGAACGGATCAGGCTCCAGCCGACCCTAGTTGGGCGCGGTGGGGGCGGCGTTGCGGGTGGTCTGCGCTTGCGCCTGGAAGGCGAGGTTGTCGGTCGACCAGTGGAGGTGGGCGATGCGGAACGCGCCGCCGGTGCGGACGACGAACGCCGATTCCATCACGATGTAATCCATTGCCGCGCCCGCGGCGTCGTAGCCCGTGACGCGGTACGTGCTGGTCACCCAGCGCGAGTCGCCCTCGCCGCCGACCTGGCGCTCCTGGAGCTCCCAGTTGGTCGCCGCCGCCATGTCCATGTCGAGCGGGAGGTGGCGGAAGGCGTAGGCTTCGAGGGTCGGATCGACGACGCCGAACTCGTAGACGACGAGGTCGCGGGCGAGGAGCGAGATTGCCGCGGCGGTATCGCCGAGCTGGAGCGCTTCGTGAAATCCGTCGACGGCGGCCGTGGGCGTCGTGGCGTCCTGCGCCCACGCGCTTCCGGGGGCGAAGGCGGCGAGCGGCGCCACGGCGATGGCGGTGGCAAGGGCGAGGCGCTTCAGCATGGTCGTTCCCTCCCGGTTTCCCCCGCCGCGCCTCCCGCGCCGGCGGAGCGATGTGTCTGGTTCAGGTGCCGGCGGCGCCGCGCATCTGCGGCGCCGGGCGCTGCATCTGCACCTGCTCGACCAGCATGCCGTCACCGATTGCGATCCCGTTGAGCGGGCCGTCGAGCGACGTGACGGTGACGGTCGTGCCCTCGTTGGCGCGGACCTGGAAGACGTAGGCGAAGAGCGCGCCCGACACGAAGGTCAGCCGCCAGCTGCGAAGCTCGTTCGGCCGAAGGTCGGTCATGTCGACCGTGAACGACCAGATGTTGCCGTCGGCGTCGGCCTCGCCGATGCCGGTCACGCGCACGGCGAAGCGGCGCATCGTCGTCAGGAGGTCGACACCGGCATGGCCGGCGAGGATGAGCGCGCCGCCGAAGGGCGTGTTCCAGTCGTTTCCGACGTTCCAGCCGTTCTGCGCCGCAGCCGGCAGGATGGCGGCCGAAAGCGCGAGCGACAGGGCGCCGGCCCGGAACGCGGTGGCACGGAGAAGCTTCGTCATGCGTCGTCCTCCACGAATACTTTCTCCCGTTTCCTGGCGATGAACGGAAGGAGGATCACGATCAACGCTACGAGAGCGATGCCGAGGAGAACCGCGCTGATCGGCCGCTCGATGAACACCATCGGGTCGCCGCGTGACACGCGGAGGCTGCGGATGAGGTTGTTCTCGATCGGCTGGGCGAGAACGTAGCCGAGGAGGAGCGGCGCCGGCTCGCATTTGAGCCGCATGAAAGCGTAGCCGAACAGTCCGAACACGGCGAGCGCGAAGACGTGGAACGCGTTCGAGCTGACCGAATAGACGCCGATGCAGGAGAAGGTGAGGATCGCCGGCACGAGCACGCGGTACGGGATCGTCAGGAGCTTCACCCACAGGCTGATGAGCGGCAGGTTGAGGATCACGAGGATGATGTTGCCGATCCACATCGAGGCGATCAGGCCCCAGAAGAGGCCGGGGTTCTCCTCGATCACGCGCGGCCCCGGCAGGATGCCGTTGAGGATCATCGCGCCCATCATCAGCGCCATCACCGGGCTCGGCGGGATGCCGAGGGTCAGCATCGGCACGAACGAGGTCTGGGCGCCGGCATTGTTGGCGGCTTCCGGGCCGGCGACGCCCTCGATGGCGCCGTTGCCGAACTCGTGCTTGTGCTTCGAGAGACGCTTCTCGATCGAGTAGGACGCGAACGAGGCGAGCACCGGACCGTTGCCGGGGATGATGCCGAGCAGCGAGCCGAGGCCCGTGCCACGGAGGATCGGCGCCACCATGCGGCGGAAATCCTCGCGGCTGGGCCAGATGTTCGACACTTTCCTGAGGAGCGCCTCGCGCCCGGCGGGCCCTTCGAGGTTCCGGTAGATCTCGGCGAGGCCGAAGAAGCCGATGACCAGCGGCAGGAACAGCGCGGTGCGGTCGGCGAGCTCGTTGAAGCCCATCGTGAAGCGCATCCGGCCGGTCTGGTCCTCCTGGCCGATCATCCCGATCAGGAGGCCGAGGACGATCATCGCGAGCGCCTTGAGGGGGGCGCCATTGGCGAGCGCGATCGCCATCACCAGACCGAGCACCATCAGCGCGAAATATTCCGGCGAGGCAAAACTCCGCGCCATCGATGCGAGCGGCGGCGACAGCACCGCGACCGCGATGGTCGCGAGCGTTCCGGCGATGAACGAGCCGATCGCGGCAGTGGCGAGCGCCGCCCCGGCACGGCCGCGCCGCGCCATCTGGTAGCCCTCGATCGCCGTGACCGCCGAGGAGACCTCGCCGGGCATGTTGATGAGGATCGCCGAGGTCGAGCCGCCGTACTGGGCGCCGTAGTAGACGCCGGCGAGCATGATCAGCGACGTCGTCGGGTCGGAGCCCATCGTCATCGGCATCAGGATGGCGATGGTCGCCATCGGCCCGACGCCGGGAAGGACGCCGATCACCGTGCCGAGAACGCAGCCGAGAAACGCGTAGAGGATGTTGGTGAGCGTGCCCGCAATGGCGAAGCCGTCACCAATATTGCCGAGGATGTCCATCATGACCGCAGGAAATCAAACCACGGTCCGAACAGCGGCTGCGGCAGACCGGCAAGATAGTGGAAGATGACGACGCTGAAGACGGTGATGCCGGCGGCGACGAGGAGGGACGAAACGGGTTTCGCGTCGCGGGTGGCGAAGCTGCCGAGGAATGCGACGACGAAGATGGGCAGGACGAGGCCCGCGCCGTCGATGGTGAGGCCGAACAGGATCGGCAGCGGGGCGATGAAGGCGATGCCCCGCCACGGTATCGGCCGCTTCGCCTCCGGCTCGACCCGGGTGAGGAACGCCTTCACCGTTACCGCAATGCCGAGCGCGACGAGGATGCCGGCGAGGATCGCCGGCAGGAAGGCGGGGCCGATGGCGCGGGCCTCGCCGATCGCGAGCCCGGTCCGCCAGATGTCGAAGGCGAAGAGGAGGCCGAGGGCGATGAACAGCACGCCCGCGGCGATGTCCTGACGATTACGCGTCATCACAGGTACAGGACGGACGGCAGGGCTTTCGCCCTACCGCACGAACTCGCCCGCGGCCTCGATCATCGGACGCCAGTGCTCGATCTCGGAGGCGACCTTGGCGTGGAGCGCCTCGGGCGTCTGGTCCTCGAGCGGAACCGGGAAGGTCGCGAAGAGGGCGAACGTCCGCAGCACCTGCGGGTCGGTGAGCGCGGCGCGCAGGGCCTCGTTGAGGCGGGCGATGACCTCCGGCGGGGTCCCGGCCGGTGCCCACAGGCCATGCCAGACGTTCAGCTCGAAGCCGTCGAGACCGACTTCCTGGAAGGTCGGCACCTCGGCGATCTGCTCGAGGCGGACCGGGCTCGTGACGACGTAGCCGTTGACCTGGCCGTTCTGGATCGCGGCGACGGTGCTGGTGGTCTGGTCGCACATGAAGTCGACGAAATCGGCCTGGAGGTCGAGCATCGCCTCGGCGGTGCCGACGAACGGAACGGTGGTGATGTCGAGGCCGGTGAGCTGGCTGAACAGCATCGCGCACAGATGCGACGCGGAGCCGATGCCGGCATGGGCCATCGTCACGCGATCGAGCCGCGTCGTCATGTACTGGATCAGCTGGTCCCAGGTGGCGATCGGGAGACGCTGACGGCCCACCAGCGTCATGGCGACGTTGGTGACGAGGCCGATCTCGGCGAAGTCGGTCAGCGGATCGTAGGCAAGGTTCGGGTAGAGCGTCGGCGTGGTCGCCATGCCGACGTGGTAGAGGAGGATGGTGTAGCCGTCCGGCGCCGCCTCGGCGACGCGCTGGGCGCCGAGCGTGCCGCCCGCGCCGTCGACGATCTGCACCTGGACCTGCTGGCCGAGATTGCGGCTCATCGCTTCCGAGATGGTACGGCCGATCGTGTCGGTCGGACCGCCGGCGCGGAACGGCACGACCATCGTGATCGGGCGGTTCGGGTAGGTCTGTGCCGCGGCCCCGCCGGCGGCGATGACCATCCCGGCGACCGCCACGGCGGCGAACAGACGCTTCATCATGGGTAACCTCCCTGCTCCGGCGGATCGCGCCACCGGCATGCTTCACGGCACCAGACATCGTCGGGCGCCCGACACTAGGACCGCGCCGAAGCCGGGAGCAACCCGGCCCGGCTGAGGGAGCCGCCACGGATCGGTCGACCCGGGACGGCTGCCGCAGCCGCGGCGAGAGGGAGGCGCCGCCATTGCGGCGGCGCCTCCTGATTTCAGGCCTGGACCGGACCTAGCGGTGGCCCTGGGCAGCGTTGCCTTCCCACACCAGTTCCTGCGGGATCTCTTCCGCCCACGGACCGGTATAGCGCGCGACATGGAGACCCGTGTCGTTGTCGACCCAGTACATCAGGCCTTCGCTGAAGACCGGATAGGACCGGGCGATGCCGGCCGGAGCCGGAACCGCATGGCCGACTTCGCGCATGTTGTACGGGTTCGAGATGTCGATGGCCCGGACGCCATGGCCGTACCAGGACACGAAGACGACGTTCTGGAAGACGGTCGGGTTGTGGTTCTGCAGCGACATGCTGCGGCGCGGGGTGACGCCGTCATACTCGAAGGCCGGGGCCTCGGAGCAGTTGCGGACGTCATTGTTGGCGACGCCGAACATGTCGGTCACGAAGGGGAACGCTTCCACTTCGATGTTGACCATCCACATGTGCGAGGTCGGGCAGTTGCCGCGCTCGGAGGTGACGATCACGAACGCCGCACGGGAGCCGTCGGTGTTGGTGATGTTGTCCGACGGACGGCCGGGGACGATGACAGCCGAGTGCATGCCGGTGGAGTTGTACTCCGACGGCGTCGGGTCGAAGCGCGAGCGGTCGAGGAGACGCTCGTAGCCACGGATGTCGCCGGCGGCGAGGAGAGCCTGCACGCCCGGATCGTCGTTGACCACCATGTGGAGGCAGTCATTGGCGACTTCGGCGTAGCGGGTGCCGTCGATTGCCGTGCCCTGGACGCCGTCCGCCCAGACGTTCGTCGAGGAGAAGTTGCATCCGGCGGTGCCGGCGGCGAGCGCCTCGTTGGTGTTGGCCGCGATGGCTTCCGAGTTCAGGATGTAGAAGCCGGCGGTGCCGTGGGCGACGTAGATGCGCTTGCCGTCCGGCGCCCAGGTGGTCTGGTGGGCGCGGTTCGACTGCGACGTCGGATAGGCGATGTCGTTGCCGTTCGGCTGGGTCAGGCCCGTGCCGCGATAGTCGGCGAAGCGGCCGTCGCGGAAGAGGCCGGTTTCATCCGGGCGCTCGTTGGCCAGCGGGCCGCCGACGTCGCCGAG
>JADLGL010000115.1 GCA_020849325.1 Bauldia sp. | reverse complement strand
TCGCCGAGGAGGCCGCCGAGACGCTCCTGCCGCTGGCCGACAAGCGCGGCGTCACGATCGAGACCGCCGGCGAGCCCGCGCCGACGCTGGGTTCGCCGACGCTTCTGTTCCAGATGACGTCGAACCTCGTCCACAACGCGATCGTCCACAACCTTCCCGACCGCGGCACCGTCCTGGTCCGGACCGGGGTCCGCGACGGCACCGCGATCCTCACGGCCGAGAACACCGGCGAGAGACTGACGCCACAGCTGGTCGCGACCCTCGCCGAGCCGTTCCGTCGCGGCACCGGGCGCATCCGCGGCGACCACGCCGGCGTCGGCCTTGGCCTTGCCATCGTGAAGGGCATCGCGGAGGCGCATGACGGGACGCTCGCCCTCGCCCCGCGGCCCGACGGCGGCCTTGCCGTGACCGTCCGCCTGCCGTCCTCTGTGGACACCGGAATCGCCGACACCGCCGGCGTGCAAGCCGCCGGCTGACCCGGGCCGATCATGATCGGCGCCGGTTCCGTCGCGTTGCGCGGCGAACGGCCCCTCCGGGCATCAGTCGACGGCGATCATCACGTCCGAGGCCTTGATGACCGCCGCGGCGGTGTCGCCGACCTTCAGCTTCAGGTCGTCGACGGCCTCGTTGGTGATCGCGGCGGTGACGACGGCGCCACCGATGTCGATGCGGACATGGGCGGTGGTGGCGCCCTTCACGACGTCGACGATGCGGCCCCTGAGATTGTTGCGGGCGCTGATCTTCATGGATCTTCCTCCGGTCTGGACCTTCTGTCCGTTCCGCGCGGCGGCAGTTCCGGCACCACGACGAGCCGGCCGCCCGCGGTATGCTCGACGCTGACCGCCGTCCCGTAGGCGGCGGTCAGGGCCTCGGCCGTGACGATTTCGGCCACGCGACCGGAGGCCACGAGCCGACCCCCGGCGAGGATCGCCGCCGTATCGGCGATCGCGAGCGCCTGCTCCGGCTCGTGGGTCGAGAGGATCACGGCGATGCCCCGGTCGGCAAGCCGGCGGATTTCCGTCAGCACGCGGACGCGGTTGCCGAGGTCGAGGCTGGCGGTCGGCTCGTCGAGGACCAGGATGCCGGCATCCTGCGCCAGCGCGCGGGCGATCAGCATCAATTGTCGCTGCCCGCCGGAGATGAGCGCGGCGTCGCGCCCCGCGAGGTCGGCGATGCCGAGCGTCCCGAGTGCCGCCAGCGCCGCGTCCATGTCGGCGGGCCGGGGCGTGGCGAAGAGGCCGAGATGGGCCGTGCGTCCCATCAGCACGAGGTCGAGCACGGTGTAGGCGAAGGCGCTCGTCTCGGCCTGCGGCACGTGCGCGACGCGGCGCGCGAGGGCAGCGCGGCCGAAGGCGGCGAGCGGGCGTCCGTCGAGCATCACCGCGCCGGACAGCGCCGGGAGGAGGCCGAGCAGCGTCCGGAACAGCGTGGTCTTGCCGCTGCCATTCGGGCCGATGAGGCAGAGCACCTCGCCGCGGGCAATTGCCACGTCGATGTCGGCGGCTATGACGGTCCGCCCATGGCCGATGGCAAGCCGTTCCGCGATCAGGACTTTGGCCGGCGGGGTGGCGGGCGCGACCGGCGGTCGGCGCGCCGGCGCGTTCACGACCACACCCGGCGGCCGCGTGCGAGCAGCGCCACGAACAGCGGCGCGCCGAGTGCCGCGGTGAGGATGCCGAGCGGCACCTCCACGGCCGCCATGGTACGGGCGAGCGTGTCGACGGCGACCATGAAGACCGCGCCGGCCAGAAGGGAGACCGGCAGCAGCCGGTCGAAGCGCGGGCCGACGAGGAAGCGGCCCATATGCGGCACCATCAGCCCGACCCAGCCGACGACGCCGGAGATCGCGACCACGGCCGCCGTCACCATCGTCGCGGCGCCGATCACGATCAGCCGCAGCCGCGACGGCTCGATGCCGAGCGCCCGCGCTTCGTCGTCGCCCAGCGATAGCACCCCGATCCGCCAGCGCAGCAGCACGAGCGGCACGAGGCCGACCGCGACCGCCGGCAGCACCGCCCGGAGATCGGCCGATGTGATGCGGGCGAGGCTCCCCAGCAGCCAGAACGTGATGGTCGGAAGCTGGTCGTAGGGGTCGGCCAGAACCTTCACCAGCGAGATCGCGGCGCTGGCCAGCGCCCCGACGACGATGCCGGAAAGCACCAGCGTCAGAAGCCGGTTGCCGCCGCGGAGCGACCCGGTCAGCGCCATCACCACCAGCACCGTGGCGACGCCGCCGACGAAGCCGAAGAGCTGGATCGCGAACACCGGCAGCGACAGGAGGATCGCCGTCACCGCACCGAGCCCGGCGCCGGTCGAGACGCCGAGGATGTCGGGCGACACCAGCGGATTGCGGAACAGCGACTGGTAGGCCGCGCCGGCGGCGGCGAGGCTCGCGCCGACGAGGGCGGCCGTCGCGATGCGCGGCAGGCGGATGTTGAACAGTACCGTCTCGACGACGCGCTCCACCGGCTGGCCGGCGAGGCGGCGCCAGACCGCGCCGACCACCTCGGCCGGCGACAGCCTGTAGGGCCCGAGCGTCGCCGCCCCGATCAGGACGACGACGAGGACGGCCGCCAGAACACCGAGAACGGCGAGATAGCGTGCCGTGCCCGCATCCCTTGCCGCGGCGCCGGGGGCGGTCGCCGCCCCCAGCGCCCCGGACGTCTCAGCGGACAAGGACGTCGAGCTGCCCGTCGGTCGGGGTCACGTGATAGAAGAGCTCGTAGAACTCGCGGATCTTCGCGCGGAGATCGAACGAGGCGGCATCCGGATAGAGCTTGGTCAGCGACCAGTAGAGACCGACGATCCGGTTGAGCGACGGCGGTATGTCGAGGAAGCCGAACGGAGTGTCCGGCGCCAGCAGCACCCGCCCGTTCGCAACGGCCGGGACCGTCTGCCATTCGGGCCGTCCCGCAACCTCGCCGGCGAAGGTGGCGTCGAGCGTCAGGATGGTGTCCGGCGCCCAGGCGATCACCTGTTCGGGCGACACGGTGACGAGCCCGCCGCCGGTGCTGTCGACTACGTTGACCGCGCCGACCCGCTCGATGATCGCCATGTTGATCGAGCCGCGGGTGCCGCTCTGGAGCCCGGTCGCGCCGCGCGCCATGTAGATTCGCGGCCGCGCCTCGGCGGGCACCGTCGCGAGCACCCGGTCCACTTCGGCGAGCGCCGCCTCGAAATAGGCGGCCAGCGCCTCGCCCTGGGCGGGGACGCCGAGAATGTCGCCGACGAGGCGCAGCGCTTCGGGCGTCGCGGCGAAGCTGCCGTCGATCAGGATGTACGGCACCCCGGTCTGCGCCTGCACCCGGTTGGCGAGGTCGACATAGCCGTCATTGATGGTCCCGAAGTCGAGGATGAGGTCCGGCCGCTCGGCGACGA
Organism: Bauldia sp.; assembly: GCA_020849325.1. GTDB lineage: Bacteria > Pseudomonadota > Alphaproteobacteria > Rhizobiales > Kaistiaceae > JADLGL01. Next base: position 37,698 of record JADLGL010000115.1, on the reverse strand, counting down.
TGGTCTCGACATTGACGACGTCGCCGGCCCCCGTGATCTGGCCGAGCGTCGGCAGGTTGCGGACGGCCTCGATGAGGAAGGGCAGGTCCTGCGGCCGCGGCTGGCGCACCCAGCCGATCATGGCTTCGGGCTTCACGGCGTAAAGGAGGACGGCGGCGGGCGGACCGGCGGCGAAGACGCGGGTGACGACGTCCGGTATCTCGACCGCGCGGCCGGCGGAATCCGTGACGGTTCGCGCTTCGGCCGCGGCGCCGAGGGCCAGCGGTACTGCGACGAGCGCGCCGGCGAGGCGCAACAGGATGCGTCGGGTGAACGTCATCTTCTGATCCTTTCCTATTGTGGCTCCGCGCCGACGCAGTGCTCGGGCTTCACGTCGACGACCGGCGTGCCGTCGAGGCAGTCGAGCCCGCGCACGACGAGCGTCGTTCCCTCGATGGCGATGAGCCGCACGATGGACGAGGCGATCGGGTTGGGTCGGTTCGGCGAGCGGAGGGCAAAAGTCCCGCGCGTGGTGCCGTCATGCGCCGGGCTCTGCAGCACGAGATCCCGCCGGGCGCGGTCCATCCAGTAGAGCACCTGGACCCTCTCGGTGCCTTCGAGGCCCGCCAAAGCGTCGGCCCAGCGCGGATCGATCGCGACGCGGCAGGGCGGCCCGTTGTCCGGATCGCCTTTGCGGGGGCAGTCGGCCCGCCGCGTCCATGGCGTCGCGATCCTGCCGATGAAGTAGATGTGGGCGTCCGCTTCGGACGGCAGATCCACGACGACCTCGCCCGGCCGGACGTCGGACAATTCGCTGCTTGCAGAGGCCTTACCGGTCATGCCGTCCTCCACGACCCGATATGTACGTATGGGAATATCGATCGCCGTCAGGCGCAAGGGGCGTGTTGTCGCGCTGTTGCCGGCGAGCAAACGACGAAGGGTCTCGGATCCGGCGTGAACCGGGACGACAGCGGAGCATGTTCTTCCGACGGCCGGCATCTCTGCTTCGGGTCATGCCCCGGCGGCGCTCTCCGTTGACCGCCGCGCCACGGCGTGGCCTGATGCGGTGGGGCCGGCAGTTATGGCGGGGGCGCCTCGCCACCGTGAGGGGGCTCGTGGTTGGCTGCAGACCTGGTCATCGACGTTCGCGCGGTCGGCAAGAGCTTCGGCGGGCTTGCCGCGGTCAGTGACTGTTCACTGTCCGTGGCGCGCGGCTCGATCACCGGGCTGATCGGGCCGAACGGCGCGGGAAAATCGACGCTCTTCAACATCGTCGCCGGCCTCCTGAAGCCCGACACGGGTTCGGTGATCTTCGACGGCGAGGACGTCACCGGCCTTCCGCCGCACGAACTGTTCGGGAAAGGCCTTCTCCGGACGTTCCAGATCGCCCACGAATTCAGCCATCTCACCGCGGTCGAGAACCTCATGATGGTTCCGCCGCGGCAGCCGGGCGAGAGCCTCTGGAAGACCTGGGTCCGCCGCCGCGAGGTGGTTGCGGGCGAGGTCGAAACCCGGCGGCGCGCGCTGGAGGTGATCGACTTCCTCGGCCTTGCGAAGGTGCGCGACGAACTCGCCGGCAATCTCTCCGGCGGCCAGAAGAAACTCCTCGAGCTCGGCCGGACGATGATGGTCGATGCGAAGGCGGTTCTTCTCGATGAGGTCGCCGCCGGCGTGAACCGAACGCTCCTTCATGCGCTGGCGGGGAACGTCGAGCGGATGAACCGCGAGCTCGGCTACACCTTCTTCGTCATCGAGCACGACATGGACCTGATCGCGCGGCTCTGCGACCCGGTGATCGTTATGGCGCAGGGGACCGTGCTGGCCGAGGGCCCGCTCGCCGCGCTCCGGCAGGATCCGCGCATCGTGGAGGCCTATTTCGGCACGCCGCTGGAGGAGCCGGCGTGAGCCTCATCAGCCTCGACGCCGTCGTCGGCGGCTATGGCGGGGTGCCGATCCTCAACGGCGTCGACATCGCCATCGCGGCCTCCGATATCGGCGTCATCGTCGGGCCGAACGGCGCGGGCAAATCGACGACGCTGAAGGCGGTGTTCGGCCTCGTGAAGGTGACCGCCGGCGCGATCCGGTTCGAGGGCCGGGACATCGCCAATGCGCGGCCGGACGCGCTGGTGCCGATGGGGCTCGGCTACGTGCCGCAGGAGAAGAACGTCTTCCCCTCGCTGACGGTGCAGGAAAACCTCGAAATGGGCGCCTTCATCCGCGCCGACGCCTACGGCGACACCCTCGCCTCGGTGTTCGAGATGTTCCCGCCGCTCAAGGAGAAGCGCCGCCAGAAGGCCGGCGAACTTTCGGGCGGCCAGCGCCAGATGGTGGCGATGGGCCGGGCGCTGATGGGGAAGCCGAAGCTCCTGATGCTGGACGAGCCGTCGGCTGGCCTCAGCCCGAAATACGTCCTCGAGATCTTCGAGCGCATCGTTGCCATCAACCGGGGCGGCGTCGGCATCCTGATGGTGGAGCAGAACGCCCGGCAGGCGCTCGCGATCGCGAGCCGGGGCTTCGTCCTCGCCGGCGGCCGCAACCTGTTCACTGGCACGGGCCGCGAACTCCTCGCCGATCCGGAAGTCGCGCGGAGTTTTCTCGGCGGAGGCCCCGCGGCGTGAGCGAGTTCGTCTTCTTCATCAACAACGTCATCGTGTCGGGCCTCGTCGCCGGCTCGATCTACGCCCTCGGCGCCGTCGGCGTGACGCTGATCTTCGGCATCCTCCGCTTCGCCCATTTCGCCCATGGCGACATGATGACTCTCGGCGCCTTCATCACCCTGGTGCTGAGCTGGGTGCTCGCCGGGATGGGGGTCTCGAGCGGTCTCCCGCTCGCCTATTTCGTCGTGCCGCTCGCCGTCGCGATCACCATCGTCGCCGCCCTCGGCCTCGATCGCCTCTTCTACGCGCCGCTCCGGGCGAAAGGCGCGAAACCGGTGACGCTCCTGATCGCCTCGATCGGCGTCACGATGATGCTGCAGGGCCTGATCCGCCTTCTCTTCGGCACCGGCACGTACAGTCTGTTCGATACCGTGCCGAAGGTGATCCACCGCATCCCCGTCGAAGGTTCCACGCGCGACATCACCTTCACCCAGCCGCAGGCGATCGGCGTCATCGTCACCATCATCGCCGTGGTGGCGCTCCATCTCTTCCTGAAGCGGTCGCGGAACGGGAAGGCGATGCGCGCCGTCGCCGACAACCCCGACCTCGCGCAGGTCTCCGGCATCAACATCAGAAAGATCGTCCGGCTGACGTGGATCATCGGCGCGGGCCTCGCCTGCCTTGCCGGCACCTTCCTCGCGCTCGACGTGACGGTGAAGCCGGACCTTGCCTTCAACATCCTCCTGCCGATCTTCGCCGCGGCGATCGTCGGCGGCGTCGGGCAGGTCTATGGCGCGATCGTCGCCGGCTATCTCATCGGCTTCGCCGAGGTGCTGGCGGTGTTCAACTGGGGCGTCCTCCTCCGGCCGTTCCGGGATTCCCTGCCCGAATGGGTGCCGGCGCAGCTCGCTATCGTGCCGACCGAGTACAAGGTCACGGTCGCCTTCGTGATCCTCGTCGTCACGCTCCTCCTCCGCCCGACCGGCATCTTCCGCGGGGCGTCGTCGACATGATCCGGCGCGCGCTCCTCCTCTATCTCGGCCTCTTCGCGCTGATCGTCGCGGTGGGCTTTGCGATGGGCGCGCCGTTCACGGTGCGCCTCCTCGTCGAGGCGGCGGCCTACGCGCTCATCGCGCTCGGCCTCAACATCCAGTGGGGTTTCGGCGGCCTCTTCAACTTCGGCATCATGGGTTTCATGATGATCGGCGGCTTCGCTGCGGTCTTCATGGCCATGCCGGTGAGCGCACCGTTCTGGGACTCCGACGGCCCGTGGATGCTCGGCAAGGCGCTCCTCGCCGCCGGCGCCGGCGCGCTCGTCATCCTCGGCGCCAACCGCCTCCACCGCATCGGCTTCCCGAAACCGCTCCAGCGCACCCTTCAGGTGATCGCCTGGATCGCGGCCTACATCTTCTTCCGGACGCAGATCGACCCCGCGATCGCGGTCATCGAGAGCCGCGAGATCGGCTGGGTCGGCGGCCTCGGCCTGCCGGTGTGGCTCGGCTGGGTGCTGGGCGGCCTCCTCGCTGCCGGCGTTGCCTGGCTGATCGGCAAAGCCTGCCTCGGCCTCCGTTCGGATTACCTCGCGATCGCCACCATCGGCATCGCCGAGATCATTTTCGCGCTCCTCAAAAACATGGACTGGCTGACCCGCGGCACGCTCACCGTCTCGCCCGTACCGTGGCCGGTGCCGCTGCCGCAGCAATACCAGGCGTGGGGCAGCACCATCGACGAGAGCTTCATCTACGCCCGCGCCGGCTACCTCCTTCTCGTCCTCGCCATCCTCGGCGCGGTCTTCTTCCTCATCCAGCGCGCCTATGGGAGCCCGTGGGGCCGGATGATGCGGGCGATCCGCGACAACCACATCGCCGCCGACGCGATGGGCAAGGACGTACGCGCCCGCCAGCTGCAGCTCTTCGTCCTCGGCTCGGCGCTGATGGGCATCGGCGGATCGATCCTGATCTCGTTCGCCCAGATCTACGATCCCTCGAGCTATTCCACGGTCAACCACACCTTCATCATCTGGGTGATGGTGATCGTCGGCGGCGCCGGCAACAATCTCGGCGCCCTCCTCGGCGCGTTCCTGATCTACATCGTGTGGATCCTGTCCGAGCCAGTCTCGCAGTGGCTCTTCACGACGATCTCCGGCTGGACGGAAGCGATCGGCTGGGGCGCCATCCCCGACATCACGAGCCGCTCGGTGCAGATGCGGGTCTTCGTGCTCGGCCTCGTGATCGTCCTCGCGCTCCGCTTCGCGCCGCGCGGGCTGATCCCGGAAATCGGCGCGGGGCGAAGGCCGCAGGACCAGCCGAAGCAGGAAAGCCCGGACGAGGCGGTGCAGTAGGCGCGGATGTCCTTGCCGCGGGGACCGACCTTGGCTAGGTGCCTTTGCGCCCCAGCCGCTGTTTGCTTGATGGGCGAGCCAGACCAACACGCGAGAGTTACAACCGCCACACGCCAAAAGAGTCTTGCTGCGACTCCTCTGCGGTTGTATTCGTTAGCTAGTTTCTGTTCGAGGACTTGGACAACCCTTGTCCTTGTGACCATATCAAGAAATTGGGCGGTCCCTCACGGGACCGCCCAATGTGGAGGCCGGAACCAGAATCGAACTGGTGTGCTCAGAGGTGCAAGCTCTGATGCATGACCATTCTGCCATCCGGCCGACTGGCGCGAACGACCCGACTCGAACGGGCACGTGGGACTTAGCAGGACCTTGCTCTATCCAGTTGAGCTACGTTCGCATTGATCGGTCGCCCCGTTGAGGTAACCCTTGGCGGGGCGATCAGTCTCACACTTCGTGTTCCGTGCCGCGACGGACACCATCCTCCCGATCGTCGAAATCAATCTCTGCTCCGTAATCCCGGATCAGGTAACGTCCGCGATCGACACGCTTCAAACGGCCTGACCGCTCCAAGTAGTTGAGTATGTTGCTCAGCGCCTTGGGGTCCGGCGCCGCTCCATCTCGATCGGTCAACGCCCGACTGATCTCAGGGATCGCCCATTCGCGCCGGTTGTCCTGTCGAAACAACTCGATAACATTGGCGTGCAGTCTTGTCGCCCGAGCGGGCACGCTCGCACTTCTGGCCACATCGAGCCGCCGCTGTACATCCAGTTGCTCGGCCGGCGGCAGCAAAGCCATCGCGACGCCGATAAGCTCCACCGCCTCCTTCATGGTAGTTTCCGCCGCGTCCCGCTGCTGGCGAGCATCGTCGAAGCGATGGAGCCACCGGCTCACAACACGACGCGCGGCCTCCTCGCTCCCTGAATCCTTCCTCGGTTCGCTGCCTGTTCCGATCGACATTCCTGACATGTAGGTCAGGTTGTCAGGAATGTCGAATCCTAGCCGCGCCGGCCCGCCTCGGAATGGCAGCTTCAAGAACGAAAGGAGCCCGGACCTCACGATCCGGGCTCCCAAGTCTCAGGCCTGGCGGCTCACGCCGCCCGCGGCTTACTGCGCCGGGCCGACCTCGACGAAGGCGCCGCCGTTGAGCGTCACCTCGATGAAGTTGCCGGGGACGTCGCCGGCCGCATCGAATTCCACGGGGCCGGTGGCACCCTCGTAGTTGATGTCGGTACCGGCGGCGATCAGCGTGCGGGCCTTTTCCCATTCGCCGGGGAGGATGACCTCGCCGGGGGCGTTGGCGACGTCGCGGAGCGCGGTCGAGAGGCCGGCGCGGTCGGCATTGCCGTTCTTCTCGATCGCGAGCGCGAGGAGGAAGGCGGCGTCGTAGGCCTGGGCGGCGAAGATCGCCGTCGGGTCGAGGCCGGCGGCGGTCGCGGCGGCGGCGAAGATCGCCGCGCCCGGCGCCTCGGACTCGGCCGGCTTGGTGAGGATCATGCCCTCGACCGCGGCCGGATTGATGCCCGTGAGGAGCTCGTCGATGACCATGCCGTCACCGCCGGCATAGGTGGTGAAGGCGCCGCTCTCGATCGCCTGGCGAAGGACGGTCTGGCCCGAGCCGTTGCCGTAGGCGAGGATCACCAGCGTCTCGACGCCGGTGGACGACAGCGTGCCGAGTTCGGCGCGGTAGTCGTTGCCGCCCTCATTGTGCGGCGCGGACGCCGCCACCGTGCCGCCGGCCGCCTCGAAGGCTTCCTCGAAGGCCTGGGCAAAGCCGTTGCCGTAGTCGTTGTTGACGTAGGTGACGACCACTTCGTCGATGCCCTTCGACATCACGAGGCGGGCGAGGACCTGGCCCTGATAGGCGTCCGACGGGACGAGGCGGTAGACGAGGTCGTTGTCGGCGAGCGCGGTGAGCGTCGGCGCGGTCGACGCCGGCGAGATCATCACGACGTTGCCGGGAATGCCGGCGCCGTTGGCGGCGGCGATCGTCTCGCCCGAGCACATGCCGCCGACGATGGCGACGACGCGCTCGGTGTTGACGAGGCGGTCGCCGGCGTTGCCGGCCATGGTGGCGTCACAGCCGCCGTCGGCGGTGACGAGCGACAGCGTGCCGCCGCCGAGGATGCCGCCCTGGCCGTTGATCTCGCCAAGGGCGATGTTGATCGCCGACGGCAGCGCCGGCGTCATGTTCTCGATCGGCCCGGTGAAGCCGCCGAGGAAACCGATCGTCACGTTCGTCCCCTGCGCCCAGGCGACCGTCGCGGTCACCGCGACGATGGCGGACGTTGCCGCCACGAGGCGGGTGCTCAACTTCATGTTCCACTCCATCCCTGACATTCGCGCGTTCGGCCCCAACGCCGTGCGCCGCATTGGCCGGAACACTGCCACAACCGGGGCGGCAGAGTCATCGGGGCCGGCTGGCAGCCCCTGGAGCACGATCCGAAGAAGTGGCTGCCGGTTCTTCGACAAAGATCATGCTCCATCAAGGAATCGGCTAGGGAGCCCGCGTCGGCGGACCTCCCAAGGGCGCGGCGGGACCGGGCGGAGCCGGCGTCAGCACCGAGGGCGCCAGCATGAGCTCCACCTCGATCCATGCGGCGCAGGCGCTCGCCTGGTAGATGCCCTCGCGGATGGTGCCGCCGACCGGGATGGTCGCGCCGTGCCAGGCGAGGACGTCGCGCTGGCCATCGGGCATGCGGACGATCTCGACGAAGACGGGCGTCCCCTCGACGATCGCGTTCGGGGTCGTGTTGGTGACGGCGAACACCTTCTCGTTCTCGATGGCGCAGCCGAGCGAGAGCCGGTTGGCGAGCTGAAAGTCCGGGAGGCGATTGGGCTGCGCGGCAGCCGGAACGGCCGCGATGACGGCAGCGAAGGCGAAGAACAGGCGACGGGCGGAATTCATGGACCGATCTCCCGCGGAGCCCCGCGGGGCATTGTGAGGCCAACGGTGCGCGTAGTCCACTTGTGACGCGCGGCTCAGCCGCCTCGCCCGGTGACGAGATCCGCCCAGTGCCGAAGGTGCGGATCATCCGGGTGGGCGTTGCGATGCTGGACGACACCGCCCTCGCCGCGCGCCAGGAGCGCGGACGCGGAGGCGATCCGCGCATCGGAGGCGGCAGCGGCGCTTCCGCCGGCTGCCGCGCCCAGCGCCGCCGCGAACGCCCCCGCCTGATCCCCGAGCATCCGCACGAAGCCGGCAGCCGCACTCTCTCCGGCTCCCGGCAGGACGGCCCGCGTGCGGCGCTCGCCCTCCATCACCTCGCGGAGCAGCTGCTGCAGCTCCCGCGCCCGGCGCGCCGGCGCGAATTCGGCGCGGGCGAAGACGCGGGCGTTTTCGCCGAGGCGGCGCCGGAGCGCGGCGTCACCGGCGATGCGGTCCACCGCCGCCGCGTACCCGTTCTCGCCCGTCGCCACGAGGCCGGTCTCGCCATCCGCCACGAGATCGCGCACGCCGCCGTGCGGAAACACCACCGGCGGAACGCCGACCCACATCGCCTCCTGCAGCGCCTTCTCGCTCGTGGCGTAGGTGTCTTCCGCCAGCGGATAGCCGAACACGTCGAAACCCTCGAGCTCGGTGCGGATGTCGTCCACCGGGCCGCGCATCGCCAGCCGGTCGGCAAGCCCGAGTGCCGCAAACCGCGCCGCGAGCGCCGCTTCCCCGCCCCCTCCGCCGCAGACCACGAAGCGCACGCCGGCGCGCACCGCGGCGCTCATCTCGGCAAAGCGCGGATGCATCTTCGTGTCCGCGACGACGCCGATATAGCCGACGACGACGCCCTCATGCGGCCGGGGCGCGTAGCCGTCGAGGCGGGTCATGTCGGCAATTCCCGGAACGTACGTCACCGCCGCGCCCTGCGCGATCGCGCGGCGCGCCCCGGCGCTCTCCAGTGTCCGCCGCGCCGTCACCACCAGCCGGTCGCCGAACCCGGCGACGTCCTCCGTCAGCACCTGCGGCGCACGAAGGCCGAGGACGCGCGACCAGAGGACGACGCGCGCCGGCGGAAAGGGCAGCGTCCGGAGGAGGTCGGCGAGCACGGGGTGGTTCCAGAAATGGACCAGAACGATGTCGGCGTCCTCGATCAGGCGCGACAGGGCGTCGTGCGTCGGGCGGCCGACGAGCGCCATGCCGAGCTTTCGTGCCGCAAGGAGCATCTGGACCGAGATCGGCGGATCGAGAACCGCAACCGTATGCCGGTTCGCGATGCCCGCCCGCCGCTCCTCGGCCGCATAGGCGAGCAGCGATCGCTCCGGCCCGCCGCCGACGAAGCGGGGGATGACGTGGAGCAGTTTCAGTGCCGCGGGCGACGCCGTCACGACGTGCCCCGCCGGCGGTCGATGAAGCGGCGCGCCACTTCGAGGAGCTCGCGGCGGTAGGTGGCGACGTCCGTCGAGAGGCTGCTGCCGCGGACACCCTTGAGGAGAACCGTGTCAGGCAGGACGTCGAACCGCACGCCCGACTGGACGAGCCGCACGAACCAGTCGCTGTCGCTGCCGAGCGTGAGCGCTTCATCGAAGGGCCCCACGGCGTGGAATGCCTCGCGCCGCACGAGGAGGGCGCCCGGCGTGTAGCCGGGTTCGACCTGCCCGAGGCGCGATGCCTGCTGCGGCGTGGCGGTCTCCCCGTCGGCGAGAGTCCGTTCGATGTGCCCGATGACGGCGCCGCAGGCCGGCTGCGCGGTGAAGCGCGCGAGGCGCAGGGCGAGGGAACCCGGCGTCCAGCGATCGTCCGCATCGCAGAAGGCGACGACATCGCCTTCGACGCCCGCGATGCCCTCGTTCCGCGCGGCGCCGAGCCCGCCGCCGGCCTGCGAAATGACCCGAACGCCGGCGAAGGCCGCCGCGATTGCCGCGCTCCCGTCCTCCGAGCCGCCGTCGACGACAAGCACGTCGTCCGGCCGCGGCGATTGCGCGAGCACGCTCGCGATCGCCGCGGCGAGCGTCTTCGCGCCGTTCCGGACCGGCATCACCACGCCGACCGTCGGGAGCGAACCCGTCATGCCGCGCCCGATCGCTCGTAGAACGACACGCCGATATGGCGCTCGAGCCACTCGCCGAGGACGAGGAGCGCCCAGCGCCGGGTTTCGTCGCGCACGTCGAGGTTCGCCGGGAGCGCGGGGAGCCGCCAGCCCGCGAGGAACCCGCCCGCGCTCGCGCCGTCGAACCACGCCCTGAACGGGAAGGTGAAGCCGCGCTTCGGCAACGCCGTCAGCCAATCCGGGAGTTCCGGCACCGCGCGCTTCAGGAGCGCCTTGCCGGGCGCGAGCCGGATCGGCGCGGCGATCGGCGCGATCGCGTCGAGGAGCGCCGCGTCCGCGAACGGAACGCGGATTTCGACGCCTGCCGCCATGCCGAAATCGTCGGCGTCGCGGAGGAGCCGGTTGCCGAGGAAATTCGTCGTTTCGAGCCAACCGAGCCGGTCGAGGTCGTTGGGGAAGGCGGCCGGACCGATCCCCCGGTCGTCGCCGGCCGCTGCCGCCATCGGCGCAATGCCCCATCCGGCGAGGATCGACTGCACCTCGCGCGGCGTGAACAGCGACCGATAGCCCCCGTACACCGCATCGACCGTGGCCGCACCGTCGAGGAGGGCCGCCATCCGCCGGCTGCCGGCATCGCTCCGCCCGGCGAGCGCCGCGCCGAACCGGCGCGCCGCGGGCTGCACGCGCCGCCGCACCGCAAGAAGCTGCGGGATTTCAGTGAAGGATGGATAGCCGGCAAACAATTCGTCGCCGCCCGAGCCGGCGAGCACCGCCTTGAAGCCGCGTTCGTGCGCCGCGCGGGCAGCGCAAAAAATGTTGAAGCCGTCGAGGCTCGGCTGGTCCATCCCGGCGACGAATTCCGGCACGCGTGCTGCGGCCTGGTCGGCGGACAGTTCGAACGCGTGGCAGTCCGCCCCGAAATGCCGCGCGACGCGTCGCGCGAAGGCGGATTCGTCGAGCGCCGGGTCGGCAACGCCGATCGTCACGGCCGGCACGCCGCCTCCGGCCAGCGCCATGATCGCGGCCGAATCGATCCCGCCGCTGAGAAGGAGGCCCACCGGCTCGTCGCTGACGAGGTGAGCCCCGACGCTCGCCCCGAGCGCCGCCCGCGCAACCCGCACCGCTTCCGCCGCATCGCCGATCCGCGGCGCGAAATCGGGGCGCCAGAACCGCTCCTCGGTCCATCGTCCTCCCTTCCACACGCCGAAATGCCCCGGCGGAAGCGGCGTGACGCCGGCGACGAGCGTGCGGCCGGAGGGAAGCGTGCCGAAGGCGAGATAGTGGGCGAGCGCGGCGGGATCGAGTTCCGGCCGCGCCGGCCCGGTCGCGAGCAGCGTCCGCACCTCCGAGGCGAAGGCGAGCTCGCCGCCGGGTCCGTGCCGGCGATAGAGCGGTTTTATCCCCAGCGGATCGCGGGCGAGGAATGCGGTGCGTTCGGCGCGGTCGTAGATGCAGAACGCGAACATGCCCCGCAGAAGCGGCAGGCAGCGCCATCCTTCGGCGGCGAAGAGTTCCAGCACCAGTTCGGTGTCGGTCCCCGAGCGGAACGCCACGCCCGCGCGCTGGAGCGGCTCGCGGAGGTCGCGGAAATTGTAGATCTCGCCGTTGAAGACGATGACGTGGCGGCCGCTGGCGGAAATCATCGGCTGACGCCCGGCATCGGACGGATCGAGGAGGGCGAGCCTCCGGCTGACGAGCGTGACGTCGTCCTCGGCGAAGCTGCCGGCGCCGTCCGGCCCGCGGTGGCGGAGGCGCGCATCGGCGATCGCCGCAAAGTCCGGATCGCGGCGCCCGATGAGTCCGGCGATGCCGCACATCAGGCTACGCCCCCGACCGCGGGCCGGGCCGCCGCCGGTCGGCCGGCGACACCCCGCAACGCCCCGAAGAGGTCCGCCAGCGGCTCGCGCGGCGCGCCGGAGGCGCAGAAGTGCTCGAGAACGGCCAGCGTTTCTTCCGCGTGGCGGAACGGGGCGAGATGCTGCCGGAGGCGCCTGTCCCCGGCCCAGCCTGCGGCGGCCGGGAACTGCGCCATTCGCGCGAGCCGCCGTACCATCTCCGGCGCGCGATAGGTCGCCATCAGCTCGATCATCATCTGCCAGCGATCGAGCCGCGAATCGTCTTCGCACCGGTCGACGGCATCGGGCCGGCCCGCGACCGAGAACACGGGCACGCTCGCGCCGATGTCGGCGGCGTAGCGATTGTGGGTGGCGCCGGGACCGTAGCCGATATGCGCGGTGAGGTTCACGGCCGGCACGACCGACAGGCCTCCGGCGAGCGCCTTCTTCAGCTCCCACGCGCAGTCCCACGCCACCGGGCCGGCGTTCGAGGCAGCCTCCTGGAGCATCAGGAACTGCTCGGCGACGAGCGGGTCGACCGACGCCGCGCCCGGCGCGTTCGCGAGGGCCGCCGCGTTGCCGGGCGTTTCGACGGGGCACTGCCACGCCCGCCGCCACGTCGCCCAGCCCCACGCGCTGGCGCGGCGGGTCAGCGCGTGGCCGTCGCCCGATAGCGTCCACCGGCCGAGATGGTTGCGGCCGGAAACGTGCATCACCTCCGGCCGGTCGCGGTAGCGGTGAAGCATCCGTTCCGCCCATGGGAGGAAGGACGGATCGGGCAGGACGTCGTCCTCGAGGACGATCGCCTCCGGGTAGCGCTCGAACACCCAGTCGAGCCCGGACCGGATCCGCGCGTCGCAGCCGAGATTCGTTTCGGAGTAGTGCCGGACGACCGCGCATTGCCCCTCGAGGCGATCGACCAGCGCCCGCGCCGCGGCGCAGCGCGGGCCGTCGTCCGGCCAGTTCGCGCGCGGCCCGTCGGCGATGGCCACCACCGTTTCCGGTCGTGCCGCAAGAACGGCGTCGATCACCCGCGACAGCGTCGCAGGACGGTTGAAGAGGAACAGGACGACGGGCACGGCAACGGTCACGACACGCCATCCGGCAGCGCGAGACGCCCCGGACGGGCGATGCTTCCGCTGGCTTCTGCGCCCCGCGGCAGGACGCTGCGGACGGCCGAGCGGAGCGCATCGAGATCCCAGGTCACCGGGAGGCGAAACGCCGGAACGCGGCGCGCGAGGTCGGCGACGACGCCGAGAAGGTCGGCCGGCGACCCCGTGCGGCACGCGACGGGGAGCGCGGTCGGCATCACCAGCGCCATGGCCGCCGCCGGCGCGATCCGCTCGGGCCGTGGTTCGCCATTGGCCGGCGGCGCGAGGAGGACCACCGCCGCGATCGGCGCCGATCGTCTGATCGCCACGCGGTCGCCGACCGCGACCACGGTCTTGTTCTTCGGCGTGATGCCGATCGGCCGCCAGTTCCCGACGCCAAGGGCGCGGGCGCTGTCGTCGTTCAGCTTCGCGGTCGCGAACAGGCAGTGCACGCGCGGCGCTGCCGCGCCCCGGCCTGCCTCGACCAGAACGAGATCGTCGCCGAGGAAATCCGCCCCGCCGAGCGCGCAGGCGAGCGCCGTCGTCGATTTCCCGACGCCGCCGACGCCGACGAGGAGCACCGCGGCGCCGTCATGGGCGATGGCGCCGGCGTGGAGCACCTGCGCGCCCGGTCCCGACAGCGCGGCGGCCAGCGCGAAACTGCCGGGATGGGCACGGAAATCGCCGGCGCCCAGCGCCCGTCGGCCGGCGCGGAGCGTGATGCCTTCCCCCGGCAGGTACGATTCGAGCGCCGCCGGCTCGCCCTGCACGACCGCAAAACCACCGCCGCTCATGCGGTAGGCGCCGTTCGGCCCGTATCCTTCGGGCCGCCAGGCGTCATCCTCCTCCGCTATCCTCCAGCGGATCGGCGCGCCGGCGACTGCGCCCGGAGCCGATCCGGCGAGATGCGAGAATGCCGGGGCAATGGCGCCGAGCGCGCGGTCGCTCGCCGTCTCGACGCGAACCGTCCGTCCGGCGAGAGCGAGGAGCAACGCCGCGCCTACACCTCGCCGTCCGGCGCCGCGCGCGGCCAGCCGGTGGTGGCGTCGACGTCGTGGATCGGGTCCATCGCGATGATCTTCGCGATGTCGTCATAGCGTTCGATCGCCGGCGCGGTGAACGCGGCCGGCCATGCCACTACGGCCACGATCGCTTCGGGCGGCGCCGCCGACGGGACGATCATCTCCGCGGTCCGCAGTTCGCCGATGAACGCCCGCGTCGCCTCCGCCGCCTCGCTCCCGAACCGCTCCGCGACCCCTGCGGCGATCGCCGCCGCATCCGCCCCCGCCAGAAGATGCGTCCACACCACCGAGCCAAAACCCGTCAGAAGGACGAGATTGCCCGTGTCGGCGTCGAACAGGAGCGTCTCGTCGTCGATCGTCTGATCGGGGAACCGCGCTGAATTCGGAACGAGGCGCTCGGTCATTGTCGTCCTGGCGAGGTGCTGGCGGGCAGGAAGGCCGTGGCTGGTCGCCGACGGCGCAGGCGGCGGCAGTGGACCGGCGGGCGGCGGGACTTCGGTACGGTTGCACGATCCGCCGGGCAAAGCCAATCCGCCCCGGCCGGCACGCCGCGCTTCCCCCCGGACTGCGTTCTCGCCGCCAGGCAAGCGTCTCCGTCGAGCTCCGGCGATTTCCTCCAGCCGGTTGGATCGCGTCAGACCTCCTCGCCCATGCGGAGGAGATCCTCTTCGACCATCTGCGACCAGCGATCGTAGATGCGGCCCATCGTGTTGCGTTCGTCGGCCGTGAGCCCGACGAACAGGAAATTCTTCGCCGCCCAGTAGGGTCCGGACTTGCTCTCGACGGCTTTCATGCCGGCCGGCGTCATCTCGATGATGGTCGCGCGACGGTCGACCGAATGCGGAATGCGGCGAGCGAGGCCCTCGCGTTCGAGCGCGTCGACGAGCGTCGTCAGCGTCCGCGGCGCAACCTTCGCGTCGCGGGCGAGGACGCTCATCTTCTGCGGTCCGAGATCGTGGAGAATGAAGAGAACCTTCAGGCGGGCGAGGGTCACGCCATCGCCGCCGCCGAGCCGGCGGGCCAGCCAGCGCTCATACATCTGCGTGAACCCGTGCGCCTTGTCGATCAAGGCCTCGAATTCAGGATCCCGGCTGGGAGCCATTCTGGTTGGTTTCCTGACGGATGGGATTGTGAGACAACTCACGTTGTCGTTGACATAGTGTCACGACTCAAAGTATCGTGATTAAACATCGGCCGATAGCACAACTGTCAATAATATTCGGCTGCCAGAGGGAATCCCCCGTTGCGTCCAGGGGAAAGACGCGCGGGCGAAAGTTGAACTCAGTTGTCATGATAGTGGGCTGAAGGAGGGCGGCAAAGCCTTTTCTTCGGTCGACGGGCAGCCACGCCCGAAACCTGACGCAGGGAAGGATAGCGAGCATATGACCAAGCGTACGTTGATCTCCGGCGCGTCGATCGCGCTCGCTGGAGGTGTACTGGCGGCGGCGGCCGGTTTCGCCAGCGCGCAGAATGCGGCCGACGTCGTGCTCGGCGAAGGCTTCCACCCGGAAAGCATCGCCGCGACCCCCGACGGCGGCCTCCTGATCGGCAGCGTCGCGCTGAACAGCGTGTACCGCGCCGCACCCGGCGCCACGACCGCCGAGCCGTGGATCACCACCGGCCTCATCGATGGCGGCCTCGTCCTCGGCGTCTTCGCCGCGGGTGACACCGCATATGTCTGCGCCGACGGCGCCTTCGGCTCCAATGTCGCCTTCCTCCTCACCTTCGACCTCGCCACCGCGGCCGAGACGGGCCGCTACGAGTTCCCCGGCGGCGGGTTCTGCAACGACATCGCGGTCGGTGCCGACGGCACCGCCTATGTCGCCGACACCTCGCCGGTCGGCCGCGTCCTCGCGCTCGCGCCCGGAGCCACCGAACTCGCCGTCGTCCTGTCGGACGCCGCCATCACCGGCATCGACGGCATCGCCTTTATCGGCGACGATCTCTACGCCAACAACGTCCAGACGGGTGACCTCTATCGCATCGACGTCGCCGGCGGCACGTACACCACGCTGACGCTGTCGCGGCCGCTCCAGGGCCCCGACGGCATGCGGACGACCGTCGACGGCACGGCCCTTCTCCTCACCGAGAATGCCGGCGGCACGCTCGACCGCATCACCATCGACGGGGACGCCGCGACGGTCGAGACGATCGCCGACGGCTTCACGCAGGCGACCGCCGTCGCCCAGATCGGCGACGTCGCCTACGTCGTCGAGGCGCGCTTCGACGTGCTCATGACCCCCGGCGCGACGCCGGTCGGGGTCTTCTCGGCCAAGGCCGTGCCGCTCGCGGCCGCGCCCGCCGCGGCACCGGCCACCGCTCCCGCTCCGGCAGCGGCCGCCGCCCCCGTCGAGGACGCGGCGGCAGTGATGGCGGCCCTCATGACCGAGGGCCAGCGCCTTTACGCCACCAACTGCCTGGCCTGCCACGGTGACCAGGGCCAGGGCGGCATCGGCTTCGCCCTCGTCAATTCGCCGGTCGTCTCGCGCGCCGGCGCCACGATCAACCAGATCATCCAGGGCTACCCGAACCACGGCATGCCGGAGTTCGGCAGCCGTCTGACCAACCCGCAGATCGCTGCGATTTCCACCTACATCCGGAACTCGTGGGGCAACGCCTACGGCGTGGTTACCGCGGCAATGGTGGGCCAGGTTCGCCCGCAGTAGCCCGCGTCGAGCCTCCACCCGCCGGATCGTTGGCGCGATCCGGCGGGGTTCCATCAGGAGGCATGGAAGCACTCTGACGAAAGGAGGTCCGGCACAGTTCGAGACGACACGTTCCCTGCAAGAAACTGCCTGCAAGAATCTTTATGCCGAACAACGGGAGGAATACCGTGAAGGGTGTTGTTTTCAAGTGGTCCGCGTCCGCAGCCGCACTGGCGGCCGGAGCCGGCCTCGCGACGGGCGCATCAGCGAATGACGATGTGGACGCCCTCGTCGCAAACCCCGGCAACGTAGTGATGCCGAACATCAACTACGCCGGCTGGAACTATTCGCTGCTCGATCAGATCACGCTCGACAACGTCGCCGATCTCCGGATCGCCTGGACGTGGCAGATCGGCATTCTCGACAGCCATGAGGCTTCGCCGCTCGTCGTTGGCGACACGATGTACATCGTCTCGCCGAAGCCGAACTACGTCTACGCGCTCGACCTCACGCGCGACGGCGTCATCAAGTGGGAATTCCGCCCCGACATGAACGTCGAGGAAGCGACCCGTCAGGGTTGCTGCGGCGCCCAGACCCGCGGCCTCAACTACGCCGAAGGGAAGATCTTCTTCAACACCCTCGACGGCCAGCACTTCGCCCTCGACGCCGCCACCGGCGAAGCGCTCTGGCGCACCGTGGGCGCGGACCTGTCGATCGGTGAGACGACCGTCGGCAACATGATCGTCGTCGGCGACCTCCTCATCTCCGGCAATGCCGGCGGCGAGCGCGGCGTCCGCGGCAAGGTCCAGGCCTTCGACATCAACACCGGCAATCTGCAGTGGGTGATGTACTCGATGGGTCCGGACAACGAGGTCGGCATCGGCCCGCGGTTCAACCCGTTCTACGCCGACGACAAGGTCGGCTCGCTCGCCACCTGGTACGGCGACAGCTGGCGTCGTGGCGGCGGCACGGTGTGGGGCTACTTCACCTACGACGAAGCCGCGAACATCTTCCACTACTCGACCGGCAATTGCGGTCCGTGGAACCCGGACTATCGCCGTGAGTGGGGCGTCGTCACGCTCGACGCCAACGGCGGTCTCGTCGACTACCGCAACAACTGGTGCGCCTCGGAGATGGCGCGCGACGCCACGACCGGCGAACTGATCTGGGCCTACAACATCACCCCGGCCGATCCGTGGGACTATGACGAGCCGCTCCAGACCCCGCTCGTCGACCTCATGATCAACGGCGAGATGCGCCAGACCGCCATCAAGGCGGCCCGCACCGGCTACTTCTATGTGTGGGACCGCAACACCGGCGAGATGCTCGTCCAGCCGTGGCAGTTCGTGTTCTCGAACACCACCGTCGGCGTCGACATGGCGACCGGCCGTGCGCTCTACAACATGGACAAGTGGATGTTCTCGCGCGTCGAGGACCGCCGCAACTACACCCAGGCCGACCCCGGCCGCCTCGCGGACGGGACCACCGTCCTCGACTACACCGGCACCGAGGTCACCGACATCTGCCCCGGCATCTTCGCCCGCAACTGGCAGAACGACGCCTGGTCGCCGCGCACCGGCCTCCTCTACACCTCGACCCTCAATGGCTGCTTCAGCTTCCATGTCATCGAGGGCGAGTACACGCCGGGCGAAGGCTACACGCTGCTGCAGTTCGGCGGTCCCGCGACCAACCCGTTCGTCGACAATGACGGCCAGCGGTCGGACCACCAGGGCGAACTCCAGGCGAACGACCCGGTCACGGGCCAGACCGTCTGGCAGCTGAACGCGCCCCGCGGCAACCATGCGCCGATCCTCGCGACCGCCACGGACCTCCTGTTCCAGGGCGCGCCGCAGGACGGCCTCATGCGGGCCATCGATGCCACCAATGGCGAGATCGTCTGGACCTTCCGGACGGGCTCGAACTTCAACCAGAGCCCGATCACCTATCTCGGGCCGGATGGCCGCCAGTACGTGGCGATCATCGCGTCGTCTGCAGCCAACAACAACCCGGTTGCCTACGACGCCGCCGCCGATGCCGCCGACCGCTACCGCCGGTCGGGCTCGACGCTGTACGTCTTCGGTCTCCCCGAGGCGACCGCCGCGAACTAGCGGCTTTGGGGAGGGGCGATCCCCCTCCCCGTTCCCGCATCTTTTTCCGCAGTCATCACCGGCACGGCGCCCCTCCTGCCGTGACCGGAAACCTCTTCCTCCCCCTCGACCCCCGCGCCTCGCGCGGGGGTCTTTTCGTTCCGGCGGGCGAATCGCCCCGGCCGGCCGGGCTCAGTTGGCCGGAAGCGGCGCGCCGTCGACGGTGATGGCGAAGCCCGTGTCGGTGATCGCGACCACGAGCTCCGTGAAGCTGGCCGGAAGCGGCGTCGTGGCGCCGGAGACGACGAGTTCCGTGGCGGTGACGACGATGTCGGTCGCATCGACCGCGATCCGGTAGCCGCCGTCGATCGCTTCGAACATGTGGTTGACGCCGCCTTCGACGGTGACGGTCGCGCCGTTCGAAAGGGTCACCGAGGTCCGCACCGGCTCGTAGGCGAGGAGGCAATCCTGCACCGCCATCGAGATGCCCGGAACGAGCGCCTCGAGCCGTGCCGCCTCGCGGTCGTCGGGCTCGAAGCCGATGTCGGCGAGGTGTTGGCGGTCGGCCGCCGGAAGAGGTGCGACGGCGGCCATCAGGCACGCGACGACCGCGGTGCGCTGTTCGTCCGTGGCGTCCGGCAGCTCGGCGGCAACCACGCCGACGAGGACCGTCCGGAGGTTCCCGTCCACCACCGCGTCGTCGAGCGCGACCGGCGGCGGGGTCGCGGCCGGATCGGGCGCGGGGGCCGTGGCCGGGGCCGGGCCGGGCTTGGTCGGAACGGGCGGCGGCGTCTCCGCCGGAACGTCGGCCGCCGTGAAGCAGGCTGCGACCGCCGCATCGATCCCCGGCACGGTGCGGTCGAACCGCACGATCATGGCGTCGTCGGGGTTGAAGCCCGTATCGACCAGCATCTGCAGCTCCTCCGCCGACAGCGGCGCGGTGACGCCGATGAGGCACTCGACGAACCCCGCCTGCGCGGCAGGCGGCTGATCGTCGAACTCGATGGCGACGAGACCCGTGAGGAGCGCCCGCAGCGCCTCGGTTACCGCGGCATGATCGAGGACGGGCGGCGCCTGCGGAGGCTGCGGCGCCGGCTTGGTCGGGGCGGTCGGAAGCGTCGTCGGCGCCGCCGCGCCGTCGAGGGTGAACGGGATCAGCGTCTGCTGACCGTTGACGCCGGTGATGGTGATGCGGAGTTCGCTCCCGGTGAAGACGGCGGTGAACGGGAATTTTGCGACGTCGAAGAGAAGAACGACCCCGGTTGCGGTGTCGCCGGTGGCGGTGCCGAGAAGGACGCCGTCGACATCCCCGCCGATGACGCCGTTGAGCGCCGTGCCGGTCTGCACGAGGTCGATCGTCGTACCGGCGCCCTCGCCATAGCCGGTGTACTGGCCGCCGATATCGGCCCGCGCGGCACTGGCCGCAGCCATGGCGAGAACTGCCACCGAAGTGGCCGACAGCAGGTTGGTGAGGCGCATGGGATTCCCCGTGACGATGATTGCTTCGACTATTCCCCTTCGGCGGCAGCCCGTAAAGCGACGAAGCCGCACGGCACGCGGGTTTCGCGCCGATCGCGGACTCCCTAGATTGCGTGCCGGATCAACAGCTTTCCGAACGAGGATCTCTGCAATGGCCGTCAGCCCGCCGCCCGTCGAAATGGGCATCAAGGCGCCCGGTTTCGTCCTGCCCGGCGTCGACGGACGGACCTGGAGCCTCGCCGAGGCAAAAGGCCGGAACGGCACGGTGGTGGTCTTCATCTGCAATCACTGCCCCTATGTGAAGGGCGTGATCGACCGGCTGGTCGCGGATGCGAAGGCGCTCGCCGAGGACGGCGTCGCCTTCGTCGCGATCAGCTCGAACGACGTCGCGGCGTACCCCGAGGATTCGTTCGACAACATGAAGGCCTTCGCCGCGAGGCACGCCTTCCCCTTCCCCTATCTCTACGACGAGAGCCAGGCCGTCGCCCGCGCCTACCGGGCGGAATGCACGCCCGACTATTTCGGCCTCGACGCCGAAGGCTCCGTGCAGTACCGCGGCCGCCTCGACGAAGGCCGGAAGGACCCGCCGCCGGCCGGCACCCGCCGCGAGCTCCTCGAGGCGATGCGGCTCGTCGCCCGGACCGGAAAAGGCCCGGCCGACCAGATTCCGTCGATCGGCTGCTCGTTGAAGTGGAAGGACGCGGCGTAGGGCGAGGCGCGGGACCGCGCCTTCCGCGCCCTGACCCTGGCGCCGGTCAGGGCCGGAACGGCGTCGCCGCGAACGAGCCTTTCACCGACTGCAGTTCGGTGCCGGCGGGCGCCATCTTCACCAGCTCGTACGGGTGGATGAAGTCGTCGCGGAACCACGGATAGCGCGCCGGGTCGAAGATCGACTTCACCCATTCGACGACGTGGCCGACCCGCTTCGTCTGCCGCGTCGTGCGCGAGCAGGTGAGCCAGATGTCCATCCGGTGATGGATGCCGAGGTCGACGGGAACCACGGGGGCGTCGAGCGCGCAGGCGAAGGTGGGCAGCGCGCCGATGCCCGCGCCCTTCTCGATGGCGTAGAACACGCTCGTGGAGGCGTTCGACCGGATGCCGACGATGCCTTCGATCGGAATGCCGAGATAGCGCGACCAGGTTCCCTCGGGGTAGCGCGGGCTCACCTGGTCGACGAGGCGGTGGTTCTTCATCTCCTCGAGGGTTTTCGGCAGCCCGAAACGGTCGGCATAGCCCTGCGAGGCGTAGGGATAGGCGTGGAGCGAGCCGAGGCGGGTGACGATCTGCTCCGGCGCGTCCGGCCGCGAGAACTGGATCGACAGGTCGGCCTCGAAGCGGAGAACGTCGGCGCTGTCGACCGCGCAATCGACCTGAAGGATCAGGTTCGGGTTGGCCCGTGAGAACTCGACGAGCAGCGGCATCATCCAGAACGTGCCGAGACCGTCGGTAATCGAAATCTTCACCACGCCGCGATGGTCGACCTTCGGGGCATTCATCCGGCGGACGAGATCGCGGTACGATGCCTCCATCTGCCGGGCGCCGGGTATGAGCGCCTCGCCCTCGGCCGTGGCGACGAGACCGTCGGTCAGGCGTCCGAACAGAACATAGCCGAGCTGGCGCTCGAATCCCTCGATGCGCCGGGCCACGGTCGAGGCATTCACGCCGAGGATGTCCCCGGCCTTCCGGAAACTGCCGCCGTCGACGCACGCCAGGAAGACGCGCACGTCGTCCCAGGCGAGGTCGGGTGAGGCCGGCTGTGCGTGCTGCGCGAGCGCAGCACCCCCTTGCACGAGGCGACGCATACAAACCCCCGGATATCCGCCACCGTCAGGTTAACCACGGGACGGCGAGGCCGTCCACGGCAACCGAGGGAAGGCTCATGTCGCGTCCGGTTTCCGGCCCCGCTGCGCTGGCGCAGCGCGCCGACTTCGACGACCTGGCGGATATGCCGGCCCGGCGGATCGCCGCTTCCCCCGCGGGCTGGGGCGAACTCGGCGCCCTCATGGACCTCGCGGTGACGCAGATACCGGCGCTCGCCGCGGCGGGCCCGGTGGTCGAACGCGTCCGCAGCCATGATCGCGACGCCATCTGGGCCTTCCGCCGCAACGGCGAGGTCGTCGGCGCCTACGCGATGCTCCACCTCAACGCCACCGGCCTTCGGCGGCTGATGTCGGGCAGCTTCGACGCGGCCGACCCCTCGCTCGCCTGGCTCGCGACGCCGCGGCAGCCGGTCGCCGCCATCTACAAATGGGCCGTCGTCGCCCCTCGCCTCGCGGCCGAGGGCATCCGGCTCGTCAGCCGCCATCTCCGCGGCCCGCGCTATGCCACGGCCAACCTCTACGCCCGCGCGACGACGCCTGCCGCGACGAAGCTGATGCTCAACATCGGCTTCGAGGCGATGCCCGAAATCGACCCGCTCCTTCTCGGCTACGTCCGGCAAGCGAACCGGACCCGCCGGATTCTCGCAGCCTAGGGAACGCACGTCATGAATGCGCCGATCTACTCCGACCGCTGGAAGCGAACCCGCCCGACGGGGCCCGCGACGACACGGCGGGCGACGATCAAGATCGCCCGCTCGATGGAAGACCTCATGCAGGTCGTCGCCGTCCGCTCCGCGGTGTTCCTCACCGACCAGGCCTGCCCCTACGAGGAGGAGTTCGACGGCAACGACTTCTGCTCGCTGCACTTCATCGCGATGGTCGGCCGCGAGCCGGTCGCGGCCCTCCGGGCCCGCTACTTCGCCGATTTCTGCAAGCTCGAGCGCCTTGCGGTGCGGCAGGACTACCGCCGCAGCCGTATCGCCTTCCAGATCGTCCAGGCCGGCATCGAGCACGCCCGCAAGAAGGGGTTCCGCCGCATCTACGGTCACGCGCAGGACCGGCTCGTGGACTTCTGGGCCCATTTCGGCGCGAAGCCGATCGGCGAGAAGAAGCGCGATCTCGTCTTCTCGGACTTCTCCTACACCGAGATGGTGATCGAGCTCGAGCCGCATCCCGATCCGATCACGATGGCGAGCGACCCCTATCTCATCATCCGCCCGGAGGGTGACTGGGAGGATCGCGGCGTCCTCGACGAATCGGCCGGGCGTCCCGCCACCTCGCCGCTCAACGGCCGGCGCGAGAAGCAGCCCGAGGCCAAGACCGCGGCATGAACATCATCCGCCTCCCGCTGCAGCGCCAGCGACCGCTGCCCATCGTGTGCTTCGTCGATCTCCAGGTCGAGTACATCGCGAAGGGCCGCCCCCTCGCGGTCGACGCGAACGAGCCCTGGATGGGCAATTGCCGGAGATTGCTCGCTTTCGCCCGCGAGCACCGCCTGCCGATCGCCCATTTCCGCCAGCTGCGCCGCGAGGCGTATCTCAACGCCGCCACCGACTACGCGTCGTGGATCGACGAGTTCCGGCCGCGGCCGTCGGAGATGATCTTCGAGCGCTCGATGCCGTCCTGCTACGCCGCCCAGGCTTTCGCGGCCGTGACGCAGAACATGGATCACCCCGTCTTCGTCATCGCCGGTCTGACGTCGACGGGCGCGTGCCTGGCCACGGCACTCGATGCCTACCACCGGCAGCACACCAGCCTGTTCGTGGCGGACGCCAGCTGGAGCCCGGCGATCGGCGGAGCGAGCGAGGAAGAATCGAACGTCTTCGCGACCGAGCTGATCCGGCAATACTCGGACGTAACAAACATAAAGGGGCTACTCGAATGGCTGAGCAAGGAACAGGTTGGGATAGCGAGCTAGAGATCGCGATGGGCGAGGGGTCGAACCGGGAGCGGGCCGACAATCGGCTCGCCCTCGCCCGCATGGTCAAGTACTGCGAGACTGAGGCCCGCGAGAACAATCTGCCGTTCGTCGCCTATTGCCTGTCGCTGGCCATGGGAGCGCTGGCCGAACAGGTGGACGACCTCGAAAACGGCTGGTCCGTCGGGTCCCGGCTCGCCCCGCGGCTCGACTAGCCATGACCTTCCGTCCCGCCCCGCTGATCGACGACGCCGCACGGGGCGGGCCGGACGCTTTCCGCATCGGGATGCCCGACCATTGGCCTCACCGGCCGGCACCCGTCGCCGCACGCCTTCGCACGGACTGAAAGGGGACCTCTCATGCCAGCTCAGAGCATTCGGACCATCGATGCCGCAGCCGAGGGTCGGCGCGGTCTTGCCCTCGTCGCCAGCAATGACGGAGCGACCCCGCCGCACGACCGTTTCCGCGACCAACTGCATCGTGACGGATTCGTCGCGATGGCGGCGGCAAGCCTCGGCTCCCCGGCGATGGTCGCCCGCGCGACGCGCGGCCTCCGCGATCTCGCCGCCGACCTCCCGGCCGACCCCTACTGCAAGGGTGGCTACCGCTACCGCCGCTACGCCCGGCTGTTCCTGATGCCGTGGTCGGACACGCTCGTCTCCGCGCCGCTCGAATGGTCGGCCGACCGGCGGCAGCCGGTCTTCACCTACCAGCAGCCCGCCGCGCTCAACTCGGAAGAAGCCGGCAGCGCCCGGAAATTCCCGGCGGTGCCGCAGTCGGTGCTGGCGAGCGACTGGATGGAGCACATCATCCGCTTCGACTTCGCCCAGCTCCGCTTCACCGCAGACGAGATGAACAGCCCGATCCAGGTCGGCGTCCATGTCGTCGAGATGCGCCCGAGCCCCGGCGTCGAGGCGGTGGCGTCGCCGAACCGGGTCCACCGCGACGGCGAGCACTACACCTGCGCCCACCTCATCAGCCGTGACGGCATCGTCGGCGGCGAGAACCACATCGTCGACCCCGCCTTCGCCGACCGTGAGATCGCCGACGTTCCGGCGGCGGCGATCCGCTCGGCCTTCGTCCTCGTGAATCCGCTCGACGGCTACATCGTGCGCGACGACCGCGTCGCCCACCACGTCGCCGGCGTCCGCCTCGCCGACGGTTCGACCGCCGGGTCGCGCAAGATTCTTCTGATCGATTTCACGCCGATGCAGCCCTACGTGCTGATGCAGCCGGCGGCCTGACGTCGAGCATGATCCGAGCGTGATCCGACTGACAACGGATCGCGCTCCAACCGACAAAACGGAGGCCGAACGAAAAGGCCGCGCTTCGGGCGCGGCCTTTTTCGTTGAAGCTTCCGTGGACGCCCGGGGCGGGCCGGCCCCTACGCGGTGCGGAGGAGCGGGCTCGCGTCGGGCATCGCGAAGGACGGAAGCGGGTCGAAGCCTTCGAAGATGACGCCGTCCGCGACGCGTTTCGCGGCGGCATAGGCGGTGGCGGTTTTCGCCGTCCAGGCGACGAGCGGGCCACCGAAGCGTCGCCACAGCCGGACGGCAGGCAGCTCAAGGCACGAGACCTCGTGCGCCACGAAATCCGGCCGGCTGATGCCGAGCATCAGGAGGTGCCGGTAGGCCCAGCGCGTGATCGCGCCGGGATGGCGCTCCCATCGGTACGAGCCCGACAGCTGGCCGCGCGGAATCTCGGGCGCGTTCTCGCGGAACCACTGCATCGAATGCGGCGAGAACGACTGGACGGCGACAGGGCCCTGATAGGCGCGGAGGGCACGGAGGACGCCGACCTCGAGCGCGCCCGGACGGCGCTGCGACTTCAGCTCGACGAGCAGCGGCACGCGTCCGCCGACGAAATCGAGCGTCTCGACGAGGGACGGCGCGCGCTCGTCGGTGGATTTGATGCGGAGGCGCTGCAGGTCGCGCAGCGTCATCCGGTTCACGTCGCCGGCGATGCCGGTGAGACGGGCGAGCTTGTGATCATGGAACACGATCACCTCGTTGTCCGAGGTGAGCATGACGTCGCACTCGATCGGAAGGCCGCGGGCGATCGCGGCACCGAAGGCGCGGATCGTGTTCTCCGGCGCGCCCGAGGAGGCGTCGTGGAGGCCCCGATGGGCGATCGGCGGGCCGCTGAGCCATTCGAGGCCCCGGCCACCCTGTGCAACCCTCTGTACTACTTCGAGCACGTCACCGCCCCTTCTCGGCGCCCGAACGCTTAGCTGAATTTGCCTGCGCAAATGCCACCTGCCAAGTCGCGATTTACCCGAAACCGTAGAATCCGTGTCCTGAACACTCGCTGAACCGGGGCTAGTGACGGAAATGGCGCATTCCCGTCACTACCATGGCGAGCCCCCGCGCGTTCGCAGCCGCCACGACCTCATCATCCCGCATGGATCCTCCCGGATGAATGACAGCGGTAGCCCCCGCGTCGGCGGCGACCAGCATCGCATCCGGGAAGGGGAAGAACGCGTCCGACGCCACCACCGATCCCTCCGCCAGGCTGTGGGGCAGGCCGGCCGTGCGTCCCGCTTCCGCGGCCTTCCGCGCCGCCACGAAGGCGGAATCGACGCGACTCATCTGGCCCGCGCCGATGCCGACCGTAGCGCCGTCTTTCGCCAGCACGATCGCATTCGATTTCACGTGCTTGGCGACCTTGAAGGCAAAGAGGAGATCGGCGGTCTCGGTCGCCGACGGCGCCCGCGTCGAGATCGTGCTGAGCTCTGCCGCACCCACCGCGCCGGCATCGCGGTTCTGCACCAGGAGCCCGCCCGCCACCGACTTCACCGTCAGCCCCTCCGCCTTCGGATCCGGCAGGCCGCCGGCGAGGAGAAGGCGAAGGTTCTTCTTCGCGGCGATGATCGCGATCGCCTCCGGCGACGCGTCCGGCGCGATGATCACCTCCGTGAACACCTTCACGATCTCGTTCGCGACCTCGGCGTCGATCGGCCGGTTGAGCGCGACGATACCGCCAAAGGCCGAGACCGTGTCGCAGCGGAAGGCGAGGCGATAGGCCTCGGCGAGGGAAGCGCCGACGGCGACGCCGCACGGATTGGCGTGCTTGATGATCGCGACCGCCGCGGTCTCCTTCGGGTCGAACTCGGCGACGAGCTCGTACGCAGCGTCCGTGTCGGCGATGTTGTTGTAGGAGAGCTCCTTGCCCTGGAGCTGCCGGGCCGTCGCGACGCCCGGCCGGCCGTCGCCGGTCACGTAGAAGGCGGCGTGCTGGTGCGGGTTCTCGCCGTAGCGGAGCGTCTCCCGGAGCGTTCCGGCGAAGATGCGGCGCTGCGGGTCCCGGTCGCCCGTCGCCGCGGCGAACCAGGTGGCGATCGCCGCGTCATAGGCCGACGTGCGCGCAAACGCCTTGCCGGCAAGGCTGCGCCGGAGAGCCACCGGGATCGACGCGTTGTTGGCGGCGAGCGCCTGGAGCACCGCTACGTAGTCCGCCGGATCGACGATCACCGTCACATAGGCGTGGTTCTTGGCGGCAGCGCGGATCAGCGCCGGACCGCCGATGTCGATGTTCTCGACGATCAGCGCGGCGTCGGTGCTCGACTTCACCGTCTCTTCGAACGGGTAGAGGTTGACCACCACGAGGTCTATGTCGCGGATGCCGTGCTCGGCCATCGCTGCCTGGTGCTCCGGGTCGTCGCGGACGCCGAGAATGCCGCCATGCACCATCGGGTGGAGGGTCTTCACCCGGCCGCCGAGCATTTCGGGGAAGCCGGTGAGGCTCGCCACCTCGGTGACGGCAAGGCCCGCCGCGGCGAGCGTCTTGTGGCTGCCGCCGGTCGACACGAGCTCGACGCCGGCTCCGGCAAGGCCTTTCGCGAACTCGACGAGGCCCGTCTTGTCGGACACCGACAGGAGGGCCCGCTTCACCGGCACTAGTTCGGGAACGGGATAGCTCTTGCCGAGGGCGACCATTCGAACCTTTGCCTGTGCGGAGACGCGGCCCGATACCACAGATCGGCGCCGGTTCAAATCCGCTGATCGGGTCTGAATTGCGCTCCCGGCGATCGGGCCGCAGCATGTACGGGAACACCGCGCGAACGGCGGCTCCCCCGGCGTGATCCATTCAGGTCGGATCAGGCTCGTCCCCCGTTCCCTGATCGGGGCATGGTCGCTTCCCGAGGCACCGCAGCGGCTTCTCCCGATCCTGCCTAACGCGGCTCGATCTTCTCCTTGCGGAGCCGGGCGGAGAGGCCGACCCGCTGCAGCCACCACGTCGCGGTATCGCGAAGCTGCGGCCGGCCGTGGAGCACCAGCTGCTGCGTCCGCCGGTGGCCGGTCGTCTCCGAGAAGAAGATGCTCTCCTCGACTTCCACCGGGTGGTCGGCCGCGAACTGCCAGCTCTCCCCGTCGGGGAAGGTGAGGACGACGTGCCCCGGCTCGTCGAGCACCTCGACCGCCACCGCCGGGTGGAGGTGGAAGCGGATCGCAAAGGCATCCTTGCCCGAGCCGCGCGAGACACGGCCGCCGCTGACCGGGCGGAAATGATCGATGCCGTCGAGCCGGTGCCCCGTGTCGGACAGCTTCAGCCGCCGCTCGTGGATGAGCCCGAACCGTTCGGCGTAGCCGTCATGGCTGGCGACGACGACGGGCGTGCCCTCGTCGTCGACGTGCTCGACCTTCACCTCCGAAGGCCCCTCGGCGATCACCTCCCCGAAACGGCGGGCCATCGCGGTGCCGATGAGAAAGCGGCTCGACGACGCGTCGTTGACCGTCGCCGTGGTGTGCGCCGCCGTGGTGCGGGAGAGGCGCCGGAGACGCGAGCCCGGCATTCCGGCGGCGCCGCAATTCACGATCAGCCGCTGCCGCCCGATCGACAGTTCGAACGAGAGACACCCGGCATGGGCCTCCCCCGACAGTTCGATCGGCGGCGGCGGGCCGCTGTCGAACAGCACCACCGTGTCGCCGCCGGTGAGGCGCTGGAAGCCGGTGTGCGTCGCGGTGCTGACCGGCGCGCCGCGGACGTCGTCATAGGCGAGGACCGTGGCGATGAGGTCGACGGGCGTGTCGCAGGTGCCGTTGAAGCGCGCGAGCGCGCCGTCGCCATGCCGGAAGAACCGGATCATCGGCATCATCCGGTCGATCGCCGTCAGGAGCCCCTGCGGAGGCTGGAGACCCCGCGCCGCATAAGCCTGCCGGAGCGGCAGGAGATCGGCGAGGAGGTCGAGCAGCGCGCCGGGGCTGCGGCTGACATGGCCGCCATCGGAGAGGATCTGCCGCTGCAACTCCGTCTCGAGCAGCCGGCCGGCGTGCTTGAGGAAGCGATCCTGGTCGGGCGAGGCGACGGCCGCCGCGGTGATGGCGATGACGATGTTGAGCCGCGGCAGGCCCGGCGGCGAATCGAGCGCGATCCGCCGCAGCATGCGGACCTGCGAGGTGAGCGACCGCATGAAGCGGCGGTAGAAGGCATGGTCGCAGCCATCGAGGACGAGGGGCGACTGCGCGAGCCAGGAGAGGACGCGCCGCGCCATCACGTCGGGCTCGAAGGCGATCGGGTGATTGCGCGCCCCCTGCCTGATCCAGTCGCGGACGAGCGACCGGGCGTTCGCCCGCGACGCCTTCAGCTCCGAGGCGCGGAGATGGCGGAGCCAGGCAAATCCCTGCAGCTCGCGCTCCCAGGCATCGCTCGGCGGGTTGATCGCGAACACCGGAACGCCCGAGGCGTCCACGGCCGTGCCGGCGAAGATGAACCGCCCGGCGTAGATGTCCTGCGCGAGCGTCGCATCGGAGGTGCGGATGTCGGTCGGCGCGATGAGAAGGCGCTCCGGCACGGGACCGGTATAGCGCGGCCGGTAGACCAGGCTCCGGTGATAGCGGAGCCAGCCCCGGCGCAGCGTTTCGCTCATGGCGAAAGCCCACAGACGCCTCCGCACCGAGGCCGCTTCCGCCATCCGTCCGAAACTCCGCTGCGCCCCCGCGCCCGTCCGAATCATCGGCCGGTCGACCCGTGCCAATCTAGCCATCGCAGGAGCGAATAGTGAGTAGCGAATGGGTGGCAGGAGCATGGCCCGCACGCGCCATCGAGCGCCGCTCGCCCGCTTTCACTGCTATTCGCTACTTCGCTACTCGCTACTCGCCCACCTGCCTCAGCCGTTCTGCAGCCGCCGGCAGATGTCGTCGAGCTGGTCGAGGCCGAGATAGCGGATGTGGAGTTCGCCCGTCCCGTCGGGCCGGTGGTCGATGACGACCTTGAGCCCGGTCGTGTCGCCGAGTGCCTTCTCGAGCGCGACGGTGTCGGCGTCCTTGAGCTTCCGGCGGCCGGCCTTCGCGACGGCCTTCTCCTTCGGCTTGGCAAGGAGCGCCTCCGTCTCGCGCACCGACAGCCCGTCCGCGACGACGCGCCCGGCGAGCGCCACCGCATCCTCGGCGCCGACCAGCGCGCGGGCGTGGCCGGCCGAGAGGCGGCCGTCGCGGACATGCGCCTGGACCTCGTCGGGCAGCTTCAGGAGGCGGAGCGTGTTGACGACGTGCGGCCGGCTCTTGCCGATGACGTCGGCGAGATCGGACTGCGAATATCCGAACGAATCGATGAGCTGCTGGTAGCCGCTCGCCTCCTCGATCGCGTTGAGGTCGGCGCGCTGGACGTTCTCGACGATCGCGAGTTCGAGCGCCTCCTTGTCGGAGACGTCCTGAACCGTCACCGGCACCTCGTGGAGGCCGGCCTTCTGCGCCGCCCGCCAGCGCCGTTCGCCGGCGATGATCTCGAAGCGGTTGTGCGCGCCGGGCGCCGGCCGGACGAGGATCGGCTGGACGATGCCCTTGTCCTTCACCGACGCCGCAAGCTGGTCGAGTTCGGCGGCGTCGAAAGCTTTTCGCGGATTGCGCGGGTTCGGCGAGATGTGCTCGACCGGCACTTTTCGCGAACCCCTGGTGTGATCGACGGTGGCGGCGTCCGTGTCGACGTCGCCGATGAGCGCCGCCAATCCCCGTCCGAGCGCCCGCCGCGTCGATTCCTCAGCCATGCCAGTCCCTCGTTTCGGACCTGAATCGATCAGGCGGCAGTCAGCTGCCGTTCGCGGTTGATGATTTCGCGCGCCAGCCGGAGATACGCCTGGCTGCCGGACGAATGGAAGTCGTAGAGCATCACCGGCTTCCCGTGCGACGGCGCCTCCGAAATCCGCACGTTCCGGGGAATCACCGTTTCATAGACCTTGTCGCCCATGTGGGCGCGGACGTCGGCGGCAACCTGGCCGGAGAGGTTGTTGCGGCTGTCGTACATGGTCAGCACGATCCCGTGGATCGACAGCTCCGGATTGAGCGATTTCCGGACCTGCTCGACCGTCTTCAGGAGCTGGCTGAGGCCTTCGAGCGCAAAGAACTCGCACTGCAGCGGCACCAGCACCGAATGCGCCGCGGTCATCGCGTTTATGGTCAGGAGATTCAGCGACGGCGGGCAGTCGACCAGAAGATAGGTGAAGTTTCGCTCCCGAATCGAATCGAGGCCCGCCACCGCATTCCGGAGGTGATAGGCGCGGTTCGGGTCGGCGGCGATCTCGAGTTCCACGCCGAGGAGATCGAGCGTCGACGGGGCGACCGACATGCGCGGCACCGCGGTCGGCACCACGACGTCATGCAGACCCGCCTCACCCACCATGACATCGTAGGTCGAGCGCTTACGCTGCTTCCGGTCGACGCCGAGGCCCGTCGAGGCGTTGCCCTGCGGATCGAGGTCGACGATCAGCACTTCCTCGCCGATGGCGGCGAGGGCGGTACCGAGGTTGATCGCGGTGGTCGTCTTGCCGACGCCGCCCTTCTGGTTGGCGAGGGCGATGACGCGTGGCCGCTTGGCAAGGCTCATGGCAGCACCCGGGGTGGGTCGCGGCGCTCGATCGCCAACACCTCGACGATGACGCCGGAACCGATTCGGCTTGGATGTTCTACCAGATCGAGAGTCCAGCGCAGAGAGGCCTCGTGCTTCTCGCGCGCGAACTCCTCGCCCTTGTGGAAGTAGGCCCGTATGCCGCGCGACACGAGCGGCTGCACCCATCCGCACAGCGTTTCGAACGGCGCGAGCGCGCGCGCAGAGACGGCATCGATCGGCTCCGACCAATCCGCGATGACGTCCTCGATCCGCCCGGCATGGACGATCGCGTGCGCTCCCGCGGCGCGATTTGCGGCGCGGAGGAAGGCGATTTTGCGCTGGTTGCTCTCGACGAGGTGGACCGCCGCGCCCGGTCGGTCGGCGAGCAGCGCCGCGAGCACGAGGCCGGGAAACCCGCCGCCGCTGCCGAGATCGAGCCAGCGCGTCGCGGCCGGCGCGACCGCAAGCAGCTGCGCCGAGTCGGCCACGTGCCGGGTCCAGATCTCCGCGGTGTCGGCCGTGCGGGACACGAGGCTCTGGCGGGTTTGCCATTCGGATAGCGTCGCGATGAACCGGTCGAGCCGCTCCCCTGTTTCACGTGAAACAGGGGGCAGTCCCGCCGCCGCGATCGCCGCGTTACGCAGCGCCGCGACCGTCACGATCGGCCTTTCGCGACCACGCCAGCAGGAGGCCCAGCGCCGCGGGCGTCACCCCCTCGATCCGCGCCGCCTGCCCGACCGACCGCGGCTGAACCCGCCGCAGTCGATCGCGCACCTCGTTGGAGAGGCCCGGAATGGCATCGACGTCGAGCGGCGGCAGCGCCGCCGCCTCGTCGCGCCGCAACGCCCGCACGTCCCGCTCCTGGCGCCGGACATAGGCAGCATAGCCCGCCTCGATCTCGATCTGGGCGACCGCACCCGCCGCATGGCCGCGGAGTTCCGGGCGGGCCTCCGCAAGCCGCTCGACGGTCACGCCCGGGAACGCCAGGAGGTCGTAGCCGGTCCGCCGAACACCATCCCGGTTGACCGCGAGCCCCTCGCTCGCCGCTTCGTCCGGCGTCAGGTCGAAACCCTCGAGTGCCGTCCTGAGCGCCGCGAGTGCCAACGCGCGCCGGTCATGCACCGTCGCCCGCACCGACCCGACGACCCCCAGCGCGACGCCAGCCGGCGTCAGCCGCTGATCGGCATTGTCGGCCCGGAGCGACAGGCGGAACTCGGCCCGCGAGGTGAACATCCGGTAAGGCTCGGTCACCCCGCGCGTGACGAGGTCGTCCACCATGACGCCGATATAGGCCTCGTCCCGACCGGGCACCCACGCCTCGCCCGCCCCCGCGCGCCGGGCGGCGTTGATCCCGGCCAGAAGCCCCTGCGCGGCGGCCTCCTCATAACCGGTGGTCCCGTTGATCTGGCCGGCGAGGAACAGGCCGCGCACGCGCTTCGTCTCGAGCGAATGCAGCAGTTCGCGCGGGTCGACGTGGTCGTATTCGATCGCGTAGCCCGGCCGGACGATCCGGGCCCGCTCGAGGCCGGGGATCGACGCCACGATGGCCGCCTGAACGTCCTCGGGCAACGATGTCGAGATGCCGTTGGGATAGACCGTGCTGTCGTCCAGCCCCTCGGGCTCCAGAAAAATCTGGTGGCCGTCGCGCTCGCCGAACCGCACCACCTTGTCCTCGATCGACGGGCAGTAGCGCGGCCCGACGCCGACGATCGCACCGCCATAGAGCGGCGACCGCGACAGGTTCGCCCGGATGATCCCGTGCGTCGCCGCCGTCGTCCGCGTGATGCCGCATTCGATCTGCGGCGTGGCGATCCGCTCCGTCAGCGTCGCGAACGGCTCGGGCGGATCGTCGCCCTGCTGCATGTCGAGACTGGGCCAGTCGATCGTGGTCCCGTCGAGACGCGGCGGCGTCCCGGTCTTGAGCCGGCCGAGCGAGAAGCCGGCGCGCGCGAGCGTCGCCGAAAGGCCGAGCGCCGGCGCCTCCCCGACGCGACCCGCCGGAATCTGCTTCTCGCCGATATGGATCAGGCCGCGCAGGAAGGTGCCCGTGGTCAGCACCACGGCACCAGACCACAGCACGCGGCCCTCCTTCAGGATCACCCCGGCCGCAGCGCCGTCTTCGAGCACGAGGTCGTCGACTTCGCCCTCCACGACCCAAAGGTTCGGCTGTTCCCGGACGGCTGCCTGCATCGCCGCGGCGTACAGCTTCCGGTCGGCCTGGGCCCGCGGCCCGCGCACGGCCGCTCCCTTGCTCCGGTTGAGGACGCGGAACTGAATGCCGGCGGCATCCGCCACCCGCGCCATCAGTCCGTCGAGCGCGTCGATCTCGCGGACGAGATGGCCCTTGCCGAGGCCACCGATGGCCGGATTGCAGGACATCGCGCCGACCGTCGCGAAGCGATGCGTGACGAGCCCGGTCCGCGCACCCATCCGTGCGGCCGCCGCCGCGGCCTCGGTGCCGGCATGGCCGCCACCGACCACGATGACGTCGAAGGACTCTTCCTGTTTCACGTGAAACACCGCCTCATTTGCCGATGCAGAACTCGCGGAACACCACGTCCAGCACATCCTCGACGCTGACCCGCCCGGTCACGGTTCCAACCCGGTCCGCCGCGATACGAAGGTGCTCGGCCGCGAGTTCCGGCGCCTCGGCCGCCAGCGCCTTGTCCAACGCCGCGACGGCTTCCGCAAGAGCCGATCGATGCCGCGCCCGCGCTATCAGCGGCGGTTCCCTGCCGCGCAGCGTGCTGTCGAGGAACGCCCCCAGATCGGACAGGAGCGCATCCATTCCCTCGCCCGTCACCGTGGAGATGATGTGACGCGAAATCTGCTCCACGCATTGGAGGTCGCCCTCATCAGCGATGTCGGCCTTCGTGGCGACGTGCCAGACGGGTACGCGCCGCTCCAGGAGTTCGTCGGGATAGACACTCTCGCGGCTGTCGCTGAGCCACAGTACCAAATCGGCCCCGTCAGCCCGTGCGCGGGCACGCCGAATGCCTTCCCGTTCTACCGAACCCTCCGCGTCCCTCAACCCCGCGGTGTCGACCAGCGTCACGCGATAGCCTCCGATGTCGAGAACGGCCTCGATGAGATCCCGCGTCGTCCCGGCTTCCGGCGACACGATGGCCACGTCGCGCCGCGCCAGCGCATTGATGAGGCTCGACTTTCCGGCGTTCACCGCCCCAAGGATCACGACCTCGGCGCCCTCGCGAATCCGGTCTGCCCGCCTCAGATCGGCCATGGCCGACTGCATTTCGACCGCAAGCCCCCGGACATCGAGTCTCGCCCGGTCGCTCCACGCGCCGGTGACCCCCTCCTCATCGGAGAAATCGATCTCCGCCTCGATCAGCCCGCGGGCGCGAATGATGCGTTCCCGCCAGAATTCGTATTGGACCCGAATCGATCCGCCCATCTGCCCCAGCGCGAACCGCCGCTGCGCCTCGGTCTCGGCGGCCACGAGATCGGCGATCCCCTCCGCCTCGGTGAGGTCGAGCCGCCCGGACAGGAACGCCCGGCGGGTGAACTCGCCCCGTTCCGCCGGCCGCAACCCTCCGACGGCGTCCAGCGCCGCAAACAGCGCTTCGACGACCGCCCGGCCGCCGTGGACGTGGAACTCGGCAACGCTTTCGCCCGTTGCGCTCGCACCCGGCGCGAACCGCAACACCAGCGCCTCGTCGATCGCTTCGCCCCGCTCCGGATCGACGAGCGAGCGGAGGGACGCCTGCCGATACGGCGGGAGCTTTCCCGCTATCGCCTCGAGCGCGGCGTCGGCGCGTGGTCCGCTCACCCGCACCACCGCGACGCCCGCTGGCGGCGCGCCACTCGACAGCGCATAGATCGTGTCCCCGTCGCCGGCATCGCCGGACGTGTCCGCATCGTGAAAGACGCCCATGGAAGGCAACCTGCTATCGGGGGAGGCGAGCCCCTATCTCCTGCAGCACAAGGACAATCCGGTCCACTGGCGTCCCTGGGGGCCGGCGGCCCTCGCGGAGGCGAGGGCCACCCGGAGGCCGATCCTCCTGTCGATCGGCTACGCCGCCTGCCACTGGTGCCACGTGATGGCCCGCGAGAGCTTCGAAGACGAGGCGACGGCGGCGGTGATGAACCGCCTCTACGTGAACATCAAGGTCGATCGCGAGGAGCGCCCCGACGTCGACCAGGTGTTCATGGCCGCGCTCCACGCCATGGGCGAGCAGGGCGGCTGGCCGCTGACGATGTTCCTGACGCCGGACGCGCACCCCGTCTGGGGCGGCACCTATTTCCCGAACACCGCCCGCTACGGCCGGCCTGCCTTCACCGAGGTGCTTGAGTGGTTCGCCGCGACGCTCCACGCCGAGCCCGGCCGCATCGAGGCGAGCCGCGCCGCCCCCGTCGATCACCTCCGGACCGCCCCGGAGCTGCGGACCGGATCGCTGACACCCGCGACGCTCGACGAAGCGGGCGACCTCATCGCCCGGCTGATCGATCACGAGCATGGCGGCCTTCGCGGCGCGCCGAAATTCCCGCAGCCGACGCTCCTCGAACTCCTCGCCCGCCGCGCAGCGCGGTCGGGAGCCCCGTCGGCCGAGGTGACGCTGACGCTCCGCCATCTCTCTCAGGGCGGCATCTACGACCACATCGGCGGCGGCCTCGCCCGCTACTCCGTCGACGACCGCTGGCTCGTGCCGCACTTCGAGAAGATGCTCTACGACAACGCGCTCTTCGTCGACCGGCTGACGCAACACTGGCTCGAAACCGGCGAGCCGCTGTTTCGGGCCCGAATCGAGGAGACGGTCGGCTGGCTGTTCCGCGAGATGGCGGTCGAGGAGGCGTTCGCCGCGAGCCTCGACGCCGACACGGACCACGAGGAGGGCGCCACCTATGTCTGGCGCCCGGCCGAGGTGGCCGCGGTGCTCGGCCCGGCCCGCGCGGCCGCGTTCTGCGCCGCCTACGACATCACCGAAGCCGGCAATTTCGAAGGCGCCTCGATCCCGAACCGCCTCAAGACCATGGCGGCCTTTTCTCCGGAAGAGGAGGCACGCCTCACCGACGATCGCAAAGCACTCCTCGCCGCTCGCGCGAAGCGGCCACAGCCCGGCCGCGACGACAAGATCCTGACCGACTGGAACGGCCTGATGATCGCCGCGCTCGCCCGCGCCGGCGCAGCCCTCGACCGTCGCGACTGGCTCGAGCGCGCCGCTGGCGCCTATCGTTTCATCACCGAATCGAGCGAGCGGCACGGCCGCCTCATCCACTCCCGCCGCGGCGCAAAACATCTCGGGCTCGCCTTCGCCACCGACTACGCCGGGGCGCTCGCGGCGGCGCTCGCGCTCCATCAGGCGACCCTGGACGACCGCTACCTCACCGACGCCGCCGGGTTCGTCGCCGTCCTCGACCGGGAGTTCTGGGACGGCGCCGTCGGGGCCTACCGGCTCACTTCAGCGACCGCCGATGCCGAAGCCCTCTTTACCCGGCCGTTGCCGATCCAGGATGAATCGATCCCGAGCGCCACCGCCCTCATCGCGACGTCGCTCGTGACCCTCGCCAGCCTCACCGGCCGCGCGGCCTACGCCGAACGCGCCGACGCGATCCTGGCCGCCCATCTCGGCGCGGCGCGGGACGTCCTCGGCCGGGCCGGGCTTTTCAATGCGCTCGACCAGCGCATGAACCTCGTCGAGGTGGCCGTGATCGGAACGGCGGAGGAGGGGGCCGACGCGCTGATCCGGGCCGTGCGCCGCCACTGGCGCGACGCGATCGCACTCGTGGTCGGTTCCGGCGACGTCGCCCTCCCCGAAAGCCATCCGGCCCACGGCAAGACCACCGTCGGCGGCCGGGCGGCAGCTTTCGTCTGCCGGAGCGGCGCGTGCTCGCTCCCGGTCACGGACGTCGATGAGCTCGCGCCGCTCCTGAAGCGACTAGACTAGCGGATGACGAACGTTCCGCCGGTCCCGTCCGGCGCATCGCCGGTGAACGTGAAAGCGTGCTCGCCGGGGCGGACGGGCACGAAGAAGACGTTCACTTCCATCGGGCCGCCCTCGCCAACCTCGATCGCCTTGAAGGTGTTGCCCCACATGCGGATTTCGACGCCGCCGGCGACGACCTGGT
>JADLGL010000114.1 GCA_020849325.1 Bauldia sp. | reverse complement strand
TCCGGGCGTCCGCCGCGGCGCCGGCCAAGGCGGCGTCGGACGAGTCCAAAATCGCGATCGCCCGGATGAAGGGCTATGTCGGGGAGTCGTGCCCGGAGTGCGGAAACTTCACGCTGGTGCGGAACGGTACCTGCCTGAAGTGCGACACGTGTGGCGGCACGACCGGCTGCAGCTAGGATCGACGGGTCGCTCCAACGGGCGTGTGAATTCGAGAGCCGCGGCATGTCCGCGGCTTTCTTGCGTTGGGACGATTGCGCGGCCGCCCGCACGCTTCACCTCCCCCCTTGTGGGGGAGGCCGGGAGGGGCACTTGCGGCCCCGTGTCGCCGGCACGACCGACGTGGCTGGCCGGCCGAAGTCCCCACCCCGACCCTCCCCACAAGGGGGAGGGAGAAGCGAGAAAGCATCCCCGCCAGCTCTCTTGCGGCTATCCGGAGGGACGATGGCTCCGGCGACGGGCAGCGAGGGGGCGGGCAGACGACCGAGAAAACAGAAGAGCCGCGGACGGGGTCCGCGGCTCTTCTGCATTCAGGGCGAGTTGCGGCGCGTAGGTCGCGCCAGCAGAACTCGGTTCTACGCCTTCGGCGCGGCGGAGGCGGTCGGCTTCTTCGGCGCGGCCTTGCTGGCGGTCGGCTTCGCAGCAGCCTTCGGGGCGGCGGCCGGCTTGGCGGCGGCCTTCGGAGCGGCGGCCTTCGCGGCCGGCTTGGCAGCGGCCTTCGCCGGAGCCTTGGCAGCGGCCTTCGGGGCAGCCTTCGCGGCCGGCTTGGCAGCGGCCTTCGCCGGAGCCTTGGCGGCAGCCTTCGGGGCGGCCTTCGCGGCCGGCTTGGCAGCGGCCTTCGCCGGAGCCTTGGCGGGAGCCGCCTTCACCGCGGGCTTCGCGGCAGTCTTCGCGGCCGGGGCAGCGGCCTTCGTCGTGGTCTTCTTGGCGGGGGCCGCCTTCTTCTCACCAGCCATGGTCATCTCCGCTCGGTGATGTGGGACGTTGTCTGAGGCAATCGAATCATGCGCGACGTTGCGCAGTATTCGCGTTTACACAGAAGTGCTGACTACGCCAGCAACCGTCACCGAATGGTTAGTATCGCGAACGTTTTGTCCAGCGAAATGCGACGGCGCGACGATAGAACCTCGTTCTAACGTGATGCGAGAACAACGTTCTAGTGCCTTCGACGGCATCCGGTAGAACGGCGCTCCAGAGAATCGGTCGCTGCGGCGACCGTCCGGCATCGCACGGAGCAGGGGCAACTGCACTCCAAGATCAGCGGCACTAGAACGCGGCTCTACTGCGCCCATCGGACCGGCCTCACGATCTCGATTGGTACGGCAGCCGAACCGCCCGATCGGCGATCGCGTCGCGGCCAGCGCGTGGGCGGACGCATCGATCCGCTCCCGCTCGCCGCCGGGCGGGTAGAGGTGGACTCGCGTCGAAGGCCTCTCTCTCCGGCCGCCCGAACCGACAGCTTCGTTCGGCCACGCCGAAGATGTCGCTCCGCTGATTTGCTCGTCCCCCAAAACCCCTGTCGCGCAAGGCTTCGTGACCGGGCGGCTGCCTTGCCTCCGTCAAAAATGGCCGCCAATGTGCAACCAACAAGCGTCCTTTGGCGCTGCTTTCGTGCGCGCCCCTGGCGGCGCCGCCCCTTCCCTGGAGGACATGCATGCTCGTTCCGACCGGCGCAGCCTGGCGCAAGCTCGCTTTTGGCGCCATCCCGCTGGCTTTCCTCGCGGGGCCTGCGGTTGCTGCCGACCCGATCGCCATCGCGGACGAGATCGTGGCGGCGCTCGTCGACGAGACGCGGACGGCGACCTATGAGCAGGCGACCGCCGTCGGTGAGGTCGTTACCATCACCAATCTCGTCGTCTCCGATCCGCCCAACGGCATCGAGGCGACCGTTGCCGAGATCATCGTCACCAATCCGATCGAAATCGAAGCCGGCGGCTTCACCGCCGAACTGATGGTGCTGC
Source organism: Bauldia sp. (assembly GCA_020849325.1). Classification (GTDB taxonomy): domain Bacteria; phylum Pseudomonadota; class Alphaproteobacteria; order Rhizobiales; family Kaistiaceae; genus JADLGL01. The sequence continues at coordinate 7,341 of JADLGL010000114.1, read as the reverse complement.
GGAACGGCAGCATGACGGACCTTGCCAACGTCCTTCGCTTCGACAACGTCGAACTCACCAACATCGTCATCCCGCCGGTGGCCGACCTCGACGCCGAGGATTCGCCGCCGATCCCGCTCAGCGACATGATCGCCACGGGCCTCCGCTTCGAGCCGCCGCAGGCGAACCCGCTCGTCATCGAGCGGGTGGAGATGCACCTCACCAAGGTCGAGGACGGCGTCCCCTACTCCGTCGCCGTGTCGCTCAACGGCGTCGCGGTGCCGCTGAGCCTCGGCGACAATTCGCAGCCGATCCAGGTCATCCGCGATCTCGGCTTCGAAACGCTGTTCATGGATTTCAACATCGCCGGGAACTACGATTCGCCGAACGATACGCTCAACATCGAATCCGTCGGCATCAACATCCGCGATTTCGGCCACGTCGATCTCGGGGGGGTGATCACCGGGGTTGCGTTCGGCCAGCTGCAGGAGCCGGGCGGCCCGGAAGCGATCCTCGCGGCGGCGATGGTCAACAACGTCACCGTCCGCTTCGAGAATGGCGGCGCGATGGAAGCCTTCCTCCGCGAGCAGGCGGCCCTCACCAACCTCCAGCCGCAGGACGTCGCGTTCGGCCTTGCGGCGGCATTCCAGATCTTCCTCCGCACGCTGGAAAACCCGACGCTCGAGCAGCAGGTGGGCCAGGCGGTCGGCGCCTTCCTCCGCGACCCGCGGGCGCTGACGCTCGTCGCAACGCCGCCGGAGCCGGTGCCGCTGATGGAAGTCATCGGCCTTCTGATGTCGGCGCCGACCGTCGTGCCCACGCTCCTTAATATTGTCGTAACTGCCAACGATTGACGCGAAGCGCGGCGCCTTGAGGCCGCCGCGATCCTGAGGCCAATCGGGCGCTCCCGGCATGGCGGAGAAGGAAATGAAGAGACTGATCGGCGGCGCTGCCGCGGCGATGATCGCAATCGGCGCAGGCGGCCTGACCGCCTTCGCCCAGCCGGCCCCGGCGCCGGAACCGGCCATCATCATCAAGCCGGCGCCCGCGCCGGCGGCTCCGCCGGCCGGCGGCGTCCAGGCGGCCCCGGCGCCCGCGCCGACGGTCACGCCGGCCCCCGCCGCGACGCCCGCGCAAGCGCCGACCCGGCCGACCGTCCCCGCGCCCCCCGTCCGCGGCGAGCCGGTGCACGCGATCCAGACCGTCATCGACGACTGGATCGATGCGCTCGTCGCCGAGAATCCGATCCTCTCCGCCGACTACGAGGCCATCACCGTCACCGGCGACACCGTCACCATCACCGGCCTCACGATCTACGATCCGGCGAGCGACGGCGGCGTCCAGTTCGATACGATCACCATCGGCGGCTACAGCGAGCTGCCGCCGACCGGCTTTGCGATGGCATCCTTCGCCATCGACCACGTCATCGCCCGCGTCGAGGGCGCGGTGACGGAGATGTTCAACTTCGGCATCTCGAACCTCACCGTTCCCGAGACGGGCGCGATGTTCGACGCCGAGGCGCCATTCACGTCGATCATCGACGTTTTCGGGCTCGTCGCGGCGAGTTCCCTCGATCGCCTGTCGATCGGGCGCATCGTCGTCACGCAGGACCAGGGCGGCCTCAACAGCGTCGTAACCTACAACAACTATCTCGTCGTCGGCGTCGACGCGGGGCGGATCGCTTCCGTCACCGTCGGCCCCTACTTCGTCGAATCGCCGTCGCCGGACGGCCTCTTCCGCATCTCCATCGCTTCGGCCCAATCGAGCGGGATCGACCTCAACGCGATCACGCACGTCTTCGACGACGCCAACTTCGCCAACGGCGCCGGCGACCTCGAATGGCAAACGCTGATCGGCCATTCGTCGTACACCGGCATCGTCGCCGAGGCGCCGGACCTCCAGGTCCGCATCCGCGGCATCACGCTCGACGATCTCAACCTCCGCCAGCCCAACCAGCCGGTGGGCGCGCTCATCGACATGCTGCTCGTCGGCACCGACCTGCCGCCGATTGAGGTGGAGGAGATGATCGGCGACCGGATGCTCGACTTCTTCACGCCCTACGAGATCGGCCACTTCGCGATCGAAGGCCTCGACATCTACTCGCACGACATCGCCCGCTTCCACATCGGCGACTTCCACATCGACAATCTGTCGGCGGACGGGCTCGGCGAGCTCGGCTTCGGCGACGTCGACCTCATCCTCGAGGACATCGGCGCGCTCCGGATCGACTCGTTCGCGGTCGGCGACATCGTCATGCCGCCGCACGATGTGATGCGGGCGGCGATCCGCGCGGCCGTCGGCGGCGAGGAGCCCGATCCGCTCGCCTTCATCCCTACCGTCGGCTATCTCGACCTCGCCGGCTTCGAGTTCGGCGCGCCGGGGCAGATCCCGTTCGCGGTCGACCGCGCCCAGCTCCTCTTCGGTGGCTATGTCGGCCCGACGCCGACCGGCTACCGCCTCGAAGTGCAGGGCTTTGCTGCGCCGCTGACGCTCCTCGACGACGAGTTCAGCCGGCTCCTGATGCAGCTCGGCTACTCCGAGGCGAAGGGAGATTTCACCCTCGACATCGCCTGGAACGAGCAGACCGAGACGCTGGCGCTCAACGACCTCTACCTCGCCCTCCAGGGCGCCGGGTCGATCCGCGCGAACCTCTCGCTCGTCGGCATCACCCGCGAGATGCTGGAGAATCCCGAGGCGATGGCGACGCTCGCACCGGAGCAGCTCCGCCTCGGCGGTGCGCAGCTCCTCGTCACCGACGAGACGGTCGCGAACCGCCTCTTCGCCTGGACGGCCGAGGGCACCAACACCCCGGCCGAGCAGTACCGCGACGAGTTCATCCGCGGCCTGCCCTTCCTCCTCAGCGTGATGATGGACCGTGACCTCGCGGCCCAGATCTCGCCGGCGCTGCAGCAGTTCCTGCGGACGCCCGGTACGCTCTCGCTCACGGTCGCCCCGGCCGAACCGGTGCCGTTCGCGGAAATCGTCGACACGCTGACCCGCGCGCCGACGGACCTTCTCCAGCTCCTCGGGGTCACGATGGTCGCCGAGCCGCCGGCCGGCACGCCGGCGGAAGCGCCCGTCACGCCGGTCCCCGCGCCAGCGACTGCCCCTGCCCCGTAGGGGGTGGAACGATGAAAGCGAAGAAGCCCGCCTTTCGGCGGGCTTCTTTTTTGGGGTCGCGTTCGTCCGCTACGAACCCCTTACTCGTCATTGAACCCCTTGCTCGTCAGGCGGGCTCGACCCGGCAACCCATGATGAATCGAACCCGGGCGAACGAGCGGGGACGCCAACCGCATCGCTCCGAGCGGGCGGCGCGTCATCATGGTTCACCGGGTCAAGCCCGCTGATGACGAGTCTGGATGGTCAGAGCGCAAGGGCACGACCTGCGCGCGCCCAGCCCTTCGCTCGAGCGTGTGAGAAAACACGGTGGTCCCGACGGGCGGAAGCCCCTCTTTCTTCACCTCCCCCCTTGTGGGGGAGGCCGGGAGGGGGACTTGCGGCCTGCGTGCCCGGCACGGCCGAATTGGCTGGGAGGCCGAAAGTCCCCACCCCAACCCTCCCCACAAGGGGGAGGGAGAACGAAGGCCGAGACCAACCGCATTCCTTCACACGCTCGCGTGCGGGAATTCCGTCTAATTCGGCAGGTTCAGCCGGATGTGCAGTTCGCGGAGCTGCTTCGGCGTCACTTCAGACGGGGCGCCCATCAGGAGGTCTTCGGCGCGCTGGTTCATCGGGAACATAGTCACCTCGCGGAGATTGTCCTCGCCGCAGAGGAGCATGACGATGCGGTCGATGCCGGGGGCGATGCCGCCGTGGGGCGGCGCGCCGTACTGGAGCGCGCGGAGCATGCCGCCGAACTTCGCCTCGAGGATGTCCTCGCCATAGCCGGCGATCGCGAAGGCTTTCCGCATCACCTCGGGCATGTGGTTGCGGATCGCGCCCGACGACAGCTCGATGCCGTTGCAGACGATGTCGTACTGGAAGGCGTTGATCGTCAGCGGGTCGCGCGTCTCGAGCGCCTCGAGGCCGCCCTGCGGCATCGAGAAGGGATTGTGCGAGAAGTCGACCTTCTTCTCCTCCTCGTTCCACTCGAACATCGGGAAATCGACGATCCAGCAGAACGCGAAACGGTCCTTGTCGATGAGGTTGAGGTCGGTGCCGACCTTGGTCCGCGCAGCGCCCGCGAACGGCCGCATCACGGCCGGGTCACCGCACACGAAGAACACCGCGTCGCCGTCGCCGAGCTGCAGCTGCTCGCGGATCGCGTTGGTGCGCTCCGGGCCGATGTTCTTGGCGATCGGGCCGGCGCCCTCGCCGTCGTCGCGGAAGAAGATGTAGCCGAGGCCCGGCTGGCCCTCGCTTTGCGCCCAGGAATTCATCCGGTCGCAGAACGCGCGGTTGCCGCCGGTCGGCGCCGGAATCGCCCACACCTCGACCTTCGGGTCGGCGGCGATCTGGCCGGCGAACACACGGAAGCCGGAATCGCGGAAGTGGTCGGTGACGGCCTGCATCTCGATCGGATTGCGAAGGTCCGGCTTGTCGGAGCCGTATTTCCGAAGCGCGGTGGCATAGGCGATGCGGGGGAACACCTCGGTCACGCGCTTGCCGTTGCCGAACTCGACGAAGAGGTCGCGGAGCACCGGCTCGACCGCCTGGAAGACGTCCTCCTGGGTGACGAAGCTCATCTCGATGTCGAGCTGGTAGAACTCGCCGGGCGAGCGGTCGGCGCGCGCGTCCTCGTCGCGGAAGCAGGGCGCGATCTGGAAATAACGGTCGAAGCCCGCGATCATCGTCAGCTGCTTGAACTGCTGCGGCGCCTGCGGGAGCGCATAGAACTTGCCTGGGTGGAGCCGCGACGGCACGAGGAAGTCGCGGGCGCCTTCGGGCGAGGACGCGGTCAGGATCGGCGTCTGGAACTCCATGAAGCCGGCGCCGGTCATGCGGCGGCGGATCGAGGAGATGATCTGGGACCGGCGGACGATGTTCTGGTGGAGGTGGTCGCGCCGAAGGTCGAGGAAGCGGTAACGAAGGCGCGTGTCCTCGGGGTACTCGACATCGCCGAAAACCGGCATCGGCAGCTCGGCGGCGGCCGAAAGCACCTCGATGTCGCCCGCGAACACCTCGACCGCGCCGGTCGGAAGGTTCTGGTTCACCGTCTCGGGCGTGCGGGCCTTCACGGTGCCGTCGATGCGGATCACCCACTCGGCGCGGACCGTCTCGGCGACCTTGAAGCCGGGGGAATCGGGATCGGCGACGATCTGCGTGATGCCGTAGTGATCGCGGAGGTCGATGAACAGGAGGCCGCCATGATCGCGCACGCGGTGGACCCAGCCTGAGAGGCGGACGGTCGCGCCGACATCACTGGCGCGGAGGGCGCCGCAAGTGTGGCTGCGATACGCGTGCATGGCGAAAACCCGAACCCTGGTGGAACGCCGGAACGCCCCCGTCCGGCGGCCGGGAGAAGCACATGTGCCCTCCCCTTTGTCAAGGCAAGCAACCCGGCCCGGAAAGGCGCGGGATCAATGGCTTGTCCGTCTTCGCTGACCCGGCGACAAGTGCAATGCGAAGGACTATAGAGCAGGCATGGAGCTCATTACGAAAACCGCGGATCTTGCCGCGGCATGCGACCGTCTCGCCGGCGCCGACACGATCACCGTCGACACCGAGTTCATGCGCGAGACGACCTACTGGCCGAAACTGTGCGTCATCCAGCTCGCGAGTCCGGATGAAGCCGTCATCGTCGACGCGATGGCGCCCAGCCTCGATCTCGGCCCGTTCTTCCGCCTGATGGCGAACGAAGCGGTCCTGAAGGTTTTCCATTCCGGCCGGCAGGACATCGAGATCGTCTGGCATCTCGGAGGGCTCATCCCGCACCCGATCTTCGATACGCAGGTCGCGGCGATGGTTTGCGGCTTCGGCGATTCGATCAGCTACGAGCAGCTGGTGCAGCGCCTCACCGGCGGCCGAATCGACAAATCGTCGCGCTTCACCGACTGGGCGCGGCGGCCGCTCTCCGACAAGCAGATCACCTATGCGATCGAGGACGTGACGCACCTGCGCGAGGTGCACCAGAAGCTGACGACGCAGCTCCGGACCGCGGGCCGGCGCGACTGGCTGAAGACGGAGATGGACATCCTCACCTCCGTCGAGACCTACCGGCAGGAGCCGGAGGACGCGTGGAAGCGCCTCAAGATGCGTGCGCGGCGGCCGGTGGAGCTCCAGCTCGCCAAGGAGATCGCCGCGTGGCGCGAGCGCGAAGCGCAGCGGCGCGACATGCCGCGCGGCCGCATCCTCAAGGACGACGCGCTCTATGAGATCGCCGCGCAGCAGCCGGCAACGGAGGAGGCGCTCACCGCCCTCCGCTCGATCGGGCAGGGTTTCGCCCGCTCGCGCTCCGGCGAGGAGATCCTTGCCATCGTCAATCGCGTCCTCGCGATCCCGCGCGACCAGCTGCCGAAACTGCCGCGCGAGCGGTCGAACGGCGACACCAACAGCGCCGCCGTCGACCTCCTGAAGGTCCTCCTCAAGATGACGTCGGAAAGCCACGGCGTGGCGCCGAAGCTCATCGCCAATGTCGACGACCTCGAAGCGATCGCGGCCGACGACGAGGCGGACGTGCCCGCCCTCTCCGGCTGGCGGCGCCAGCTGTTCGGCGACACGGCGCTGCGGCTCAAGCGCGGCGAAGTCGCGCTGAAGCTCGACGGGCGGAAGGTGCTGCTGGTGGAGTCGGGCACGCCGGGGACGGCGGAAGCCGCGGAGTAGCGTTCGGCAATGGGCAATCGGCAGTAGGCAATCGGGCCGAAACGACTGCCGACTGCCTATTGCCAACTGCCGTGCCTCTCAGCCCTCGATCGCGATCGCGGCCTGCTTCCCGATCAGCTTGGCGAGCGACGACAGCCGTCGCATCACGCGCTCGCCGGCGAGGGGCTCGAGGTCGGGCGGCAGCACCATCACGAGCTCGTTGCCGCGCGGCTCGAGGCGGACGCGGGTCACGACACCCGGCATCGCGGCGGAAATCATGTGCGCCACGCGGAGCGTCGCGCCGAGGACGCGGGCGCGCTCGATGAGGCGCGGCGATGCGATCTCGCGAAGACGCGGCGAGGTCGCTTCGGCACCGACGCCCTCGTGGCGGTAGTAGATCGCGAGCGCCAGGAACGCGCGGCCGGGATGATCGATGCCGTTGAAGGCGGCGTTGGCGATCATGTTGAGGCTCTGGAGGCCGCGATACTCGGCGTGGGCACGCCAGCCGATGTCGGCGAGGAGGCAGGCGGCCTTCCGGAGGCGGACTTCCTCGGCGGTCTCGTTGATGCCGAGCGCCGCGAAGGCGCCGTCGGTCCAGGCAGCGAGTTCGCGGGCGTGGGC
>JADLGL010000113.1 GCA_020849325.1 Bauldia sp. | reverse complement strand
GGGCGCCCGCATGCGCGTCGCGCTCTCCGGTCTCACGGTCGCCGAGCATTTCCGTGAGCAGGGCCAGGACGTGCTGTTCTTCGTCGACAACATCTTCCGCTTCACGCAGGCCGGCTCTGAGCTCTCGGCGCTTCTCGGCCGCATCCCGTCGGCGGTGGGCTACCAGCCGACGCTGTCGACCGACATGGGCGCCCTTCAGGAGCGCATCACCACCACCACGAAGGGTTCGATCACCTCGGTGCAGGCCATCTACGTGCCCGCCGACGACCTGACCGACCCGGCGCCGGCGACCTCGTTCGCCCACCTCGACGCCACGACGACGCTGTCGCGCGCGATCTCCGAGAAGGGCATCTACCCGGCCGTCGACCCGCTCGACTCGACTTCGCGCATGCTCGACCCCCGCATCGTCGGCGAAGAGCACTATGCCGTCGCCCGCCGGGTGCAGGAGGTGCTGCAGCGCTACAAGGCGCTCCAGGACATCATCGCGATCCTCGGCATGGACGAGCTCTCGGAAGAGGACAAGCTCACCGTCGCCCGCGCCCGCAAGATCGAGCGCTTCCTGTCGCAGCCGTTCTTCGTCGCCGAAGTCTTCACCGGCCTGCCGGGCAAGCTCGTCGACCTCGCCGATACCATCAAGGGCTTCAAGGGCCTTGCGGCCGGTGAATACGATCACCTCCCGGAGGCCGCCTTCTACATGGTCGGCGGCATCGACGAGGCGGTCGAGAAGGCCAAGAAGCTCGCCGCGGAAGCGGCGTAGGCCGAAGTCAGCGAATAGCGAATAGGGAGTAGCGAATAGGGAAGGGCGACTAGACAGAGCGCTCGGCGGAGCGACGGCCGGAAGGCTATTCGCTACTCGCTGTTCGCTACTCGCCCCTTCTTTCTTTCGCCGGAGCGCAGCCCATGGCCGACAACTTCAAGTTCGACCTCGTCTCGCCGGAGCGGCTCGTGATGTCGGAGCCGGCCGCCCAGGTGGTCGTGCCGGGCACCGAGGGCCAGTTCACGGTGATGGCCGGCCACGCGCCGGTGATGACCACGCTTCGCCCGGGCGTTCTCGAGGCGACGCTCGGCAGCGGCAAGCGCGAGCGCATCTTCGTTCGCGGCGGTTTTGCCGATGTGAACGCGGCCGGCCTCACGGTGCTCGCCGAGCAGGCGATCCCGCTCGCCGAGCTGGATGCGGCGACGATCAACGGCCTCATCCAGGACGCCGACGCCGAAATCGCCGCGGCGAAGGACGAGACCACCCGCGCCGACGCCACGCTCAAGCGCGACCAGCTCCGCGCCGTCGCGGCCGAAGCCGGTCGCCCGTCAGGCGCCACGACTCACTAGAGCATGATCCGAAGAAGTGGCTGCCGGTTCTTCGAAAAAGATCATGCTCCATCAAGGAAATGGGCGACGAGCGTGATCCGGCTTCAACGGATCACGCTCTAGCGCTTTCCGCACCGCGGAGTTTTGGAGGCCCGGCATGTCCGGGCCTCTTCGTTTTCGGCTGGGGGCCTACGCCGGCGCCGGATTCCGCGTTTGCGTCGCAAGACTTTTCGCGCGTGTTCCCCTCGCCCCGTTCGGGAGAGGCGAAATAGGCGGTCGATCCGGGAACGATCCGAACGCGTCTGGACCTACTCCGCCGGCGCCTTCGCTGGTTCCGCCGTCGCCGGGGCGTCGGCTTCCTCGTTGGCGCTGTTGGCGTTCCAGAGGATGGCGACGCCGACGAGGGCGGAGAGGATGGACGCCCCGAAGATGGCGATCTTGGCGGCGGCGAAGTCGGTCTCGAGGGAGAAGGCCTGGCCGGCGATGAAGAGGGACATCGTGAAGCCGATGCCGGCGAGCGCGCCGGCGCCGAGGAGTTGCCGCCAGTTGTAGCCGTGCGGCAGGTCGGCGAGCCTGAGGCGGACGGCGAGCCAGGACAGCGCGAAGAAGCCGAGCGGCTTGCCGATGAAGAGGCCGACGAAGATCGCCAGCATCAGGCCGGAATGCCCCTCGAACACGTCGGTCGCAATCAGGACGCCGCCATTGGCGAGCGCGAACAGCGGCAGCACGAGATAGCTCGATCGCGCGGCTGCGACGCGCAGGAGGCGATCGGCCGGCGATTCGAGGCGGTCGTAGATCGTGTTGAGGGCGCGCATGGCGCCATCCGACGGGCCCTGCCGCAGCACCTCGTGGCTGTGCCGCGCCTCCTCCGTCACGATCGCGTTCGCCTGGATCATCAGCGCGCCGAGGTCGGGCGGCGGACGGGTGGGAATGAACGCGGCGAGGACGATGCCGGCAAGCGTGGCGTGGAGGCCGCCCTCGTGGACGCAGAACCACAGGACGATGCCGAGGAGGAGATAGGGCGTGAGCCGGTACACCTTGCCGTAGTTGAGGAAGCCCAGCGCGGCGGTAACGGCGGCGGCGGCGCCGAGCCAGCCCCAGTGCATGTCGCCGGAGTAGAACACGGCGACGACGGCGACCGAGCCGATGTCGTCGATGATGGCGGCGGCCGTCAGGAAAACGCGGAGCTCGATCGGCACCCGGCTTCCCATCATCACCATGATGGCGACGGCAAAGGCGGTATCGGTCGCCATCGGCACGCCCCAGCCGTTCGCCCAGAGCGGGTTCGGATTGACGAGCGAGTAAAGGATGATCGGCGCGATCATGCCGCCGAGCGCCGCCGCAATCGGCAGGGTCGCCTGTTTCCGGCTGGCCAGATGGCCGACGGTGAACTCGCGTTTGATCTCGAGGCCGACGACCAGGAAGAAGATCGTCAGGAGCCCGTCGTTGATCCAGTGGAGCAGCGACAGGCGGAAATCGAGATCACCGAAGGCAACACCCGCATAGCGCTCCCAGAAGGCGGTGAAGGCCGGGCCGGCGCCGGTGTTGGTGACGATGACCGCGATGAGCGCTGCGATGATGAGGAGAAGGCCGGCCGACGGCCCCCAGCCGGCGAACGACGTCGCCGCATTGAGGACGCGGAAGCCGAGACGGCCGATGATGGCGTCGCGGAAGGAGGAGGTATCCCACGGCCCGTCATAGCGCCGGCCGTTGATGAAGAAGGTCGGCGTGAAGCGGACGCCGCTGGCGACGGCCGACTGCATATCGGCGGCGACCCGCGCTTCGGCGGCGGTCTCCTCGCGCTCGTTCTGATCCGGCGGCTCGTGGTCGATGCCGAGATCCGAAGCGACGGCCTTGAGGTCGTCCTCGGTCAGCACCGCGGAGCGCGTCATGAGCATCATGTGCGTCTCCCAGAATTTTTCCGGGGGAGCACGTTCGGCGAGATCGGCGGCCCGGCGGGCAAGAATGCTGCCGGTCACCGGCCGATGCCGGAACACGTATTTCAGCCGGTTGCCGAGCTCGTCGCGCACTTCGGTGAGGTGGGCGTTGGCGGCTCGGCAATGCGGGCAGGAATAGCTGCCGTATTCGACAAGGGTCAGCGGCGCATCGGGGTTGCCGAGGATGTGGTCGGTCGCATTGTCCACGGGCCGATCGAGCCGCCGGACCGCGCTGCCTGAGCTTTCCATGGAAGACCTCTGCCCAGCCGCGCGACCCCGCGCGGCGTTGCCCCTTCTGCCATTGTGCAGAATCCGATGCGACCGGTTCAAGCCGCGGAAATAGGCACGGCGGGGGGCGGGTGGTGGGTGAGTAGTGAGTAGCGAGCAGGGAGTCGGGACGTGCGCTGGACTCCACCCGAGGGAGACTGCCGCTGATCGGCGCACGCCGAAAGCACCCCCGAGCGACCCGCCCCTTCTCGCCATTCGCCAATCGCTACTCGCTCTCCAATCCCTTGACACCTCGCTTCGCGCGGCGTACTTAGCCACAGCGTTAATTAGCTGATCGGTTTAATACAACGTGCCTACGGACCACCTCAGCGCCACGTTCGCCGCTCTCGCCGATCCGACGCGCCGCGGCATCCTTGCCCGGCTGACGCTCGGCGAGGCGTCGGTGACGGAGCTTGCCGCGCCCTACGCGATGAGCCTGCCGGCGATCTCGAAGCACCTGAAGGTGCTCGAGAATGCCGGGCTGATCACGCGGAGCCGCGAGGCGCAGTTCCGGCCGTGCAAGCTCGAAGCGGCGCCGCTCCGCGAGCTCGCCGACTGGCTCGAATTCTACCGCCGCCACTGGGAGGAAAGCCTCGACCGGCTCGGCGACTACCTCAGGCAGCTCCAGAAGGGACCGAAGGAATGACCGCCGCACCGCGAGACATCACCAGCACCGGGACCACGCCGATGACCGCCCGGACCATGACGATGGTCCGCACCTTCCACGCGCCGCGCGCAGCGGTGTGGGCGGCGTGGACCGAGGCGCAGCAACTGAGAGCATGGTGGGGGCCGCACCACTTCACCAACGCCGAAGTCAGCGTCGACCTCCGCGTCGGCGGCAGCCAGTGGATCGACATGCGCGGGCCCGACGGCACGAGCTACCCGCTGGCCTCGACGTATCGCGAGATCGAGCCGCAGGAGCGGCTCGTCCTCCTCAACCGCGTCATGGAGGACGATGCGGGCGTGGCGCTCTTCGAGGTGCAGACCACCGTGACCTTCGCCGAGGAGCGCGGCAGGACGAGCGTCAGCGTCTTCGAGGAGGTACTGAACGCGCGCTCCGGCGCCGAACAACACCTCGCCGGCATGGAAGCGGGCATGGACCAGAGCCTCGAACGGCTCGCCGCCCATCTCGGCAGCATCGTCCTTGCGGTGCCGGACGACGAGCCCATCCTCTGGATGTCGCGCATCTTCGACGCGCCCCGCGCATTGGTGTGGCAGGCGCTGACCGATCCGAAGCACGCGGTGCACTGGTGGGGCCAGGCGGCGGCGAAGAACGTGGTGTTCGAGATGGACAGCCGGGTGGGCGGCAAATGGCGTGTCCACCAGCAGTACCCCGACGGCCAGGTGTTCAGGTTCAGGGGCGAGGTCCGGGAGTTCGAGCCGCCCTGCCGCATCGTGCAGACCTTCGGGATGGAGGGGATGTTCGAGGACAAGATCATCGTCGAGACGGCGACGCTCACCGACATCGGTAATGGCCGCACGCTCTACAAGGTCGTGTCGCGCTTCGAGAGCTTCGAGGACCGCGCCGGCATGATCATGAGCGGCATGTCGTACGGCGCCCAGGAGATGCTGGGCCGCCTCGCCGAATACCTCGACACGCTCTGATCGCCTTTCGGGCCGGGAAATCGAAGGAGAGACCGATGAACACCGCACAGAAGCGCGCTGCGGCGCCCGCCGAAAAGGTCACCCGTACGCTCGACGCGCCGGGCGCGACCATCACCTATGACGTTCGGCCGGGGACAGGCTCCGACATCCCGCTGTTCCTCATCGGCTCGCCGATGGGAGCGGCCGGGTTCGCATCGCTCGGCAGCCACTTCCCGGACCGGACGATCATCACCTACGACCCGCGAGGAGCGGAGCGCAGCACCAAGGACGACCCGGCGACCGAGTCGAACCCCGGCCAGCACGCCGACGACCTTCACCGCATCATCGCGGCCGTCGGCGGACCGGTCGACCTCTTCGCCAGCAGCGGCGGCGCGGTGAACGCGCTCGAACTCGTGTCGAACCATCCCGAGGACGTCCGGACGCTCGTCGCCCATGAGCCGCCGGTCGCTGCGGTGCTGCCGGACGCAGAGAATGCCCGGGCGGCGGTGCGGGCGATCGCGAACACCTACCGGCGCGGCGGCTTCGGCCCCGCCATGGCCCACTTCATGG
>JADLGL010000112.1 GCA_020849325.1 Bauldia sp. | reverse complement strand
GCGAGGGTCCGCTGCGCGCCGGCGATCGCGACGGTATCGGCCGGGTTGATCTGGAGCGCGTTGTTGAAGGCGGTGTAGGCGTTCGGCAGGTCGCCCTTCCCTTCGAGGGCGAGGCCGAGGCTGGTCCAGATCTCCGCCGATCCGCCGTCGCGGGACGCCGCCTGGTAGAGGTCGTCATAGGCGGCGGTGAAGTTGCGGCGCGTGAGGTAGACCTCGCCGCGGGCGGCGTAGGGCGCCGCCTGCCTCGGGTCGAAGGCGATCGCAAGGCTCAGCTCGGAGATCGCCTGATCGAGCGCACCCTGCGCCTGATAGACGAGGCCGAGGCTGTAGTGCGCCCGCGCGTCCGCCGGATCGATGCGGAGCGCCGCATTGTAGTCGTTCACGGCGAGGTCGAGCCGGTTCTGCGAGCGGTAGAGATCGCCGCGCCCGGTCAGCGCCGCGACGTAGCTGGGATTGACCTGGAGGGCGCGGTTGAAGTCCGCCAGCGCCTCCTCGACCTGCCCGGTGCGGCGGTAGACGAGCGCGCGGTTGACGTAGGCCTGATAGAAGCTCGGATTGAGCTGGATGGCGCGGGCGAAATCCGCGATCGCCTCGCGGTTCATGCCCGCGTCGCCATAGGCGATGCCGCGGACATTGTAGGCGGACGGATCGTTCGGATTGCGGTTTACGACGTCGGTCAGCGACTGGATGTTGACCTGCGAGCCCACCGCCGGATCGACGCCCGGGGTCGGCGTCGGCGTCCGGAGCGACGCCGTCTGGCAGCCGGCCAGGACGAGCCCGGCGATGATCAGAAATCCTGCGGTCGGAAAGCGCCGCACAGCCAGCCCCGGATTCATGCCATTCCTCTTCGTCGCCAGAAGGTCGATCGCGCCGCGAACCGAAGGAACGCCGCCGGCCCAGCCAAGTTGCGCAAGCCGGCGAAAAAGAGGCGGCTAGCCGCGGCGGGCGCCGGCGCCACCGCCCGGACCGGCCGCGCGGGGCGGCGGAGCGGGGATCAGGCCCTCGCGCTGGGCACGCTTGCGGGCGAGCTTCCGGGCCCGGCGGACGGCCTCGGCCTTCTCGCGGGCACGCTTCTCGGACGGCTTCTCGTAGTGGCCGCGGAGCTTCATCTCGCGGAAAATGCCCTCGCGCTGCATTTTCTTCTTCAGCGCCTTCAGGGCCTGATCGACATTGTTGTCGCGAACGAGAACCTGCACGGTGATCCTATCGTCTGTGGTCGGGTGCGGGACGGGCGGCCAAACGAAAAGCGCCGCGGTCGCGAGATGCGGTGTCCCTGATGGGCTGGCTCTGTAGCAGACAGGGGGTACTCCGTCAAAGCAGCACGGCGGCAACTCGGCGGTTCGTTTGCCGTTCCGGCCAATCGACACGACGGGCTTTGCCGCGCGCCGAGCCGGCCCTACTGTGCCGCTCATGCGCTTTGCCCTCGTCCTTCTCGCGGCGTGCCTCGCCGCCGCTTCCCCCGCCGCGGCCCAGGTGGCGGGCCCCTTCGATACGGTGCCGCAGGGAACGCCGGCCGAGCAGATCGATTACTGGTTCGAGCGTCTCGCGGACACGACGAACGAAGCCGAAGGCATTCAGATCGGCGAGCGGATCCGGTCGCTCTGGCTCGTCTCCGGCGGAGCGACGGCGGCCCTCCTGATGCGACGCGCCTCGGATGCCGCCGATGCCGGCGAACTCGTTGCCGCCCTCGACGTCCTCGACGGCCTCCTCGCCCTCCAGCCGACGCTGGCCGAGGTCTGGCACCAGCGGGCGATCGTCCATTTCCAGATCGGCGATTACGACGCCGTCATCGCCGACGTCCGCCAGACGCTCGTCCTCGAGCCCCGCCATTTCGTCGCCCTCGCGGGCCTCGCGCAGACCTTCTACCAGGCCGGCGACGACGCCCGCGCCCTCGAAGCCGTCCGCGCCTCGCTGGCGATCAACCCGTTCCAGCCCGGCACGCGTGACCTCGAACAGCGGCTCGAAGCCGAGTTGACGCGCAGGATTTAGACTGGCCTGAACGCGCCGCACCTCCCCTCGCCCCGTTCGGGGAGAGGGCTTCCGCGTCCGCTGAGCCGAAGGCAAGGCCAGCAAGGAAGGGTGAGGGGGCAACGCCCGCAGAAGCCCGTCACCGTTGCCGCCTCACCCTCGATCCCCTCGCTGCGCTCTCCAGGGGATGGAGCCCTCTTCCCCGAACGGGGCGAGGGAAGAGGGGTGCCACGGTGCCGGTGCTACGCGGCGCCTGTCCCCGTGTCGTTGACCACCGCGATGCGGAGCATGTTGGTGGTGCCGGGGCGGCGGAGGGGGACGCCGGCGGTGATGATGATCCGGTCGCCGGGACGGGCGAAGCCGCTTTTGAAGGCCTGCTCGCAGGCGCGGTCCACCATGCCGTCGAAGTCCTCCGCCTCTTCGCCGAAGAGGCAGTGGAGGCCCCAGCCGAGCGACAGGCGCCGCGCGGTGCGGACGATCGGCGACAGAGCGATGATCGGCACCTGCGGCCGCTCGCGCGACACGCGGATGCCGGTGGCACCCGAGCCGGTGTAGCAGCAGATCGCGGCGAGCTTCAGCGTCTCGGCGATCGAGCGGACGGCCGCCGCGATGGCGTCCGAGCCCGTCGCCTGCGGCTCGGCGCGCTGCGCGTTGATGATGTTGGGGTAGTTGCCGTCCTGCTCCACCTCGCGGGCGATGCGGTCCATCGTGGCGACCGCCTCGACGGGGAACGCGCCGGCCGCCGACTCGGCCGAGAGCATGACCGCGTCCGCGCCCTCGAACACGGCGGTCGCGACGTCCGACACCTCGGCGCGCGTCGGCACCGGCGCGGTGATCATCGATTCGAGCATCTGCGTGGCGACCACCACCGGCTTGCCGGCCCGGCGCGCGGCGCGGGTGATGCGCTTCTGGAGGCCCGGCACCTGTTCGAGCGGGACTTCGACGCCGAGATCGCCGCGCGCCACCATCAGCGCGTCCGAGACGTCGATGATCTCCTGGAGGTGCTGGATCGCCTGCGGCTTCTCGATCTTTGCGATGATCGCCGAGCGGCCGGCGACGATCGACCGGATCTCGGTCATGTCGGACGCCTGCTGGACGAACGACATCGCGATCCAGTCCGCCTCGACCTCGAGCGCGACTTCGAGGTCGGCGCGGTCCTTCTTCGTCATCGACGTCAGCGGCAGCATCGTGTCGGGCACCGACACGCCCTTCTTGTCGGACAGCGCCGTGCCGGCGATGACCTTCGTCACCACGCGCTCGGGGCTGCACTCCTTGGCGACGAGTTGGACGCGGCCATCGTCGAGGAGGAGCCTGTCGCCCGGCGCCATCGCCTTCAGGATCTCGGGATGCGGGAGATGAACGCGGGTCGCGTCGCCGGGCGTCGGATCGTTGTCGAGCGTGAACGTCTGGCCGACCCTGATCTCGACCTTCTTGTTCGCGAACGTCGCGAGGCGGAATTTCGGGCCCTGGAGGTCGACCAGCACGCCGATCGGATGGCCGACGTCATGCTCCACCTCGCGGATCAGCGCCGTCAGCCGGCGGAGTTCCGCATGCGGCGTATGGCTCATGTTGATGCGAAAGACGTCCGCGCCCGCGGCGGCGAGCTCGGTGATCACCGGCTTCTCCCGCGAAGCGGGCCCCAGCGTCGCGAGGATTTTGACTTTACGCGCCCGCTTCATGGCCCGCCCATGCCTGTTCTGTTGTCATCAGTGAGATAGACCACCCAGGTCGCCTGGTTGGCCGTGTCGATTTCGACGAAACCCGTGCGGTCATAGCCGCGCGCCACGCAATCATCGATGCCGCGAATCGTGAACATCAGGTCCCGGGTGCACATGTACGACGTGCCCGACCAGGCCCCGCCGCGATCATAGTCCACCGCATAGATGTAATAGTATGTCGACATCAGCGGGCCCGACACGATCGTCGGGCACTCGCGGGGCGAAATGTTCCACCAGCCCTCGGTGGTCCAGATCGTGCCGTCGCGATAGCCGATCGAAAGCCCGACGTGGCTGGACGTGTCGTTGCACACCGTGAAATCCGCTGCGGCGGGTGTCGCGATGACGACCGGCGCGCCGAGGGCGACCGCAATGGCGGTTGTCAGCCGGAGTACGCGGCTTCTGAACGAAACTTTGGCCATGAACCGGGGGCGAAAGAGGCTGGCGCCTTATGACGCCGCCGATTCGTCGATGTCAACGGAACGCAGCGGCAGGATTGTGGCAAACGGCCCGGCGCAAGGGCTTTTCGGCCCGCGCCGCCCGTGCGGTGAATTGCGCGCACGGCGTCCGATGTCGCCTTGACCCCCCGCCGCGCTTCCGGCAGCAACGCCCGACCAGAACCGGACGGGACAGAAAATGGCGGACACCGTTGGCATTGCCGCGCAGCAGTTGAAGTCGATCGTCGAGCGCATCGAGCGCCTCGAGGAGGAGAAGAAGGCGCTCGCCGACGACATCAAGGACGTCTACGCCGAGGCCAAGGCCAACGGCTTCGACACCAAAACGCTCCGTACCGTCATCCGCCTCCGGAAACAGGACCGCGCCGAGCGCGAGGAGCAGGAGGCGCTGCTCGACCTCTACCTCAACGCACTCGGCATGACGCCGGTCGACGCGGAAGCCGCGGAATAGGTCGTCGGGCGGCCCGCTTCGCACCCCCGGGGAACCGCGTCCGTCACCTATGGAGGCGGTGTGTTCCATTCGTCGGGCGCGCAGCGACTCGAGGTCCTTACCGGATGAAGGTGGCGGTACTCCGCCATCTCGAGCCTCCCCTTGCTGGAAGGCGGAAGGCGGCAAGCGGCGCGCCGCCGGCTTCGGAGGGGGGCGCGGCCCAACCTCCAGCAGCGAGCGTGCGTCCTCCCCCTCCCGAACCGGCGAAGCGCCGGTTCGACCGCCCCGCAAGGGGGCGGTGCAGGCAACTCGGGGGAACGCGTCGACGATACCGGCCCGAGAATGCAAAGGGCTCCGCGACGATGCCG
This sequence comes from Bauldia sp., assembly GCA_020849325.1. Lineage (GTDB taxonomy): Bacteria > Pseudomonadota > Alphaproteobacteria > Rhizobiales > Kaistiaceae > JADLGL01. The sequence goes on along the minus strand of JADLGL010000112.1, from coordinate 9,182 downwards.
CGGAGCCCTTTCTCTCGTCGTCTTCGTTCCGGGGAACGCTTTCGTCGAGATGCCCGGTAAACCCGCGGCACCGGCGATGGTTCCCGGTCTCGTCGAAAAAATTCTGGCGTCAGCGCGCGGCGAGCGTGGTCGGCCGGTTCACGTCGACCAGCGCCACCTGGCGGATCAGCGGCCCCGAGAACGACGACGCCCGCACGAGGCCGCGATTGCTGAAGCTCGTGGCGAGCACCTGCTCCGGCCGGGCCGTGGCGGTGGCGCTGTTGGCCGTGTCCGGCGCCCGGAGGACGGCGAACGCGACCTGCCGGCCCGTGACCGTGTTGTCGTAGATCGGCAGCGCCGTGCCGGTGGTGTCGGGCGCGGCGAGGCGGACCAGCGGATCGCTCCAGATGCGGTCGGCGGGGAAGGCGCGGACCGCCGCGGGCGGCGCCACGGCGATGGCAGGTTCGGCCGCCGTCGCCGCGACCGCGGTCGTCACCGGCGCGTTGAGCATCGCGAGCGGATCGTGGTCGGTACCCGGCTGCGGCGCGTAGGCAAGCACGATCGGCGGCTCGACGGTCGCCGGCGCGGGAATGGCCAGATTGGCCGGGCGCGGGATCGGCATCACCATCGCGGTGACGGTCGCGGGGGAAGCGGCCGGCGCAGCGGCGGGTGCTGCCACGGGCGCGGCCTCCGCCACGGCCGGCGTGGTCACGACGACGCCGGGGATCGGCTCGCGGTCGGGCCGCGCCAGCGGCGGGGCGGTGATGTAGGTCGGCGCGACGGCGGCGACCTGCACCTGCGGCGGCGAGACGGTCGTCGCCGGGATGGTCGCGGCCTCCGGGGTGTCGTTGCGGTTCAGGCGGGCAAGGCGCGTCGCGCCGGCGCCATCGCTCGGCTGCCCGAACAGCGCCACGACCTCCTGGCCGCGGGCATTGTAGGCGGCCTGCGCTTCGGCATAGCCGGGCAGCGCATTGCCGTCGGAGGGAACGTAGAGCGAGCGCCCGTCCGGGAACACTGCCTGCAGCTGCGAACGCGAAATCCGCGGCCACATGCGGACCGAGCCGACGTCGAGGTGCACGAAGGGCGAGCCGGAGGTGGGATAGAAGCCGACGCCGCCGACCTGCATCTGGAGGCCGACATTGCGAAGCGTCGTGAGGTCCACGCCCGGAATGTAGAAGTCGAGCGCGTTGCCGCGCATGTGCTGGCTGTCGGAGGCGACGCCGGTGGAGTTGGCCCGCAGCATCGCGTTGGTTTCGGGGGCGCGGTAGCCGCAGATGATGTGGATCGGCTGGGTGGCGCCGGTGCGCTGGTACACTTCCCAGGCGAGGTCGATGAGACGCGGGTCCATCTCGATCACCTCGTTCCGCCGCCAATCGCGGAGGATGCGGTTGATCTGGGCCATCGCCTCGGGGACGTAATTCCCGTTGCGTTTGTAGACGACCGTCAGCCGTTCATTGGTGTGGACGTTGACGAACGAGATCGTCCGGTCGGCGGCCGCGGCAGGCTGCGCCATGAGCATGGAGGAGATCGCGAATACGATCGCGGCGAGGAAACGCGCCGCGCGCCCCGGTCCGAGGCGCCGTGGGGAGCCATGCTGATGCTCTGGTACCAACAACCGACTGACCTGCCGTCCCCGCCGTTCCCGGCAACCCCCCACAGCACCAGAGTGGATCGGTATCCTTAATCAATGGTTTCGGAGCGACGGTCCGCTCCGCCGCGCCAGCCCCCGCCAGCGCGCCCAACTGACCCGATTGTGCGGACAAACTCAAGGGGTTCGGCGGCCCCGCGCCCCGAACGGTAAGCGCCGCGCTTACCTTTTCCACCGAACGGGCGGCCCATTGGTACGGTGACGGGCCGCGATCCAGCGTCGTTCATGTCCAGGGAGGGGAGAAACGCTGCCCCTCGCCCCGTTCGGGGAGAGGACGCGAGCGTTCGCGTGACTACGGCCCCACGTCCCCGGCCGCGCCGCTGGCGGCCGCCACGACCGCCGCGCCGTCGCCGAGGCCCAGCGCTTCGCGGACGCGGGCGCTGTGGCCGTAGATGTCCGGCTTGAACTGGAGGTTGCCGGCATCGTCGAAGACGGCGGTGAAATAGGTGAGGTGGACGTTGATCGGGTGGTTGAGGTTCACCTGCCGCTCGGTCGGCCCGAACATCGCCTCGAGGCTCTGGCGCGACACGCTTTCCTCGTAGCGGAGGAGCGCTTCGGCGAAGTCCATCGGGTTCATCACGCGCACGCAGCCATGGCTGAAGGCCCGGGCGTCGCGCTGGAACAGGCTCTTCGACGGCGTGTCGTGGAGGTAGACGTTGTGCGAATTCGGGAACATGAACTTGATCTGCCCGAGCGCATTCGACGGCCCCGGCCGCTGGCGGATCGACACCTGCCCCGCCGTCACCGCGTACCAGTTGACCGAGTACGGATCGACGAGGTTGCCGCGGTAGAAGACGTCGAACGCGCCGCGGACGAAATAGCCGGGGTCGGCGCGGAGCTGCGGCAGCAGTTCGTTCGCGACGATCGACGGCGGCACGTTCCAGTACGGATTGACGACGAAGTACTCCATCCGGTCCGAGAACACCGGGGTCTCGTTGGCCGGCTGGCCGACGACGACGCGCGTCTCCCACACCTCCTCGCCGCGATCGAAGATCCGCACGAGGTATTCCGGGATGTTGACCTGGACGTAGTAGGAGCCGAGGTCGCGCGGCAGCCAGCGGTAGCGCTCCATGTTGGCGATGATCTCGCCGACCGGATCGACCGCGGGCCCGTTGAGGGCGCCGATCGTGTTCGGACCGATGATGCCGTCGACGATGAGGCCCGCCCGCGTCTGGAACGCGCGGACGGCCTGCACCAGCGTCTCGTCGTACACCGACGGCTCGGTGGTGACGGTCGCCACGTCGAGCCGGGTGCGGAGGAGCCCGACGCGCTCGTCGGTGTCGCCGGGCCGCAGCGTCGGGCCGGCGGGAATGACGACCCGCGCGATGGCCGGGGCGCCGCGCGCCTCCGCGAGCGCCGCGCGGAGCGCGACATAGCCGGGATGCTGCGGATTGTAGGCGGCGAGGGCCGCAACGCCGTCATCGGCGGCGCCAATGTCGGCGAGCGCCGCGGCGATGTTCGGGAGATGGCGGTCCATGTCGAGATTGGGGTCGAGCGCGCGCGGGTCGAGCCGGCCGGCATAGGCCTCGCGCACATAGGCGGCGACGGCGACGCTCATCTCGATCTCGGCCGCCGCGATCATGTCGGCGCTGAGACTGGCGGTCATGCCGAAATCGGGATCGGGCGGCGCATAGGCCGCGGGATCGAGCCCGTCGTCCGCCGCTTCCCCGAGGCGGGCGATGATCGCCCGCGCATCGGCCGAAAGCCGGCCGCGCACGATCCACGCCGGCGCGAAGCCGCGTTCGGCATAGAAGGCGCGGATGCCGTCGATGTCGTACTGGAGGTTGGCGTTGGCGCCTTCGAGCGCGGCGAGCGCGCTCCGAATCGCCGTCTCGACGGTCCCGAGTTCGGACTGGCGCACCAGGCTCGCCGCACCCGCATTGCGCGCGGTGAATGCGGTGTCCTCGGCGAAATAGGCGAGCGAGGCCGTGGGAATGCCGGCGAGGAGCGACCCGCCGACGATGATTCCAACGATGCGACGCATGGCGAAAGCCCTCGAGTCCATTCCGGCCACCACTTTAAAACTTAATGCGCCGAAGGCACGGTGCGGCGCATTCACCCATCACTTCCCCGTCATCCCCCGCGACGTCTGTCGCAGGCGCCGCGGCGCCTGTCGCAGGCGCCGCGACATTGTCGTCACTCCGCCGCGACCGGCTCGTCGGGATCAACGAGCCCGGCCTCGCGAAGTTTCCGGTAGAGCGTCGACCGGCCGATTCCGAGGCGGCGGGCGACGAGCGCCATCCGTCCGCCATAGTGGTCGAGCGCGAGTCGGATCATCTCCGTCTCGATCTCGGCGAGCGGCCGGACCTCGCCGCCGGCAAAGGCGGGCAGCGAGCCCGGCACGGCCGCGGCCAAGGGTATGGACGCGTCCGCCTGAACCTCAGGCAACGGCCCGCCGTCGCCGGAAACATGGGCGGCAATCTGGGGAAACTCGGCGATCGTCAGCTGTTCGCCGTCGGCGAGAACGACCGCGCGGAACACGGTGTTCTCGAGCTGGCGGATGTTGCCCGGCCACGGATAGGCGGCAAGGAGCGCCAGCGCCGCGGGGTCGATCGAGCGGAGCTGCGGCTTCCCCTCCTCCGCCGCGAATCGCGCCAGGAAATGGCGGGCGAGTTCGGCAACGTCCTCCGGCCGCTCGCGGAGCGGCGGCACGCGGATCGGGAAGACGTTGAGGCGATAGTAGAGGTCCTCCCGGAACGCTCCGGCCTTCACGAGGTCGAGGAGGCTCCGGTTGGTCGCCGAGATCAGCCGGAAATCGACGCGGATCGGCCGCCGCGCGCCGATCGGATCGATCTCGCCGTCCTGCAGCGCGCGGAGAAGCTTCACCTGCACGTCGAGCGGCAGTTCGCCGACCTCGTCGAGGAAGAGCGTCCCGCCATGCGCTTCCTGGAACTTGCCGACGTGGCGCTCATTGGCGCCGGTGAAGGCGCCCTTCTCGTGCCCGAACAGGATGCTCTCGACGAGCTTTTCCGGGATGGCGCCGCAGTTGACGGTGATGAAGGGCTTCGCCTTCCGCTCGCTCGTTCCCTGAATGGCGCGCGCGACGAGCTCCTTGCCGACGCCCGATTCGCCTTCGATCAGGATCGGGATCGTCGACTTCGCCGCGCGCTCGCCGAGCGTGATCACCTGCCGGACGGCGGCGCTCTTCGAGATGATGTCGCGGAAGGTGAGCGTGCCGGCGGCGCTCTTCTTCATCCGGGCGATCTCGCCCTCGAGCGCGCCGAGTTTCAGCGCGTTGGCGATCGACACCTGCAGCCGCTCGGGGGACACCGGCTTCACGACGAAATCCGTCGCACCCGCCCGCATTGCGTTGACCACCGTCTCGATGCCGCCATGGGCGGTCTGGACGATCACCGGCAGCTGCCGCCCGGCCTGGCGGATTCTTGCAAGGACGCCGAGGCCGTCGAGCTCCGGCATCATCAGGTCGAGCACCATCAGCCCGAACCGCTCGCCGTCCGGCGCAAGGAGGAGCCGCACCGCCTCCGCGCCGTTCTCGACCACCGTCGGCGCATAACCGAACTTCTGCACCGCCGCCTCGAGGAGGCGGCGCTGCACCGGTTCGTCGTCGACGATCAGGATCGGGATCGGCATCGCGGTCGTTCGGCCCGCCCGTCACAGGAACGCGGGCACATCCCGGCCGCACCTTCGGGCCTGATCAAGAAGGCCACCGCAGGGTTAACGATTGCTTGCGGTTTTGGGCGCGGCCGGCCGAGCGCGGGTCAATTCGGGACAGAGCCGGCCGGTTTGGCCGCGAGTGTGGCGCGGATGCACGGGAACGCGAGGCCCCGAAGACGCACGCGGCGCTCCTGCGGCACTTCCCTCGCCCCGAAGCCGACGGCTATTTCGCTCGCGTCGATTCGAACCCGGCGCGAAGCTCCGCCGCGTCGAGGTTGCGGCCGATGAAGACGAGCTTCGACACCCGCGCTTCCTCGTCCTTCCACGGCCGCTGGTGGTCGCCTTCGATGATCATGTGGACGCCCTGGATCACGTAGCGGTCGGCGTCGCCCTTGAGGGCGATGATGCCCTTGAGGCGGAGGATGTCCGGCCCCTGCGCCTGGGTCACGTCGCGCACCCACGGGAAGAATTTCTGCGGGTCGAGCTCGCCCGCCATCAGCGACACCGACGCCACCGACGGGTCATGCCGGTCATCGTCGTGGTGGTGGTGATGGTCGTGCCCATGGTCATGGTCATGGTCATGGTCGTGATCGTGATCGTGATCATGGTCGTGATCGTGGTCGTGATCATGATCATGGGAATGCTCGTGATCCTCGAGGAACTCGGGATCGAGCGTCAGGATGCGGTCGAGGTCGAAGGCGCCCTTGTCGAGGACGCGGTCGAGCGGGATGGCGCAGCGCTGCGTCCGGTGGATCGTGGCATGCGGGTTGATCTTCCGGATGATCCGCTCGACGTCGGCGAGCTCCGCCGGCGTCACGAGGTCGGTCTTGTTGAGGATCACGACGTCGGCGAACGCGATCTGCTCCTCGGCCTCCGGCGCATCGCCGAGCCGCATCACGAGGTGCTTCGCGTCGGCGACCGTCACCACCGCGTCGAGCTTCGCCCGCTCGCGGATTTCCTCGTCCATGAAGAAGGTCTGCGCTACCGGCGCCGGGTCGGCGAGGCCCGTCGTCTCGACGAGAATGCCGTCGAATCCGCCCGGCCGCTTCACGAGACCCTCGACCGCGCGGACGAGATCGCCGCGCACGGTGCAGCAGATGCAGCCATTGTTCATCTCGTAGATCTCTTCGTCGGACTCGACGATGAGCTCGTTGTCGATGCCGATCTCGCCGAACTCGTTGACGATGACGGCGTACTTCTTGCCGTGCTGCTCGGTGAGGATGCGGTTGAGAAGCGTCGTCTTGCCTGCGCCGAGATAGCCGGTGAGGACGGTGACGGGAATCTGGGCCTGGCTCATGGGGCTCCGAGGCATGTTGAATTGCGTCGCCGAGATATAGGCAGCCCCGCCGCCGATTGCACGACCCGCGGGGATGGTGCGACGCCGCTCTGCAGGCGCCGGTGCCACCGGCAGCGCCAACCGCATCGCGCGGAGCGAATGCGCGAGGCATCATGGGCCGACGGGTCGCGCCTGGCGGTCACGATCCTGGGGTCTGGCGGAGCGGACGGAGGTGAGCTCATGTACGGCTTGATCGGCAAATTCATCGCCCACCCCGGCAGGCGGGACGAACTCCTCGCCATCCTGAAGGTCGCCGGCGAGCCGATGCCGGGCTGCCTCAGCTACGTCATCGCGACCGATCCGGCGGATCCGACCGCGATCTGGATCACCGAGGTGTGGACCGACAAGGCGGCCCATCAGGCGTCGCTGCAGATCCCGGCCGTGAAGGCGGCGATCGCGAAGGCGATGCCGCTGATCGCCGGCTTCGGCGAGCACATCGAGACGGTGCCGGTGGCCGGCGTCGGTTAGCGAAGCGGCGACTTCCATCTCCGTTTGGAGCGACGGCGAGCCGTCGTCTGAGCCTCCCCCTTGCGCGGTTGCTCACGCAGACTGATCCGCCGGAATTGGACGTCAGGATACGGAGGCCGCAAGGGAAGGTTCAGGGGTGGTCGTCCCGCCCCTGGCTTTCCGGCAAAACCTCGACATGGAGGAGCGGCCCGTCGACCGTGACGACGCGCACCGTGCGGCCGGAGGCGGCGTCGGGCCCGGTCACCCGCCACGTCGTGTCGCCGGCGCGGATGCGGCCGCTGCCGTTCACGATCGGCTCCATCAGGACGAAGCTCTGGCCGATGAAGCCTTCCGAGCGCCGGTTGATCGGGGCGCTCGACTCACCCCGGTGGCGGTTCGCAAAGAAGCGGCGGCCGAGGATGACGAGCACCACGGCCAGCACGACGAAGGCGATGACCTGCACCTGCCAGGTGACGTCGACGACGATCGAGACCGCGCCGACGACGATTGCGGCAATGCCGAACCACAGGAAATAGGTCGCCGGCAGCAGCACTTCGAGCCCGAGGAGGACGAGGCCGCCGATGACCCACCACCACGGCCCGATCGTCGCGACGCCGTCGCCGATCATGGTGACGGCCCCGTGCGCGGAACGCGGCCCCCCGAAGGCGCCGGCGTGTTCGAGAAGGTCGACTTCGCGATCTCGGCAATGCCCGCGAGCGAGCCGATCAGCGACGCCGCCTCGACCGGCAGCATCAGGAGCTTCTGGTTCGGCGACATCGCGATCTTCTCGAGCGCCTCGGTGTAGCGCTGCGCGACGAAATAATTGATCGCCTGCACGTCGCCGGCGGCGATCGCCTTCGACACCATCTCGGTCGCCTTCGCCTCGGCCTCGGCGGCGCGCTCGCGCGCCTCGGCGTCGCGGAACGCCGCTTCGCGCCGGCCCTCGGCCTCGAGGATCTGCGACTGCTTTGCGCCTTCGGCCTTGAGGATCTCCGACTGCCGCATGCCCTCGGCCTCGAGGATGACCGCGCGCTTCTCGCGCTCGGCCTTCATCTGCCGGCCCATCGAATCGACGAGATCGCGCGGCGGCACGATGTCCTTGATCTCGACGCGGGTCATTTTCAGGCCCCACGGCGACGCGGCGGCGTCGACGACGTGGAGGATGCGGTCGTTGATCTCGTCGCGATGCGACAACAGGTTGTCGAGGTCCATCGAGCCCATGACCGTACGGATGTTGGTCATGGTGAGGTTGAGGATGGCGTTCTGGAGGCCGCTCACCTCGTAGGCGGCGCGGGCGGCGTCGAGCACCTGGTAGAACACGACGCCGTCGACCGAGACGGTCGCGTTGTCCTTGGTGATGACCTCCTGTGTCGGCACGTCCAGCACCTGCTCCATCATGTTGATGCGTGAGCCGATGCGATCGATGAACGGCACGATGAGGTTGAGGCCCGGCTTCAGCGTCCTCGTGTAGCGGCCGAAACGCTCGACCGTGTAGTTGAACCCCTGCCGCACCTGCTTGATGCCCGAGACGAGGGCAATGACGGCGACGACGAGGAGGACGAGAACGACGATGCTTCCGACGCTGATGTTGTCCATGAATCCACCTCCGTCAGGGATCGGCAGCTTTTCCACACCGCACCTGCCTCGATGCACCGTACGTCAACGTGCACAGAGAATATCAGGAGTGATGAGTCCCGCGTAAAGACCGCGCCCCCCGGGAATTGGCGGGTTGCAGCCCTCATATGCCCGCGTCCGCGAGGGGACCTGTGTTTTCTCCTCTCCCCGCCGGGCGGGGAGAGGACTCCAGCCCTTATCGAGGCGAAGCCGAGATTAGGGATGGATGGTGAGGGGGCTGCACCGCATTGCCCGACCGCGCGCCCCCCTCACCCTGTTTCGCTAGCCTCGCCTTCGGCTCGCCAAGCGAAACAGCCCTCTCCCCGCCCGGCGGGGAGAGGGAAAAGGGGAGCCTGACGACATCCGAAGCGGGCTGGTCGTTGCCGCGAAGGCGAGACGACTACGCCCAGCCCAGAAGCTCGTTCCGCACGATGCTTTCCAGCATCGTCATCCCCACCGGCGAATCGTTGAGGCACGGGATGAGCGCGAATTTCTCGCCGCCGTGCTCGTGGAAGGTTTCCGCGTTCCCCATCGCGATCTCTT
>JADLGL010000111.1 GCA_020849325.1 Bauldia sp. | reverse complement strand
GAGAGCTCCGAGCCGGCCTGCGTGAAGCGGAAGATGTTGTCGACGAAGAACAGCACGTCCTGGCCCTGGTCGCGGAAGTATTCCGCCACGGTGAGGCCGGAGAGCGCGACGCGGGCGCGGGCGCCCGGCGGCTCGTTCATCTGGCCGAACACCAGGGCGCACTTCGAACCGGCGGTCGAGCCGTTGTTCTCGTGCGGATCCTTGTTCACGCCCGACTCGATCATCTCGTGATAGAGGTCGTTGCCCTCGCGGGTGCGCTCGCCGACGCCGGCGAACACCGAATAGCCGCCATGGGCCTTGGCGATGTTGTTGATCAGCTCCTGGATGAGCACGGTCTTGCCGACGCCGGCGCCGCCGAAGAGGCCGATCTTGCCGCCGCGGGCATAGGGGGCGAGAAGGTCGACGACCTTGATGCCCGTGACCAGGATTTCCGCCTCGGTCGACTGGTCGACATAGGACGGCGCGGGCGCGTGGATCGGGCGGCGCTGCGAGGTCTTGATCGGACCGGCCTCGTCCACCGGCTCGCCGATGACGTTCATGATGCGGCCGAGCGTTTCCTCGCCGACCGGCACCGAGATCGAGCCGCCGAGATCCTTCACCGGCTGGCCGCGGACGAGACCCTCGGTCGCGTCCATCGCCACCGCGCGGACCGTGTTCTCGCCGAGGTGCTGGGCGACCTCGAGGACGAGGCGGTTGCCGTGGTTGTCGGTTTCGAGCGCATTCAGAATGGCCGGAAGGCCGCCATCGAACCGCACGTCGACGACGGCGCCCGTGACCTGAACGATATGGCCGTGGCCGGCCTCGGTGTGGGTCTTCTTCGCAGTCGCTGCCTTCGCCATCATGTTCTTTCTCGCACTCCCTGATCGAAGCCAGACGGCCCGACCGCGTGTTCATCCATCCAACAGCCAGGCGTCAGCAAGTTCGAGGCGACGCTCGACCCGCCCGAGGCGCTCTTCGACCCGATCCACGCCACCGTTGATGACGGCAAGCTGGGTCAACACGTGTCCCAGCGTTCCTGCCATCGCCGGCATCCGCGCCTTGACGTCCACCAAATCCGGCGCGGTCGCCTCGACCGTCTTCCGGATATGGCGCAGATGCCCGATCACCAAGCTGTCGATCTGATCGGCCATTGCCCGCGTCCTGGCGCCCCACAGTCTCCTTATACCGCTTCGGCGCCCGAGATGATCTCGATGAGCTCTTTCGTGATCTGGGCTTGCCGGCTGCGGTTGTATTCGAGGGTGTAACGGTTCATCATCTCGCCCGCGTTGCGCGTGGCGTTGTCCATTGCGTTCATCTGCGCGCCGTAGAACCCGGCGTTGTTCTCGAGGAGCGCACGGAGAATCTGCACCGAGATGTTGCGGGGCAACAGGTCGCGGAGGATCGTCTCCTCGTCCGGCTCGTACTCGTAGGCGGCCGCCGAACCGGTGGCAGCGACCTCGCCCGAAATCTCGGCCGGGATCAGCTGCTTCGCGGTCGGGACCTGCGAGATCACCGACTTGAAGGTCGAGAAGAACAGCGTCGCGACGTCGAACGCGCCTTCGTCGAACAGCCCGAGGACGCGCTTGGCGATCATCTCGGCTTCCGTGAAGCCGACCTGACGGACGCTCCGCAGATCGATGCGGTCGAGGATGCGGTTCGGGAAGAGGCGGCGGAGGATGTCGAAACCCTTGCGGCCGACGCAGATGAACTTGACGTCCTTGCCTTCGCGCAGCAGCCGGTTCGCCTGGTCACGCGCGGCACGGGCGATCGCCGAGTTGAACGCGCCCGCAAGGCCGCGCTCCGCCGTGCAGACGACGAGGAGGTGCGTCCTGTCCTGGCCGTTGCCGACGAGGAGCTTCGGCGCGCCGTCCTGGCCCTTCACGGCCGAGGAGAGACCGACGAGCACCGCATTCATCCGCTCGGCATAGGGCCGCGCCGCCTCGGCGCGCACCTGGGCGCGCCGCAGCTTGGAGGCCGCGACCATCTGCATGGCCTTGGTGATCTTCCGGGTCGCCTTGACCGAAGCGATTCGACCGCGGAGTTCTTTGAGCGAGGGCATCGGCGGATCCGGTCAGAGGGCCTAGGCGAAGCCCTTGGCGAAGCTGGTGACCACGCCCTTGAGCTGCTCGCCGAGCTCCTTGGTCAGCTCGCGCTTGTCGCGGATGCCGTCGAGAAGCGCCTTGTGGTCCGTCCGGAGCGTGGCGAGGAGACCTTCCTCGAACGCGCCGACGCGGTTGACCGGGATCGGGTCGAGGAAGCCGTTGACGCCGGCATAGATGACCGCGACCTGCTCTTCGACCTTGAGCGGCGAGAACTGCGGCTGCTTCAGGAGCTCCGTCAGGCGGGCGCCGCGGGCGAGGAGGCGCTGCGTGGCGGCGTCGAGGTCGGAGCCGAACTGCGCGAAGGCGGCCATCTCGCGGTACTGCGCGAGGTCGCCCTTGATGCGGCCGGCGACCTGCTTCATCGCCTTGATCTGCGCGGACGAGCCCACGCGCGACACCGAGATGCCGACGTTGAGCGCCGGGCGGATGCCCTGGAAGAAGAGGTCGGTCTCGAGGAAGATCTGGCCGTCGGTGATCGAGATGACGTTGGTCGGAATGTAGGCCGACACGTCGTTCGCCTGTGTCTCGATGACCGGGAGCGCGGTGAGCGAGCCCGAGCCGTGCTCCTTGTTCATCTTCGCGGCGCGCTCGAGGAGGCGCGAGTGCAGGTAGAACACGTCGCCGGGATAGGCTTCGCGGCCCGGCGGGCGGCGAAGGAGGAGCGACATCTGGCGGTAGGCGACGGCCTGCTTGGAGAGATCGTCGTAGATGATGAGGGCGTGCATTCCGTTGTCGCGGAAGTACTCGCCCATGGCGCAGCCGGCGAACGGCGCGAGATACTGCATCGGCGCGGGGTCCGACGCGGTGGCGGCGACGACGATCGAGTATTCGAGCGCGCCGCGCTCCTCGAGGGTCTTCACCAGCTGCGCGACCGACGACCGCTTCTGGCCGATGGCGACGTACACGCAGTAGAGCTTCTTGGTTTCGTCGCCGGTGGCGTTCACCGACTTCTGGTTCAGGATCGTGTCGAGCGCGACGGCGGTCTTGCCGGTCTGGCGGTCGCCGATGATGAGTTCGCGCTGGCCACGGCCGACGGGGATGAGCGCGTCGATCGCCTTGAGGCCGGTCTGCATCGGCTCGTGCACCGACTGGCGCGGAATGATGCCCGGCGCCTTCACGTCGACGCGGCGGCGCTCGGTGGCCTTGATCTCGCCCTTGCCGTCGATCGGATTGCCGAGGGCGTCGACGACGCGGCCGAGAAGACCCTTGCCGACCGGGACTTCCACGATCGACTGGGTGCGCTTGACGGTGTCGCCTTCCTTGATGTCCCGGTCGGAGCCGAAGATGACGACGCCGACATTGTCGGTCTCGAGGTTGAGCGCCATCCCGCGGATGCCGTTCGGGAACTCGACCATCTCGCCGGCCTGGACGTTGTCGAGGCCGTAGACGCGGGCGATGCCGTCACCGACCGACAGCACCTGACCGACCTCGGAGACGGCGGTGTCGGTGCCGAAATTCTTGATCTGCTCCTTGAGGATCGAGGAGATCTCAGCGGCGCGGATATCCATCAGCCTGCCTCTTTCATCGCGAATCTAAGGGCGTTCAGTTTGGTGCGGAGGGACGTGTCGATCATGCGCGACCCGACCTGGACGACCAGGCCGCCGATCAGCGCCGGATCGACCTTCCGGTCGAGGACGACGTCCTTGCCCACCGCTTCCTTGAGGGCGTTGCGGAGCGCGGCGACCTGCGTGTCGCTCAGCGGCTCGGCGCTCGTGACGGTCCCGGCGAGTTCGCCGCGCTCCAGCGCAAGGCGGGTCCGGAACGAACGGATCATGTCGGGGAGCGCGAAGAGGCGGCGGTTGCGCGCCACGACCTTCACGAAATTGCCGGTGAGGACGCCGATGCCGGCCTTCGCCATCACGGCGCCGATCGCATTCGTCTGCTCCTCGGCCGAATAGACCGGGCTGCGGACGAGCGAACGGAGATCCTCCGATTCATCGAGGAGGCGCGCGAGATCGCCGAGATCGCCGGCGACCTCGTCGAGCGCGTTCTCGTCGCGCGCGAGGTCGAACAGCGCCGCAGCGTACCGCTCGGCTACACCTGAAACGACTGAGCCCGTATCAGCCACTGTCCCTCTCTCCGCGACCGCGCCCTGCTAGTAGCGCGGCGCCGGCCTGCGTAAGGCCTTGAACGGATTATGGAAAAAATCCAGCTTCCCCGGGCCTCGCCCCGATCCCGCCAGGAAGCCGCGCGTTCCCTAGCACAGGGTCCTGGGGTCGGCAACACGGGCGTGTGGCGCGTTCGTGATGTGGGAAGCGGGCGGAGTGTCGCAGCGGTATGGCGAGGGCTACGCCGCCTTCGCCGAGGCCGCCACTTCGCGATGCCGGAGGATGGCCGGCAGACCGTTGCGCGGCCGGAGCGTGATCTGCGCCACCGGCACCGGCTCGGCCGTCACCTCGAACCGGAAGCGCGGCAGGAGTTTGGCGAGGATCGCCGCTGCCTCCGTGAGCGCGAATCCCATGCCGATGCAGATGCGCGGCCCGCCGCCGAACGGAATGTACTGGTAGCGGTGCCGCATCCTGCCGGCCTCCGGCGCGAAGCGCTCGGGGTCGAACGCGTCGGGGTTCTCCCACAGCGCCCTGTGGCGGTGGACGGCATAGATCGGAATGAAGATCTGCGTCCCCGCCCTCACCTTCACGCCGCCGAGCTCGACCGGCTCGATCGGCTGGCGAAGGAGCGCCGGCGCTGCGGGATAGAGGCGGAGCGCCTCGCTGACGACCTGGCGGGTGTAGCCGAGCCCCGCGACGCCCTCGGGCGTCAGCCGGTCCGGCGCACCCGCGGCCTCCGCCTCGGCCACGACCCTTTGCTCGACGGCCGGGTCGAGCGAAAGGAGATAGAACGACCACGACAGCGCGAGCGCCGTCGTTTCATGGCCCGCGGCGATGAAGGTGAGGAGATTGTCGACGATCTCGACGTCGTTCATCGCCTCGCCGGTCTCTTCGTCCCGCGCGTCGATGAACGCCTGGATGAGATCGGGCCGGCTCGCGCCGCGCCGCCTTGCGGCCACGAGATCGCCGGTGACGCGGCGGAGATAATCCCGCGCCTCGAGGAAGCGTTTCCGGCCCGGCCGCGGGAAATTCTGCGGCAGACGGAGCTGCGCGAGGGCGACCACCCAGCCCGTCGACGAGAGATAGACGTCGATCGCCTCGGCGAGTGCCGGCACGTCGAAGGCATCGCCGCCGGCAAGGAACGTCTCGGCGACGATGTCGAACGTCGTCTGCATCATCTCGAAGGAGAGCGAGATCGGGGCGCCGTCGGGCATCGCCGCGAGCCGCGCCGCCTCGCGGTCTGCCGCCGCCAGCATCTGCGGAACGTAGCGGGCGACTTCGGCAGGCCGGAACAGCGGCGCCAGGATGCGGCGCTGCCGCCGCCATTGCGCGCCGTCGGACGTCACCATCCCCGCGCCGAGCGCCGGCGCGAGAAGCCGCTGCATCATCTCCGACTTGAGATATTTCTCCGGCTCCTCGACCAGCATCCTGTGGATGAGGTCGGGGTCCATGACGAACACCGCCTCGCGGCCGAGGAAGCGCTCGACATAGATGCCGTCGCGGTAGATGGCCTCCGGCCACACTTCCAGCGGGTTGCGCACCACCGTGCGGAGGTAGCGCAGCAGCGGGGGCTGCACGGGCGGCGGGACGATCCGCGCCGGAATCGCTTTCGAATCGGACGGCATCGGGGCCTCAACGCTCCATCCAGGCGTGACGAAACCACATCCGCCGATTGTCGGCCACCCCAAACACGCACCCAACCTTCGCCGCAGTCCTGAATCGCGATACCGTCCGCCGGACTGGAGAGGAGCCCGTCGATGGCCGGGAAGAAGACCGCCGACAACAAGACGAAGCCGCACGAAGGGTCGGTCGAGCTCTACCTCGCCGCCGTCGAGCCGGAAGTCCGCCGCGAGGATGCGGTCGTGGTCGATGCCCTGATGCGGCGCCTGTCGGGCGAAGAACCGAAGATGTGGGGGCCGTCGATCATCGGTTACGGCCACACGACGCTGCACTATCACAGCGGCCGCGTCGTCGAAGCGCCGAAGGTGGCCTTCGCGCCGCGAAAGCCCAGCCTCGTCTTCTACCTCGGCAACGAAGCCGCCGAGCCGGGCCCGCTCCTCCGGCGGCTCGGCAAACACAAGGCCAGCAAGGGCTGCATCTACGTCAACCGCCTGGCCGACATCGACCTGGGCGCCCTCGAGGCGCTCGTGCAGGAGAGCCTCGACCGCTCTTCGGGGTGATTCTTCGGCCCTGCACTCCTACCGCGCGAAATCGTCCTCGATGCGGATGATGTCGTCCTCGCCGAGATAGGAGCCGGACTGGACCTCGATGAGGTTGAGCGGCGTGTCGCCGGGGTTCTCGAGCCGGTGGACGCAGCCGAGCGGCAGGAAGACCGATTCGTTCTCGCGCACCGTCAGGATCTCGTCGTCCCGCGTCACGCGCGCGGTGCCGTTCACCACCACCCAGTGTTCGGCGCGGTAGCGGTGCTTCTGCAGCGACAGGCGGGCTCCCGGATTGACCGTGATCCGCTTGACCTGGAAGCGCTCGCCGGAATGGACCGACTGATAGAAGCCCCAGGGCCGGTGTACCCACGGGCTGAGCGTCGCCGCTTCGGTGCCGTTCCGCTTGAGGAGTTCGACGAGGCGGGACACGTCCTGGTCCGCCGTCCTGGCCGCCACCAGCACCGCGTCGCCGGTGGCGACGACCACGACCCCGTCGAGGCCGATCGTGCCGACGACCGGCCCCTCCGAACGGATGTAGGAATTCCGCGTGTTGAAGGCGACGACGTCGCCGACGACGACATTGCCGTCGCCGTCCCGCGGCGCGATCGACCACAGGCTCGACCACGTTCCCGCGTCGCTCCAGCCGAAATCGCCGGGGAGAACCGCCGCGCGCGGCGTCTTCTCCATCACGGCATAGTCGATCGAGATCGAGGGCGAGGCGGCGAAGGCATCGGCGTCGAGCCGCATGAAATCGAGGTCCTTCTGGGCGGCCGCGAGCGCCGCGCGCGCCGCATCGAGGACGGCCGGCGCGAATTCGCGCAGCGCCTCGATCACGCCGCGGACAGGCAGCAGGAAAATGCCCGAGTTCCAGAGATGGCCGGCGTCGAGATAGGCCTTCGCCTTTTCGGCATTCGGCTTCTCGACGAAGGCATCGACGGCGCGGATTTCGGGATGTCCGGCGAGCGGGGCGCCAGGCCGGATGTAGCCGTATCCGGTCTCCGGCCGCGTGGGCGGGATGCCGAAGAGCACCATCGCGCCGCCGGCCGCCGCCGCCGCCCCGGTCGCCACCGCGGCATGGAAGGCGGCCGTATCGGCGATGACGTGGTCGGACGGCATCACGAGGATCAGCGCGTCCGGATCGCTCTCGGCCACCGCGAGCGCGGCAACCGCGACGGCCGGCGCCGTATTGCGGCCGAAGGGTTCGAGGATGATGTGCGGATCGTCGATGCCGATCTCGCGCAGCTGTTCGGCAATGGCGAAGCGGTGCTCGACATTGGCAATCACGGTGAGGGGGCCGAACAGAGCCCCGTCCCGGCCGCGCGCGGCGGCGTCCTGCAGCATCGTCCGGTCGCCGGCGATCCGCAGGAACTGTTTCGGGAAGGACTGGCGCGAGACCGGCCAGAGACGCGTGCCGGTACCGCCGGACAGAATGACGGGAATGACGCGGGCCAAAGGCTCCTCGGGGCAACAGGATGAAGCGTACTTAGGCCGCAGCCGGCGACGGCGTAAAGCGCCCGCCACAACGTCGGGTTCCGGACTGGCGCAAAGGCGTGCCTTGCCGAGGATGGACAATCAGGGCACTGGAACGGCACTTTCATCGAGACGGCTGCGGCCGTCCGGACAGGGAGCGCTTGCGTGCTGAGTGGAACCGACGTCGCCGGGCAACAGGCGATTCCGGCTGAGCACGCCCTTGCCGGCGCGGACCGGCTCGTGCGCTTCGCGGTCATCCTGACGCTCGCCCTGGCCGCACTGCGGCTCGCCGTCGCCGGGAACTTCGACCTGTTCATGGACGAGGCCTATTACTGGGTCTGGTCGCAGCGGCTGGTCGCCGGCTACTACGACCATCCGCCGCTCGTTGCCTACTTCATCCGCGGCGGGACGATGATCTTCGGCGACACCGAGCTCGGTGTCCGCTTCTTCGGCATCCTCGCCGGCGCCGCGGACGCGTTCCTCGTCTACGGCATCATGCACGCGCTGACGGCGAACCGGCGGATCGCGGCGTGGGCAATGATGCTGATGGCGGTGTCGACCGTCAGCGTCCTGTCGGTGATGACCGTTCCCGACCAGCCGATGATCCTGTTCTGGCTCGGCGCGTTCTACGCTCTCGCCCGCATCGCGCGCGGCGGCCGGCCGGCCTGGTGGCTCCTCGTCGGCCTGATGGGCGGCCTTGCCGCGGCGTCCAAGCTCACCACGCTGTTCCTTGCCCTCGCGGTGCCGCTCTGGCTCGCGCTCGTCCCCTCGCTCCGCGTCTGGTTCCGCCGCCCGTGGATCTACGCGGCCGGCGCCATCGCCGTCCTCGTTTTCCTTCCGGTCCTCCTGTGGAACGCCGCGAACGACTGGGCCGCCTTCGTCGTCCAGTACGACCGCTCGAACTTCGACCCGGCGAGGTCGACGGGCTTCCTCGAATATCTCGGCGTCGTGGCGGCGATGATCGGCCCCGTCGCGATCTTCCCTGCTGCGGCAGGCCTTGCCGCGTCGTTCCGCGGCGGCGCTTGGCGGACCCCGGTCGCCGGTCTCCTCGTCGCCGCATCGCTGCCGCTGGCGGTCTATCTCGGCATCCACTCCTTCAGCGAAGCGATCGGGCCCCATTGGGTCGCCCCGATCGTGATCGTCGCCGCGATGCTGGGCGGCATCGGCGTCGAGGACGTGCGCGGACGCCGCGGACGATGGGCCCGAATCGTTGCCGTGTGCCGGAAGATCGTCGTGCCGTTCGGCGTTCTCATCACGGTGGTCTTCTACGGCCTCGCGACCGAGCGCTTCCTGCCGATACCGCTCGAATACGACTTCACCGAGCGGTTCCGGGGCTGGGATGCGTTTGCGGCCAACGCCGAGGCGGCACGGATCGAGGCGGAGGCGGACTACATTCTCGCTCCCGACTACGCGATGTATTCGATGCTGCGGTTCTACAGCCCGAAGGGCGCGCCCATCTATCCGTTCGGCGATCGGGAGCGCTGGGACCATTTCGGCGACCTGGCCGTCATCGGCCCCGAGGGCGCCGCGATGCGCGGCCTCTACGTCGCCAAGTGGAACCAGTGGCAGGCGGTGTCGACGCTCGCCCCCTATTTCGCCGGCATCACGCAGGTCGGACGGATCGATCGGCCGATCCGGACCGGCACGCGCGGCCGGCAGTGGATCTTCGTCGTGGAGGATCCTCTCCCGGCCGCAGACCCGATGTTCGGCGCCCGCGGCGACTGACGGCCCGGCAGGGCACGATCCGCTCAGGCCGGATCACGCTGCCGAGGAGCGGCGCCGCCCGGTGCCGCAAGGCCGACCCGCTGCCGCACCTCGTCCGGCGTCAGCCCGGCGGCGCGCAGTTCGGCAAGGCCGGTGTCGTTCGACGACTTCGCGAGCTTCCGCCCGCTTTCGTCCGCAATGAGCCGGTGGTGGTGGTATCGCGGCGCCGGCAGGCCCAGGAGTTTCTGCAGCAGCCGGTGCACCGAGGTCGCAGCGAACAGGTCTCTCCCGCGAACGACGTCGGTCACCTCCTGCAGGGCATCGTCGACGACGACGGAGAGATGATAGCTCGTCGGCGTCTCGCGGCCGGCAAGGATCACGTCGCCCCACGCCGCGGGCTCCGCCGGCACCAGTTGCCGCGCCCCACCGCCCGACTCCCGCCAGTCGAGCGGACCCGCCACCGCGAGCGCCTTCGCCATGTCGAGCCGCAGCGCGTGCGGTTCGCCGGCCCGCAGGCGCGCATCGGCGTCTGACGCCGGCCGGTCGCGATCGACCGGCGGAAACAGCGGCGATCCATCGGGATCGCGGTGCCACGCCCGCCCGCCCGACTGGCGCTCGGCGACGAACCGGGCGATTTCGGCGCGGCTGAGGAACGCGGGGTAGACCAGGCCCATGCCCCGCAGCCGGTCGAGCGCGGCGGCGTAGTCGGCAAAATGCTCCGACTGCCGCCGCGCCGGGCCGTCGAAGGCGATGCCGAGCCAGGCGAGATCCTCGTGGATGCCCGCCTCGTATTCCGGGCGGCAGCGTTCGCGGTCGATGTCCTCGATCCGCAGCAGCAGCCGGCCGCCGGCCGCTTCCGCGAGGCGCAGGTTGAGGAGGGCCGAATAGGCGTGGCCGAGATGGAGCCGGCCGTTCGGACTCGGGGCGAAGCGGAAGACGGCCATCGGGAAACGGGTTGCGGGGTGCCGAGGCGCCGTGCTTAGAGCGCGATCCGACAACGTCGGATCCCGCTCTGCGCTCGTTCCTTGGTGGAGCATGATCTTCGTGAAGAACCGGCATCCACTTCTTCGGATCATGCTCTAGCAACGACGGAGAGAGACCGCCACATGCGAACGCTCGACACCGAGGCCGACCTCGACGAAGGCCTCGCTTACCTCGCCGCTGCCGATCCGCGGCTCGTCGCGGTGATCGCCGCTTCCGGCCGCCTTCCCGTCCGCCGCACGCCGGCCGGCTTCGAGGGACTGTCGCGGATCGTCGTCAGCCAGCAGCTTTCCGTCGCGAGCGCCGACGCGATCTGGCGAAAACTCGGCCGCGCCGTCCCGGTGCTGACGCCCGAGGCGATCCTCGCCGCGCCGGACGAGACCCTTCGCGGTGCCGGCCTTTCCTCCGGCAAGATGAACACGCTCCGCGCCGTAGCGGCGGCGGCGACGGCGGGCCTCGACCTCGCCGGCCTCTCGGCCCGCCCGGCCGGAGACGCGCACGCTGCGCTCACCGTGGTGAAAGGGATCGGGCCGTGGACGGCCGACATCTACCTCCTCTTCTGCGTCGGCCACGCCGATGTTTTCCCGGCCGGCGATCTCGCGCTTCGGAAGGCGATGGGCGCCGCCCTCGGCCACGCGGGACTCGCTTCGGCGAAGGAAGCGGCGGCGATCGCCGAAGCATGGGCGCCGTGGCGCGGCGTCGCCGCGATCCTCTTCTGGGCGTACTACCGGACGCTCGCCGGCCGCGAGGGCGTGACCGGATGATCGCGTCTTCCGCCCGGCTGCCTTCACGTTCGACAGGCCAGGACCAGCGATGACGGCAATCGACGGTCCGCGCCTCCGCCCCGCCTCCGGAAAGCCGGCGCTGCAGTTGGTCGTGGTGCTCCACGGCTACGGCGCCGACGGCAACGATCTCCTGCCACTGGCCGAGGCGTGGCGATCCGCCCTCCCCGATGCCGCGTTCGTCGTCCCGCATGCGCCGGCGGTCTGCGGCGCCTTCGCCGGCGGTCGGGAATGGTTCCCGCTGCCGCGGATCGACACGGCGACGGTCGCGGCCGGCACGGCCACCGCCGCACCGGCACTCCACGCCTTCCTCGACGCCGAGCTCTCGGCGCTGGGTCTCGCCAACCCGGCGCTCGCTCTCGTCGGCTTCAGCCAGGGTGCGATGATGGCCCTCGACGTCGGCGTTTCGCGACACGCGGCCATTGCCGGAATCCTCGCCTATTCCGGCGCCCTCACCCGCCCGCCGCGGCCCGGCGAACCGGGCAGGCCGCCGGTGCTTCTGCATCACGGCGCGGCCGATCAGGTGGTGCCGGCGGCGGCGCTGGGCCTCGCGAAGGCCGGGCTCGAAGCGGCGGGCATTCCGGTCGAATCGCACCTCCGCCAGGGGCTCGGCCACGGCATCGACGATGCCGCGCTCCGCCTCGGCGGCGCGTTCCTCATGCGGATTTTCCAAGGCACTTAAGCGGGTTGCGCGCAAAGGCCGCTTCACAAGCCCGACACAGTGCCTATACACTATGCAGCAGATTTCGGGCTCGCTTCCCCAATTCCTAGAGTTGGAGCCGCGCTTGACGATCGCGCTGACGCCGGGGTCCAACCCGGCACTGGTTCTGAACGCCGATTATCGGCCGTTGAGTTACTATCCGCTCTCGCTGTGGTCGTGGCAGGACACGATCAAGGCGGTGTTCCTCGATCGTGTGAACATCGTCTCCGAGTACGACGCCGCCGTTCACAGCCCGAACTTCGCGATGCGGCTGCCGAGCGTCGTGTCGCTGAAGACGTTCGTGAAGCCGGTGCGGACGCCGGCCTTCACCCGGTTCAACGTCTTCCTCCGCGACCGCTTCCAGTGCCAGTATTGCGGCTGCCACGACGACCTCACCTTCGACCACCTGATCCCGCGCTCGCGCGGCGGCCAGACGACGTGGGAGAACGTGACGACGGCCTGCTCGCCCTGCAATCTCCGCAAAGGCGGCAAGACGCCGGCCCAGGCCGCGATGTGGCCCGACCTCACGCCCTACCGCCCGAGCGTGACGGACCTCCACAACAACGGCCGCCTCTTCCCGCCGAACTACCTCCACCAGAGCTGGCTCGACTACCTCTACTGGGACACGGAGCTGGATCCGTAGGG
>JADLGL010000110.1 GCA_020849325.1 Bauldia sp. | reverse complement strand
ACCGGAAGGTCGCCCTTTTCGGCGGCGATCATCAGGGCGCTCACCGCCTGCGCGTTCTGGACGTCGACGTTGGCGCCGGCGCCGATGAGAGCCGCGACGACGTCGCCGCTGCCGGCCCGCGCGGCCTTGATGAGAGCGGTGTCGCCGGCCCGGTCCTGGACGTCGAGGGCGACGCCGACGCCGAGGAGGATGGCGACGACGTCCGCGTCACCGCGGTCGGCGCCGATCATGAGGGCGGTGAGGCCCTGCGCTTCCTGGATCGTCACCGAGGCGTTGGCGACGAGCAGCATTTCGACGGCGCCCGGGGCGCCGTTCCGGGCCGCCATCATCAGCGCGGTCTCGCCATCGGCATTCTGGGCGTCGACCACGGCGCCGCTGTCGAGAAGGAGCGTCGCCATATCGGTGTCGCCGCGAAGAGCGGCGGTCATCAGCGAGGTGAAGCCGCGCGCATCGCGGGAATCGACGTTGGCGTCGGCGGCAACGAGGCGCCGGACGATGTCGATGTAGCCGCCGTCCGCCGCCCAGGCGAGCGCGGTCAGGCCGCGGTCATCGGCGATCTCGAGCTGCGCCCGCTGCCGCATGAGGAGATCGACCACCGGACCGTGACCGCGGGAGGCGGCAACGATCAGCGCGGTCTGCCCGCCGATGCCCTGGAGGTCGATCGCGGCGCCGCCGCCGAGGAGGGCTTCGGTCATCGCCGCATCGCCGTCGGCGGCGGCAATCAGGAGGGCGGAGACACCCGAGTTCGACTCGAGATCGGGCGCCGCGCCGGCGGCGAGGAGGGCCGCGGCGACGTCGGCATGCGAATTGGCAACGGCAATCATGAGCGGAGCCACACCTTCCGGATCGGGCAGATCGACGTCGGCCGAGGCGGCAAGGAGACGGCCGACCACCTCGGCATGGCCGCTCTGGGCGGCGATCCAGAGCGCAGAGATGCCGGCCTCGTCCTGGAAATCGACGGCAGCGCCGGCATTGAGGAGCGCGTCGAGGATCGGCAGGCGTCCCTCCCCGGCGGCGACGAGAAGGGCGACGGGCCCCTGCCCGGCGCGATAATTGGCGTTGGCGCCGGCGTCGAGAAGGGTCCGGAGCTGGGCGACGTCGCCGGCGAGGATCGCCGCGATCATCGGGTCGGCGAACAGCGTCTCCCGCGTCGGCGGATCGAGTTCGCCCGTCACCGGTAGACCCGCCGCAGCCTGGAACTGCCGGACCGCTTCCTCCGTGCGTGCGCCCGTGAACCCATCCGCTCCCACCGAGTATCCGAGTGCGCGCAGCTGACGCTGGGCCGCCAGCACGCCCGCGTCCTGGGCCACTGCCACATCGGCGTGGATCGCCGCCGCAACGGCGACGGCAGGCAGTGCGAGAACCAGACGCCGACGCATGAGACTACCTCGCTCGAGGGGCCGCAAGATGAAAGCCACGGCATGCACGCGCAAGCGCGATCGCCGGTCGCGGCTCATACGTCCTCAACCCGTGTAGAGCGGGTTGCCGAAGGTGGTCGGACCGGCGAGCGGGGCGATCGCGACCGCCAGCTCCGCGAGGCGGTCGAGGGCGTCCTGCCGGCAGGACATCAGCACGTCGACGAGCTGCTGGTTGAGGACGAGGAGGCGGGGATCGTTCCGGTCACCCAGCGCCACGGCCTGAAGGAAATCGAGATTCTCGATGCCGATGTTGCGGACCACCGTGCAGCACACGGCAATGCGCGCCTCGGCCGTCACGACGTTGTAGACGCCAACGGGCGCCTCGACGAGGCAGGACTCGGCGAGCTGGGTCACGAGGCCGGCGAAGACGCCGGCGTCCACGCCGTCGGGCTCGAGGCCCGACGCGGCGGCGGTTGTGGGAGCAATTGCGAAACCTGCCGCCGCGAGCGAGCTCAGCGTAGCCAGAAGGCCCACTTTGCGGGGCATAGATGCGACTCCACGAACGCTACTCGTGGCCGCAAATGCGCATCAAATGCGCCGGACCTCATTAACCTGCGATAAACGATTCCAGTTTTTGCGGATCGCGCGCGGCCGTTCGCCCGTGGCGCGCGGTCGCAGTCACGACCGGCGATAGACCAGAAGATCCTGGGCGATGGCGTGGTCATCGTGCGCCACCAGCACGAGCTTCGAGCCGGCGATGCTGCGGGCGCCCTTCCCCGACATGAAGGTGTCGCCGTAGTTCGGGTCCTGCGCCGAGGGCACGAACACGACCTCGCCGGCGCGGTGCCGCGCGCGGAGCTGGTCGAGATCGCCGGCGCTTTCGATGACCTGCTTCAGGAACCAGTGGATTTCGACACCGGCCTTCATCCGCTTCTTCTGGGCGACGAGCTGGTCGATGAAGCGCTCGCCCCAGGCGGTGACGAAGACGAGCCCGCCCGGTTTCACGATGCGCGCGAATTCTTCGAGCCATTGGCGGGCGAGCGCGGTCGGCAGATGCGTGAACACGGACCACGCGACGACGACGTCGAACTTCCTGTCGCCGAAGACGGTGGGCGGCTCGTAGGCGCCGGAAACGAAAGCGACATAGGGGTTGAGGGCGCGCGCGACCTGGACGAACAGCGGGTTGGGTTCGAGCCCGAAAAGGTTCTTCAGCGCGGTCTTCGCCATGAAGGTCCGGACGATGCGGCCCCAGCCCGAGCCGAAATCGAGGATCATCGTGTCGCGGCCGATCTCGACCTGGAGTTTCGCGGCGAAGGCTTTCACCAGCCGGTGGAACTCGAACGCCTCGCGGACCGCCGAGGCGTCGGCATGGCCGTGGACACGCTCCTGCAGGGCGGCCGGCGGAAAGCGCGGGAAGGCGATGCCGTCCTGGTGGGGGTCGTCGATCGAGGCGACGATCCTGGCTTCCCACGCCGCGTCGTCGAGGCCGGCATATTTCTCGACGAAGGGGTCGGGCGCGTAGTGGTTCCAGTCGGTGGGAACGTCCACGCTGCTGACGGCGTCTGAGTCGGCCACCCAGGGCTCCGTGGTTTCGGGAAGGAGGTCGCGACGTCCTTCGAACGGGTCGCGTCGAATTCCGTGGTTACCATGCTCCCGCCCGTCAGTTACCTGTACGGTCGCAGGGCTTTCCGTCGCGGAGCGACGGGGCGGACCGCTCGAGCGTGATCCGTTGAAGTCGGATCACACTCGTCGCCCAGTTCCTCGTTGGAGCATGATGATCTTTTCGAAGAGCCGGCGGCCACTTCGTCGGATCATGCCAGGGTTCTACACTAGAGCGTGACCGGAAACACTGCCACGGCCTCCGTGTGCGCGAGCGCCCGGAGCACGGCGTTCCGCTTCTGAACGGCCCGCTGGCGTCGCCGAGTTCTCGGATGCGATCCTCGGGGTCCCGGTGAGGCCGATCTCGACGATGTCGTCGCCGAACGAGCCGATATTCGAGATCACATGGACGTAGCCCGACCGCGCTCTCTCAGCCATTGCCTTGGCTCGGGCGACCTTTGCGTGAGCCGCGTCCAAGTCGCGCTCCAGCAATCGATCGCGGACGCCTCCCCGGACGATGACGTCACGGTTCCGGAACGGTCCGCCCGGGCGCCGGCGACTGCGCCAAAGTGCAGGCGTTCGATACCTTGACGCTGGCTGGCACCGTGGGGCACGGTGCGCCGCTCACGATCAGAGCCGAGGGGGCCGCGCGATGATCAAGTCCGAGCTGATCTCGGCTATTTCTGCCGAGAATCCGCATCTGTACCAGCGCGATGTCGAGCACATCGTGAATGCGATCCTCGACGCGATCACCGATGCGCTGGCGCGCGGTGACCGGGTCGAGCTGCGCGGCTTCGGCGCGTTCTCGGTGAAGAACCGGCCGGCGCGCGTCGGGCGCAATCCGCGCACCGGCACGAAGGTCCAGGTCACGGAGAAGTACGTCCCTTTCTTCAAAACTGGCAAGGAGATGCGCGAGCGTCTCAACGGCGGGGACGGAAGCGATGACGACGACGACGAATAGCGGATGAAGCGCGCACTCAAGTTCCTGCTGCTTCTTCCGATCGTCGTCATTGCCGTCGCGCTCTCGATCGCCAACCGCCACGATGTCCTGTTCTCGCTCGACCCGTTCGCGGAGGCGGAGCCCGCGCTGTCGGTGACGGTGCCGCTCTACTGGCTCCTGTTCGGCGCGGTGGCGCTCGGCGTCGTCTTCGGCGGCGTTGCGGCGTGGATCCGCCAGGGCCGGTGGCGAAAGGCCTATCGGCGCGACCACGCGGAAATGGAGCGCCTGCGGAAGGCCGCCGAGGAGCGGACCGCCGCCCCGGCTCCGGACCGCGCCCCGTAGGCCGGACCGATCCGCTCTCTATTCCAGGACGCTCTCCGCCTGCTCGCGCGCGAGCCGTCGGCGGCGGCGCCACCAGTGGATGACGACCGGCACCAGAGCAAGGATCGCGATGACGAAGCCGGTGAGCACCGAGGGCGAGGAGAGGACCGACATCGACACCTCGCAGGTGCCGGCCTCGGCGCAGCCCGGATGGGCCGCCTCCTGTGCCGCCACGATGTCTTCGAGCGCCGCGCCGAAGAAGGCGAAGCTGACCGTCCACGGCAGGAGGCCGATGGTCGTGGCGACGATGAACGTGGTCGCGCTGACGCCGAAGAGGGCGGGCAGCGCGTTCGACGCCCAGTAGGGCATCACCGGGATCAGGCGCAGCACGATCAGGAGCGAGAAGGCGTTCTCGCGGAACCCTTCGGCGATCGCGTTGATCCGGGGGCCGAGCTGACCCATCCGGCGCTTCGTCCAGTCGGCGAGCGCCGTCCGCGCCACGAGGAACACGCCGAACGAGCCGAGGACCGCGCCGATGGTCGTGAACAGCCCGCCGACGATGCCGCCGAACATGATGCCGCCGACGACCGTGAACACCGAGCCGCCGGGCACCGAGAAGATCACCGCCAGCATGTAGACGAGGATGTAGGCGGCGGTCGCGAGCGCCGGGTGGTCCGCGACGTAGCCGACCAGCGCCCCGCGGGCCTGGATGATGCGCGACAGCGAGAGGTATTCGCCGAGCCCGAAGGCGAGGGCGGCGATGCCGATGAGGACGACGAGGACGAGCGGCCCCCAGCGAAGCGCGATCGAGCCCCAGCCGCGGCGGACGCTCTCCTCCGCCGCGACCACCGCCTCCTCGGCCGCGCCGATGCCGCCCTCGCCGGCGTCCTTGTGGGGGAGGCTGTTGGTCATGGGGAATTTCGACGTCCCGGCCGGCGTTTCGTGCCCGTGCCCTTGGCGCCAGCATAACCCCTGCCCATCTGAGGGCGATAGGCGGGACATCGTGTCGCGACGGCCGTTCGGATTGACCTTCTCCAGCCCCTTCCGTATAAGCCGGCCGCGAGAGGCGCGGCTCTTTGGCGGCCGCTTTCCCATGTCCCGATCCGGGGCGCCGGGTTCGGCCTTTCGATATCTTGTATCGACGGACCGGGCACGGACCGCGAGCACGCGGGAGCGAACGAACAATGAAGCGGACCTATCAGCCCTCCAAGCTCGTCCGGAAGCGTCGTCATGGCTTCCGCTCCCGCATGGCGACCGTCGGCGGCCGCGGCGTGATCAACGCCCGCCGCGCGCACGGCCGCAAGAAGCTCTCGGCCTGACACCGGCGCCCGGCGCGCCCGATCGACGGAGCGCCGCCTTGGATCGTCTCCTCGCCCGCAGGGATTATCTCGCGGTCGCCAAGGGCCGGAAGGTCGGGCGGCCGTCCTTCCTCGTCCAGGCGCTGGAGCGCGGGACGGACGGGCCGGCACGCTTCGGCTTCACGGTGACGCGGAAGATCGGCAACGCCGTCGTCCGCAACCGCGTCCGCCGCCGCCTCAAGGAGGCCGTCCGGCTCATCGGTCGCAGCGCAGCCCGTCCCGGCACCGATTATGTGCTGGTCGGCCGTCCCGGCGCTCTCGGCCGCAGCTTCGATCGCATCCTCGCTGACCTTGCCGGAGCGCTCGCCGAACTCGGCGGACGGGCGGCCACCACTACGCCGCCCGGGGCGGCGCGACAGGGCTGAGCCATGACGGGCAACAACCGCAACTTCATCATCGCGATCGGCCTGTCGATCCTCGTCCTCATCCTGTGGCAGGTGTTCGTCGCCAACCCGCAGATCGATCAGGCGCAGCAGGAGGTGGCGGCACAGCAGGTCGCTGCCGGCGAAGCCAACACCATCGCCGCCGACGCCGATACCCCGCTCCCCGCCGGCGCGGTGACCGCGACACCGGACGCCGCCGCGCGCTTCGAGACCCGCGATGCGGCGGTTGCCGCAACCAACCGCGTGCCGATCCAGACGGAGCGCGTTTCCGGCTCGATCAACCTCACCGGCGGCGTCATCGACGACCTCCGCCTCCTCGACTATCGCGAGACCGTCGAGCCCGACAGCCCGACGATCGTCCTCCTCTCGCCGGCCTCCGGCCCCGACGGCTACCTCGCCGACTTCGGCTGGAGCCGTTCGGGCGGCTCGGTGGTGGACGGCAACACCGTCTGGACGGCCCCGGCCGGGACGGTGCTGACGCCCGAGACGCCGGTCACGCTCACCTTCGACAACGGCGCGGGGCTCGTCTTCAACCGCGTCATCGCCATCGACCGGAACTTCATGTTCACGGTGACCGACACGGTGGTGAACGGCGGTGCCGGCGACGCCGCGATCGCGCCCTACGGCCGCATCCGCCGCCTCGGCGAGCCCGAAGCGACCGGCTTCTTCATCCTCCACGAGGGCATGATCGGCGCGTTCGGCGATCAGGGCCTGCAGCAGGTCGATTACGCCGCGCTCGAGACCGAGGCCTCGACCTACGATCCCACCACCGAGGGCTGGCTCGGCATCACCGACAAATACTGGGCGGTCACCCTCATCCCGGAGCAGGGCCGTTCGTTCACCGGCACCTTCCGGCGCGAGACCGGCGGCGCGCTCGGCCTCCGCTACCAGGCGGACTACATCGGCGAACTGGTGACGGTGCCGGCCGGCGGCACGGCGACGGTCACGAACCATCTGTTCGCCGGCGCCAAGGAAGTGTCGCTGATCAACGCCTACCGCGACGAGCTCAGCCTCGAGCGCTTCGACTTCCTCGTCGACTGGGGCTGGTTCCACTTCATCACGCGGCCGATGTTCTGGTTCCTCGACGCCCTCTATCAGGTCGTCGGCAATTTCGGCATCGCGATCCTTCTCGTCACGGTGTTCCTGAAGCTCGTCTTCTTCCCGCTCGCCAACCGCTCCTACCGGTCGATGGCGTCGATGCGGAAGGTGACGCCGCAGATCACCGCGCTCCGCGAACGCTACAAGGACGACCGGGCGAAGCAGCAGCAGGCAATGCTGGAGCTCTACCGCAAGGAGAAGATCAACCCGATCGCCGGCTGCTGGCCGGTGCTGATCCAGATCCCGGTGTTCTTCGCCCTCTACAAGGTGCTGTTCGTCACCATCGAAATGCGGCACGCGCCGTTCTTCGGCTGGATCCAGGACCTTTCCGCGCCCGACCCGACCTCGTTCCTGAACCTCTTCGGCCTCCTGCCGTTCGAGGCCCCGGTGTTCCTGCAGATCGGCATCTGGCCGATCATCATGGGCATCACGATGTGGGTCCAGTTCCAGCTGAACCCGCAGACGCCGGGAACGCCGCGCTGGATCTTCTCGCTCCTGCCGGTGGTCTTCACCTTCATGCTCTCCTCGTTCCCGGCCGGCCTCGTCATCTACTGGGCGTGGAACAACTTCCTCTCCGTGCTGCAGCAGGGCTTCATCATGCGGCGGAACGGCGTCGAGGTGAATCTCCTCGGCAACATCCGCTCCACCTTCCGGCGGAAGCCGAAGGAGGCGGTCGAGAAGGCCAAGAAGGGCTAAAGAGCGCGATCCGTCGAAGCCGGATCACGCTCGTCGCCTTTGTCCTTGATGGAGCATGATCTTTTCGAAGAACCGGCAGCCACTTCTTCGAATCATGCTCCAGCGTCGAACCTGGTGGGGACCAGCGTCGCCGCCGATCTGCCAACCCAGCCGCGTGTTGCCCGGCGGAACGATCCCGTTCCGCCGCGCCACGGCCTTTGCTAGGCTCCCCGCCGTGCCGGAACGCACCGGGCCGGCCAACGGCGCATGACCTTGCACATCCGCGACCTTCTCGATCCATCGACCGCGATCGGCGCGGCCGTCATCGCCGCAATCATCGTCGTGGTGGTCCTCATCGCGATGTTCATCGTCCGCCGGATCGCGCGGCGGATCGAGGCCCACCTCTCCGACGTGACCGGCCTCCAGTTCGCGAGCCGTTTCACGCAGGGCGTCTTCGTGGTCGCCGGCATCGTCGCCTACGCCCATCTCATTCCCGAACTGCGCAGCATCGGCACCGCGCTCCTGGCCGGCGTCAGCCTCGTCTCGATCGTCGTCGGCCTTGCCGCGCAGTCGACGCTCGGCAACCTCATCTCGGGCATCGCGCTGGTGCTCTACCGCCCGCTCCATGTCGGCAGCGTGCTGCAGGTCTCGATCTCGAGCGGCTTCATCGTCGGCAAGGTCCAGGCCATCGGCCTCGGCTACACCTCGCTGCGGGACGGCCGCGGGCAGGAGGTGATCGTGCCGAACAGCGTGATGGCGACGAGCGTGATCATCCGGCTCGCCGACGACACGCCGCTGCCGCCGGCCATCCAGCCTCCGCCGCCGATCCCGCCGGAGCCGGCAGCCGTCGCCGCCGACTGATAGCGGTTGGAGCGTGTGCAGGCATGCGGCGGCCCCGACGGGACGGCTGCCCCCTCCTTCTTCACCTCCCCCTTGTGGGGTCCTCGTTGGGGAGGCCGGGAGGGGGACTTGCGGCCTGCGTTCCCGGCACGGCCGAATTGGCCGGGCGGCCGAAAGTCCCTACCCCAACCCTCCTCACAAGGGACCACAAGGGGGAGAGAGAACGAAGGCCGGGAACAGCCTCATTCCCTCACACGCTCCTGCGCTGGCCTCAGGCGTCCCCGCCGGCCCGTCGGAACGCCGTCCGCTCCCGCTCCACCGCCGCCTCGGCCCGCTCGCGCCGCTCGCGCCATTCCCTGTCGCGCGTCCTCGCATCGGCCTCGGCGGCGGCGATTTCCGACCGGATGCGCCGTTCCTCGGCCGCGAGCTTCTCGAGCGCCGCCGCCGTCTCCGTGGCCGCCGCCTCGTGTTCGCGATCGAGCGTCGCGAGCCGCTCCTCGGCGGCGTCGAGGCGGGTGCGGTCGGGCCTCGGCTTCGCCGGCTTCTCCTTCACAGCCGCCGCCGCGCCGGGT
The DNA here is from genome assembly GCA_020849325.1 of Bauldia sp. Lineage (GTDB taxonomy): Bacteria > Pseudomonadota > Alphaproteobacteria > Rhizobiales > Kaistiaceae > JADLGL01. The sequence continues at coordinate 22,095 of JADLGL010000110.1, read as the reverse complement.
TCGGGATCGACGCCACCCGGATCGACATCGGCGATCCGCGGCCGCGCCCCGTCCTGGCCGAACGGAAGATCCGAGCCGACCGGCCGGCGGAGAACGACGTCCGGCCGCGCCGTGGCCGCGGCTACGACATCGGCCTCGTCCGTCTCCGCGGCAAGGCCGAGGGCAAAGAGGTCCTGCCGCGCCCCGAACGCGCGCAGCGCCGCGGCCCTGCTGCCGGTCGCGACCGCGAGCTCGTGGAAGCCGATCTGCGTCCGGAAGACTTTCAGCTTGCGCGGGGCTTTTGCCATCGCGCGAGTTTGGTCCGCGTCGCAGCGCGTCACAATCCCGGACGACATGCCAGCGACGACGTTCGGAACGAGAAGGGTTTCGGGGGGAAGCCGACGAACGATGCCGGCGCGTGCCGCGGCGCCGGGAACGGGGTGCGAGTCCTGGTCCGGACTACCGTATCGCACCCGGAGCCGGCGCCGGACCGGCCATGGCGAGTTCGGCGAGCCGCTGGATGGCCTGCTCGCGGCAGGTGAGGAGGACGTCGACCAGCTGGCCATCGAGGACGATGAGGCGCGGATCGCTGCGGTCGCCGATCGCCACCGCCTCGAGGAAATCGATGTTCTCGGGCCCAACGGCAAGGAGGATCGCGCAGCAGACCGACACTTCGGCCGGCGTCGCGGCCGTGACGTAGCCGCCGGCTGCGGTGGGGACGAGGCACGACACGCCGAGCTGGGCCACGAGGCCGTAATAAGGGGCCGCCTGGCCGGCCGCGGGGTTTGCCGAGACCGCAACGCCGGCGGCGGTGAGCGCGCCGAGCATGGCAAACAGGCCGCGATTGCGGAACATCGGACAGGACCTCGCGTGTACGGACAGCGTTTCACTTCGCCGCAAGAACCCGCGGCCCGCATTAACCTGCGATGGAATTTTCGTCGAATTGTCGGGAGTCACCACAATTGCGGTACCCGCGAGCGGTCGCCCGGCGCGGCCCCATCACGCAACTGTGCGAAACGCTCCGATGGCGGCGCGGCGGCTCTTGGACGGGACGCGATTCATGAGGCAGGCTGGCGGAAGCACGCGCTCTGAGGGGCGGGCGCGCGCTGCGTGAGACTACTGCCGCGTCGCCGTCGGTCGCGTCGTACCCGGTCGATCGGACAGTTGTCGAACCTCGCACCGGCCCGAAGGTTGTCGCGGACTCGGAGTTGGCCATGCCGGTGTTCTACTTTCATCTGATCGACGACGGTCACCGTTCGGCGGACGCGGACGGCACGGCCTTCGCGTCGTTCGAACTGGCCTATCTCGATGCGTTTCGCGCCGTGCAGGACATGGCGTGGGAGATGATCCAGCGTGGCAGGGACCCCCGGCGCTGCTCCTTCGAGATCGCGGATGCATCCCACGTCTCGCTGGCGCATCTTCCGTTTGCCGAGGTTCTCGACCAGACCCTCAACCCGATCTTCCAGACCGACCCCCGCACGGCGTCGCCCTGCGCCGACCGCGGCGGTGCCGCGGCGCATGACGCGTCACCCGGTCCCGCCGTGGACACGCGCCGCAGCGCCGCACTGGCGCCGCGCCCCTGGCTTGATGCCGGCCGCATCCACTTCGACGTCGGCGAACCCCTCGCGGACTGATCCGCCGCCATCCCCCAATCGATGTCGCTGGTTCGAGTCCGCCCGAGGAACGCCGCTGCGCGCCCCCTTGCCGCGCCGCCGGCTTGATCCACGTTAATGCCGCGTTGGCAGATGGTGCGGTACGGCCAATGCGGAGCCGCTATGCGGCGCTGACTGCCGATTCTGTCGTGTCGTCTGCCGTCCGCTGTTTCGCTTTGCGGCTGTCCCACACCCGGGCCGGGACGAAACAGGAGGGCCTCGTGGGCGTTGATCCATTTTCGGCGGCCTTCGGCGGTCCGAAAGGGCGGGAGCGCGCAGCGGCGCGGCAGGCGCCGGCGCAGGCCACGCCCCTCGTCACACCCGATCCGCGGCCGGCGGAACTCGATCAGGCCCGCCTCGAAATCCTCGTCGAAACCGGGCTGTTCGATCCCGACTGGTACCGGCGGCGCTACCGCGATCTTCCGGCCGATCTGCTGCCCGAGCGTCACTTCCTCGAAGTCGGCGCCGCCGAAGATCGCTGGCCGAATCCGCATTTCGACCCCGGCTGGTACCGCCAGACGCAACTCGCCGGCCACTGGCCGTCGCATCCGGTGCTGCACTACCTCGAGACCGGCGAGCGGAACGGCCTCAGGCCGGCGCCGTATTTCGATCCCGCCTGGTACGCAAAACGCTATCTCGGCCCGTTCCAGGACATCAGCCCGCTCGGGCACTACCTCCGGGGCCGCGCCACCGGGCGGCTCGATCCCTGCCCGATGTTCGACACGCAGTACTACATCCACGAGAACGCCGACGTCGTCGCCGCGGGCCTCGACCCCTTCGAGCATTTCCTCGAGACGGGCCACCGCGAGGGCCGCAATCCGAGCGCCGGGTTCGACCTGCGCTACTACCGCCGCCGCTACATGAACGGCGCCGAGGGCAATCCGCTCCTCCACTATCTCGACGTCGGCATGCGCTCCGGCTTCAACCCCGATCCGGCGGCCGAAGTCTCGGCCGGCTCCGAGGTGCGCCGCTTCGCCCGGAAGGCGCCCGAATACGAGGACTTCGCCCCCGACATCGTCGGCGACCGCGAGAAGCTGGCCAAGCTGATCGCGTTCTACCTGCCGCAGTTCCACGCCTTCCCCGAGAACGACGCCTGGTGGGGGAAAGGCTTCACCGAGTGGACCAACCTCTCGCGCGGCAATCCGCGCTTCGTCGGCCACTACCAGCCGCGCGTGCCGCGCGATCTCGGCTTCTACGACCTGAAGGACCCCGAGGTGATGCGGAAGCAGATCGCCATGGCGCGCGCCGGCGGTCTCCACGGCTTCTGCTTCTACTACTACAACTTCAACGGCCAGCGGCTCCTGCACGCGCCCGTCGAGGATTTCCTCGCAAGCGATGCGGACTGGCCGTTCTGCATCATGTGGGCGAACGAGAACTGGTCCCGCCGCTGGGACGGCTCGGAATCACAGATCCTCATCCGCCAGGATTATCGCGGCGAGGACGAGGCGGCGCTGGTCGACGATCTCGCCCGCCATTTCGCCGACCCGCGCTACATCAGGGTCGGCGGCCGGCCGCTGTTCTTCCTCTATCGGCCGGAGATCGTGCCGCGGGCGCGCGAAACGATCGCCTCATGGCGAAAGACGTTCCGCGAGCGGCACCGGATGGAGCCGCTGATCTATCTCACCCAGACCTTCAACGACCACGATCCGACCGTCTACGGCATGGACGGGGCGATCGAGTTTCCGCCGCACAAGATCCTCGCGAAAACCCACCAGATCAATCCGCGGCTCGAAATCCTCGACCACGGCTTCTCCGGCCACGTCTATCAGTACGAGGACGTCGTCAGGGCCTCAGAGGCGGTGCCGGTGCCGGACTTCCCGCTGATCAAGACCGTGTTCCCGAGCTGGGACAACGACGCGCGGCGCCAGGGCACGGGGGTCATCGCCACCGGGTCCACGCCGGCGAAATACCGCCAGTGGCTCGACGGCGCGATCCGCCATGCGCGCCGCCACCCGATCGGCGGCGAGCCGCTCGTCTTCATCAACGCCTGGAACGAGTGGGCCGAAGGGGCCTATCTCGAGCCCGACATCCATTTCGGCTCCGCCTATCTCAACGCCACCGCCCGCGCGGTGGTGGGCGAACGCGTCGACGCCGGCGCCTATCCCGTCCTCGTCGTCGTCAGCAGCAGCGCGCCTGCGCCGACGCTGGCCGCCGCCCGCGACTTCGCCGCTTCCGCCGGCGATGCCGGCTGCGAGGTCCATTTCGTCCGCATCGATCGCGGCGGCAATCTCCGCGAGGAGGCGCCGGTCGCGCGGTCGCCGCTGGTGCGGTTCGACCTGATCCGGAGCACCGCCGAGGATCTCCGGCGGAAAGGCCTTGCGGCCGCGTTCGTGTTCGGCGGCTCGGCCGGGGACGCGGTGATCCCGCTTCGCGAAGCCAAAGTGCGGACGGTGTCGTTCATCACCGAGATGCCGCTCGCGATCACAGCGCGCGGCGAAACCGACCTCGCGACGACGCTCGTCCGGCTGTCCGACGTCCTCGTCGCCCCGTCGGCGGCGGTGCTGCTCGCCATGGCCGACCGGTTTGGACCGGCGGTGGCGCACCGGCTCGTCCGTCCGCCCGTGCCGCGCCGCGTCGCCGTCGCCGGAACCAAGGCGCGCGCCCGCGCGGCGACCGCGCTGGGCCTCCGGCCGGGGACGCGTCTCGTCGTCAATGTCGGCCCGGCCAACCTCCAGAACGGCGCCGATCTCTTCGCCACCATCGCCGGCCTCGTCACCGCGCGCCGCGACGATGTCGCCTTCGTCTGGCTGGGCGAACTCGACCCGGTGCTCCGGGCGTGGCTCGCCCCGGGCGCGCCCGGCGGCGCGATCCAGTTCCGCCCGGCGTCCGATCTCGCCGATCCGCTGGCGGTGGCCGAGATGCTCGCCTTCACCGCCCGCGAGGACGCCACCGCGCCCGCCGCCGCGACCGCCATAGCTTCCGGCGTCGCGGTCGTCGCCTTCGACGACAGCGGCGCCGTCGAGGACATCGTTTCGTCGTCCGCCGACGGAACGCTCGTCGCCCGCGGCGACGTCGCCGCCTTCGCCGACGAAGTGGTCCGCCGCCTCGATCGCGGCCGCGGCCTCGTCCGCGCGGCCCGCCCGCAGCCGGCGGGCAACGACGCCGGCGTCCTCGACCTAGTCCGCGAGGGCGATCCTTCGGTGCTGCCGGTCTCCATCGTGATGACGAAGGCGCGCGGCGATGCCGACGCAGCCGGCCGGCTCGCCGCGCTCCTCGGCCAGACGCGGCCCGCGGGCGAAGTCGTCGTCCTCGCCGAGGACCTGTCCGCCGCGGACCGCGACGCGCTCCGCCTCACGGCCGCCCGGGCCGGCCGCCCGATCCGCATCGTCGAGGAACGCCTCGGCCGGCTGACCCTCGCCGAACTGCTCGCCCGCGCTGCGACGGTAGCGACGCAGGAATTCGCCTGGGTCGTCCCCGCCGGCGAGGTCCACGCCGATCTCCTGGCGGAGCTGTCGGGAGCGCTGGTCGAGCCGAAGGCGATCGCCTCGGTGCGCCTGCCGGCCCGGCGCGGCCAGCGTCCGGCGGTGCCGCGCGGCCTGCGTTCCGCCAGGCAACTCGAGGCGGAACCCGACCTCGATGAAGCACTCGGCGGCATCGGCGCGATCCTGTGGCGTCGCCGGCCGCTTCTCGATGCCCTCGGCGCGCTGCCGGCGTTGGCCGGCGACAGCGCCGCCGCCATCCTCCGCCAGGTCGCGGCGCACTCCGGCGTTCCGGTGGCGATCGGCCCGCCGGCGGCCGTCGCTGCGCCGGTCGACGCCGCCACTTCGCCGCGACGACGGGCGGGCGGCGGCAAGGCACCGAAGCCGCGGGAGCGGAAGCGGGATCGGACCAGGGGTGAAACCCGCGGCGGGCGGCGCGCGAAGCGATGACCGCGGCGAGCCGCCTCACCATCCACATCGGTCTCCACAAGACCGGCACCACCGCGATCCAGCACTACTTCTGGCGGCACGGGGAGGAGTTGCTCCAGCACGGCATCTACTACCCGGCGACGGGCCGCCCGACATCGGCGGCGACCGAGTTCGGTCACCACGACGTGCCGTGGTCGTTCACGCCGGAAGCCGCCGAGCCGCCCGCCACGCTCCTCGCCCGCCTCCGGGCCGAGATCGAGACGACGACGATGCCGGAGATCGTCCTCAGCTCGGAAGAGTTCAGTCGCATGACGCCGGGCCAGATCACTGTCCTGGCGCGCGCGCTGCCGTTCAGGACGCGGATCGTCTTCTACTACCGGCGCCAGTCCGAGATCGTGCAGGGGCTCTACGGCACGGACGTCGTCCATGTCGGCGAGCGCCGCGACATCCACGCCTACGCCGCCGCCTTCAAAGGCCCGCTCGATTTCGGCCGCCTCGCTACGGACTGGGCCGCCGTCTACGGCAAGGACGCCATCACCGCGCTCGCCTACCAGCCGTCGTCGTTCCCGGACCGCAACATCGTGCCCCACTTCCTTTCGGCGATGGGGTTCACCGGCCCGTCCGGCGTCGGCGAGGCGTTCCACTACAATGTCAGCATGCCCTGGTACGTGGTCCTGTCGGTGCTGCGGCTGCGCAGCATCCACGTCTCGGAGGCGACGATCGCCCAAATCGTCCGCTCCTTCGAGATCATGCTCGAGAACGAGAAGCCGCCAAAACCCGGCCTCTTCTCGCCTGCGGAAGCCAATGAGTTCGACCGCCGGTTCGCCGCGTCCAACGCAGCCTTCGCCGAAGCGTTCGCCCCCGGTCAGCCGCCGGTCACGCCCTATCCCGCGGACGGCGAGGACGACTTCCTCGCGGACCGGAAGGGGCTGTGGCCCGAAGTCGAGCTGACGCTGCGCACCGTCAGCGCCTACATCCGGACCATCCACCAGACCGGCATGCCGCCCGGAGCGACGCCGTCGTGACCCGGCGCCGGAAGCCCCTGCCGGAGGCACCGCACGCGCCGGAGCCGCGCGCCGCGCCGCCGGAATACGATGTCGCCATCATCGCCGACATGACGGTGCCCGGCGAGACGGCGTTCCGCATCGCCGGCGAGGTCGAGGCCTTCGCCGCCGCCGGCCGATCGGTGGCGCTCATCCACCTTCGCTCCGCGGTCTCGCGACCCCGGATCGCGCCGGACGTCCAGGGCTGCGTCGGCGCCGGCCTCGCCGATCCGGTGCAGCCCGCCGAGGGCGTCTCCGCCGGACGCGCGATCCTGCACGCGCCGCAGCTGATCGATGCGCCGCCGGCGCGGCTGCGCGGTCTCCGGACGCCGGAGCTGACCGTCGTCGCCGACCGGACCGCCGACTACGACGCCACGGCGCTCGACGGCTGGCTCCGGCGGATCGCGCCGGTCGTGTGGGCGCCGACGGCGGCGGCCGTCCGGACGACCCTCGGGGCCGGCCATCCCGGTCTCGTCCTCTCGGAAGGGGACTGGCCGCTCGCCGCGCCGCCGGTCGAGACCGGGGCGCCCGGCCGGGCCTCGGCCCGGCTCGTCATCGGCCAGGTGGGCGGCCAGGGGGCGTTCCCGTCGTCGCTCGAGGAGATGCGGACGATCTACCCGCCGGGTGGCGGCTACGAGGTCCGGTTCCTCGGCGCGCCGCCCGCAGGCATCGGCCGGCCTCCCGACGACTGGCGGACGATCGAGCCCGGCGACATGTCGGTCGCCCAGTTCCTCCGCCGCCTCGACGCGCTCCTCCATTATCCCGCCGATCCGAACGTGCCGGTCGACGCGATCGTCGCGTGGTGCCTTGCGAACGGCCGGCCGGTGCTGATGGAGCCGGCGCTGCGCTCGCGCTACGGCAGCGGTCCGCTCTATGCCGAGCCCGGCGAAGCCGCCGAGGCCCTCCGCCGCTACGTCGTCGATCCGGTCATCCGCACGGCGACCGAGAGGGCCGCCCGCGCCGGGGCGCGCCGGATGACGGGCGCGTGGCCGGCAACGAATGAGCCGGCGCCGAGGCGAGCCGCGCCGAAGGCCGCGCCCGCGGGCAAGCCGCGCATCCTCTTCGTGACCTCCAACGGCACCGGCCTCGGGCACGTCTCGCGGCTCCTCGCGATCGCCCGCCACCTCGACCACGTCGAGCCCGTCTTCGTGACCATGGCGCAGGCCGCCGCCTCCATCGAGGCTTTCGGCTTCACGGCGGAGTACCTCCCGAGCCAGCAATATACCGGCACCGATCCGCGCCTCTGGGACGGCTGGTTCCGCGCCGAGCTCGAGTTCCTCATCGACGTCTACAACGCCGTCGGCGTCGTCTATGACGGCAACGGCCCGAGCCCCGGCCTCGTCGGCGCCGCCGGTGCGCGCGGCCGCTGCGGGCTCGCCTGGATCCGCGGCGGCATGGCCGGCCGCGCGACGGTGCCGCACATCGCCAACAGCCTCCATTTCGATCTCATCGTCGAGCCGGGCGAGGCCGCGACCGGCGAGGATTTCGGCGAGACCGTCCGGCGGCGCGGCGAGGTGGAACTCGTCGAACCGATCCTCCTCCTCGATCCGTCGGAGCTCCTGTCACGAAAGGAGGCGGCGAAGGCGCTCGGGCTCGATCCGAAGCGGCCGGCGGCGCTGATCCAGCTCGGTACCGGCTCGAACCGCGACGTCGTCACGCTGATCGACCGCATCGTCGCGGGCCTTGCCGGATCGGGGACGCAGCTCGCCATCGCCGAGTGGAGCAGCGCCGCCGCCCTGCCGCCGCTATGGCCGGATGCGGTGATCGTGAGCGGCCATCCGCTGGCGCAGTACTACCGCGCCTTCGATTTCACCATCGCCGCCGCCGGCTACAACACGTTTCACGAGATCATCGCCTATGGCATGCCGGCGATCCTCGTCGCCAACGGCCACGAGGCCATGGACGACCAGCTGGCCCGCGCCCGCTACGCCGAGGCGAACGAACTCGCCCTCGCCCTCGACGAGCGCGATCTCACCGAGCTGCCGCAGATGCTGAAGGTCATGCTGTCCGAGCCGGCGCGGGCGTTCCTCCGCGACAACTGTCTCAGGCGCGCGGCGCCGAAGGGCGCCGCCGCGGCGGCGCGGCTGATCCGCGAACGACTTGGCCGGGGAGCACCGCTTGTCCGCCGGCACGCCTGATCCGACCGACCTCGATCGTCTCCGCGAGCGCGTCGAGCTGCAGTATCACCAGCTCGCAACGCTCCGCCGGGTGCTCGAAGCGCGCGGCCGCTCGCGCGCCGTCACGATCGTGCCGCGGCTGAAGCGGCGCGGCGGACCGGCGCCGGAGGGCGCCGTGCCGCCGGCCGACGTGACCGCGTGGTGGCCGGGCTCGGAATGGCCGGTGGAGCCGCTCGTCCCGACGCCGGGCCTCGGCGCGCTCTCGCTCGCGGGGCGTGCGATCCCGGTGATCGCCGTCATCGTCTTCGGCCTCTCCGGCGGCGCGCTGGACGGCGTGGTGGAGATGATCGCGACGCGCCAGCGCCGGAGCGCCGATTTCAAGCCCGTCTTCCTCACCGACAGCGCGACTTTCCGGCCCTTCCAGACGCGCGGCTTCGTCGTCGAATATCTGCCGCGCGCGATCTACGGCGCCGATCCGCACCGCCTCCGCAATGCCCGCGGCGCCGCCCGCCTTCGCCTCCTCCAGGCCAAGTGGGATTTCGGCGCCGTCATCGATCTCACCCGCGGTCACAAGGACAGGCTCGGGACCGCGCCGGGCGCTGATCCCGCGGGGGACGGGGCGGTGGAGGCGGTGGCAATCCTCCCCACGCCGCCGAAAACCCTCGCGGCGAAGGTCGCCGCCATCCGGGCGAGCGGCCTCTTCGACGAAGCCTGGTACGTCGCCCGCTATGCCCCCAAAGGCGATCCGGTGGAGCACTATGTCACCGTGGGCGCGGCGCTCGGCAACGACCCGCACCCGCTGTTCGGCACCGCCTACTACGCCCGCCAGATGATGGCGCAGAGCGGCCCGTGAGCCGGCCGCCGCGCCTCCGGGCCGTCCTCGTGCTCCACCTCTTCCACGAGGACGTCGCGCTCGAACTGCTGCGCCGCGTCGGCCGGCTCGATGCGGACGTCGACGTGATCGCCACCGGCCCGCCCCCGTCGCGCGCCGTCGCCGCGGCCGTTGCGGAGCTCGCACGCGCGGAATGGATCGCGACGCCGAACGAGGGGTTCGACGTCGCCCCCTTCCTCGCCGTGCTGCCGCTCCTCGAACGGCGCGGCTACGACCTCGTCTGCAAGCTCCATACGAAGAAGGGCAGCTCCGGCTTCGGCCGCCGGTGGCGCGAGGCTTTCCTCGACGCGCTGATCGGGCCGGACCGGATGGATGGCCTGATCGGCTCCGGCGCGGTGGTCGCCGAGACGATCGAGGCTTTTGCCGCGACGCCGGATCTCGCGATGGTCGGGCCGGCCGGGCTCTGGCTCTCGGCCGCCGTCAACATGACCGCCAACGCCGACGGGGTACAGAGGCTAGGGGCCGTAGCTTTCCCCGAGCGCAGGCTTCCACCGGACTGGGGCTTCTTTGCCGGGACGATGTTCTGGACGCGCGTCCACCATCTGAAACCGTTCGTACGCCTTCACTCGCTCCGCGATGCATGGGAAGGCGAGGGTCCGCGCCGTGACGGCGGCGCGGCCCATGCCGTCGAGCGCCTCTTCGGCCTCGTTCCGGTCGTCTCGGGCGGGAGCGTTGGCCTCCGCGCCGAACACGGCGGGCCGCTCCGCATCACCGCGGAGGGCGGAGCGCGCGTCGAGATCCTCACGGCGCTCGCCCGTCTCGGCCGGCCGGACCCGAAGTCGCCGCTCGATCGTGCCGAAGCGGCTTACGTCCGGCGCCACAATCCGCTCCTCGACTACATCGCCACGGGCGGCGTCGCGAACGATCCGCATCCGCTGTTCGCCACCGAGTGGTATGCAGGGGCCAACGCCGTGCCGGCGGGCACGACGCCGCTGGCGCATTTCCTCGGCCTCGGCGCGATGGCGCCCGACCCGAGCCCGCTGTTCCCGGCGGCCGGCTACGTCCGCCGCCGGCCCTGGCTGAAGCGGCGGGACGAGAACGCGCTCCTCCACCATCTCCGCGCGCTCGATGCGGGCGGGAGCGGCGGTCGCGGCGACCCCGTGGCTCCGCCGCGGCCGCACACGCTGCCGACCGATCCGTTCGCCCGCGTGGCACGCCGCGCCCAGCTCGCGGCGTTCCTGCGGGGCACGACGACGCTTTCCTTTGCCGTGAAGATCGGCGCATCGCGGCAATCGCCCTCGGAATGGGGCGACGTCCATTTCGCGGCGGGCCTCGCGAGGGCGCTCGAAAGCTCCGGCAGCGCGGCCCGCGTCGACTACCGCGAGGACTGGTATCGCCGGTTCGACCCGCCCGACGTGACCATCGCGCTCCGCGGGCCGGTCCGCTACGAGCCGCGGCCCGAATCGCTCAACATCCTCTGGATCATCAGCCATCCCGACCAGGTCTCGTTCGCGGAGATGGAGGCCTACGACCTCGTCCATGTCGCCTCCGACAGCTTCGCGATGCTGCTGCGGCAGTGGGTCGACGTGCCCGTGCTCGGCCTCCTGCAGGCGACCGACGCGTCGCGGTTCGCGCCGTCACTCGCGCCCGTCCCCACCGGCGGGCTCTTCTTCGCCGGCAATTCCCGCGGGCAGGACCGCCCCGTCGTGCGGTGGGCGATCGAACTCGGCCTTCCCCTCGAAATCCACGGCTTCGGCTGGAGCGACCGGGTCTCGCCACGCATCCTCCGCGGCGAGCGCATCGCGAACGCCGAGCTTCCCGCCCGCTACGGCGCCGCGACTGCGGTGATCGGCGATCACTGGCCGGCGATGGCCGATTTCGGCTTCGTCTCGAACCGCATCTTCGATGTCCTCGCCTCCGGCGGCACGCCCATCACCGATGCCTTCCCCGCCATCGCGCGGGCGGTGGGGAGGGCCGCCATCACCGTCGAGGCGCGGGAAGGTCTGACGGCCGCGGTCGCCGCCGCCGCTGCCCGGCCGCGCGCGAAACGGCTCGCGCACGCCGCCGCGATCCGCCGCGACCATGGCTTCTCCGACCGCGCCGCGACGATCCGGCGGGACATCGCCGCCTTCCCGACGGGCGCGTTCGTCCGCCGCCCCGCCCGGCGGGGCCCGCGCGTCCACGTCGTCGCCGACCCCGGCGACGCGCGGGCGGCCTGGATGATGGCGCGCCGGCTCCTCGGTCCGCTGACGACCGACCATGCCGGGCTCCGCTCGCTCTCCATCGGCGCCCCCGCCGATCCGCTCCCGCCCGCCGACGTCGTCATCGCCATGCCCGGCCCCGCGACGAGGGCCGGCGCGTGGGAGCGCGTCATTGCCGTCGCGGCGTCGGGGCGCCTCGTCGTCGACGCCGGCACGATCGGAGCGCCGGCGCGCCTCCCGGCCCGGCTGAAGCCGCTGTTCGCGGCAGCGGGGGCGGTGTGGTGGCCCGATGCGAGGCATGCCGCCGGGAGGAAAGGCCAGCATTGCGTCCTGCCCGATGCCGTCGATCCGCGGCTCTGGCGCGACTATCACCGCGCGTCGCGCTGGGACTTTGCGAGCGTGCCGTTCCGCTGCGTCGTCGTCGCGCCGGAAGGCATCGATGCCGCGCTCGCGCCGACCCTCGCGCCGGCCTTTGCCGGCGATCACGCCGACCTCACCATCGTCGGGACCCCGCCGTCCGTGCCCGGCCCGTGGACAACGGTCCCTCTGCCGGCGGGGAAATCGCGCTTCGCCGCCTACGCCCGCTGGCTTCGCGACCAGCCCTTTCACGCCGGCCTGTGCGTGCCGGGCCCCGCCGGCGCCCGCGATGCCGAACTCGCTTTCCTCGATTTCAGCGCCGCGGGCCTCCTCTCGCTCGCGCCGCCGGCGCTCTTCGCCGACGCCGGGATCGAAGCCCGCGCGCTCGTCGTTCCTCTGGCCGCGGACCTCTCCGACCTCGCCGCGACCGTCGATGGGCTCGCCGCCGCGCCGTCGCGCTATGCGGGCCTTGCTGCCGCGAGCAGCGACTACGTCTTCGCGGCGCGTTCGGCGGCAGCGGCCGGGACCATCGTTCGCGACCTTCTCGATCGCGTCCTTTCCGGCAGCGATTCTTAACGCCGCCCCCCCGCGTGCAACGCTCCGCCCCACGGCAGGAAACAGCGCGTTCCGGCGTCGCGAGGGGCGGCGCGGCCCGTCGGCACCGCAAGGCCATCCGGCCGGGCCTTGCCGGGATCGCTAAGATTTTAATCCAGCATTCAACGTGACCTTAGCGCGACCATGGGACAACCCCTTTCAATCAAAGGGGAATTCCAGATGCGTATCGGGCGTTCGCGTGGGGCTCACGGGCAGCCGGCCGCCGGGCCGGCGCAAATCCTTCGCTCAGGCATGACGATCGCCGTCGCCGCGGCCGTTCTCGCGGGGCCGGCCGTCGCTCCGGCACATGCCGCGATCGACAATGTGCTGCAGGTCGACGTGCTGCCGACCTCGATGTCGGCGCTGTGGCGCTGGCGCGAAGTGCTCGCCCGCCATCAGGCCCAGACCGACAGCGACGGCTGGACGGGGCTCGTTGCGGCGATCAGCGCCGCGGGTCCCGACGATCTCCTCCGCGAGGTCAACCGCCTCGTCAACCGCGTGACCTACGTCGCCGACACCGTCGATCACTGGTCGACGCCGACCGATTTCCTCCGCACCGGCGGCGACTGCGAGGACTACGCGATCGCGAAATACCTGCTGCTGCGCCAGTTCGGCATCCCCGACAGCGCGATGCGCATCGTCGTCATGCTGCCGCCGAACGCGCCGCCGCATGCCGTCCTCCTCGTCGAGACCGCGAACGGTCCCGTCGCGCTCGACAACCTCCGCAACAATCCCTACGCGTTCGGCCGCCAGGCGACCTCGACCATCGTCTACGCGTTCAACGAGCAGTCGATGCTGCTGCCCACGGACTCGCTGCGCTTCGCCGCCCGCTAGAGCATGATCCGAAGAAGTGGCTGCCGGTTCTTCGAAAAAGATCATGCTCCATCAAGGAATAGGGCGACGAGCGTGATCCGACGTCAACGGATCATGCTCCAGAAGATCCAGGCACGGATTCTGGCATCCGGATGCACGTCCTGAAAGCAAGAACCCCGCCGCGTTGCCGCGACGGGGTTCGATCTCACTCCGGCACTGGCGCCGGGACTATTCCTCGTCGGCGTCGGCGGCCTTCTTGGACTTGCCCTTCGGCGCCGGCTTGTCGTCGCGGGCCTTGAGGGCGGCGCCGAGAATGTCGCCGAGCGAGGCGCCCGAGTCGGACGAGCCGTACTGGGCGACCGCTTCCTTCTCCTCGGCGATTTCGAGCGCCTTGATGGAGACGGAAATCTTCCGGGTCTTCTTGTCGAACGCCGTGACGCGGGCGTCGAACTTCTCACCGACGCCGAAACGCTCGGTGCGCTGGTCCGAACGGTCGCGGGCAAGGTCGGCACGACGGATGAAGGCCGTCATGTCGGTGTCGGCGATCTTCACCTCGAGGCCCATTTCCTTGACCTCGATGACCTCGCAGGTGACGACCGAACCCTTGCGGATGTCGCCGGTCGCTTCCGCGAAAGCCTCGTTGCCGAGCTGCTTGATGCCGAGCGAGATGCGCTCCTTCTCGACGTCGACGTCGAGAACCTGCGCCTGGACTTCGTCACCGCGGTTGTAGTCCTCGATCGCGACCTCGCCCGGGCGGGACCAGTCGAGATCCGACAAATGGACCATGCCGTCGATGTCGCCCTCGAGGCCGATGAACAGGCCGAACTCGGTCTTGTTCTTGACCTCGCCGGTGACGACGGTGCCGATCGGGTGGGTCTCGGCGAAAGCCTCCCACGGGTTCGACAGGGTCTGCTTGAGGCCGAGGCTGATGCGGCGCTTCACCGGATCGACCTCGAGCACCATCACTTCGACCTCCTGAGAGGTGGAGACGATCTTGCCGGGGTGGACGTTCTTCTTGGTCCACGACATTTCGGAGACGTGGATCAGGCCTTCGATGCCCGGCTCGAGCTCGACGAACGCGCCGTAGTCGGTGATGTTGGTGACGCGGCCCTTGAACTTGGCGTTCACCGGGTATTTCGCGGCAATGCCCTCCCACGGATCGGCCTCGAGCTGCTTCATGCCGAGGCTGATGCGGTGGGTTTCCTGGTTGACGCGGATGACCTGCACGCGGACCGTCTGGCCGATCGAGAGCACCTCGGTCGGGTGGTTGATGCGGCGCCAGGCGATGTCGGTGACGTGGAGGAGGCCGTCGATGCCGCCGAGGTCGACGAACGCACCGTAGTCGGTGATGTTCTTGACGACGCCGTCGACGATCTGGCCTTCCTCGAGGCTCTGGACGAGCTCCGAGCGCTGCTCGGCGCGGGTTTCTTCAAGGACGGTGCGGCGCGAGACGACGATGTTGCCGCGGCGCTTGTCCATTTTCAGGATCTGGAACGGCTGCGGCGAGTGCATCAGGGGGCCCACGTCGCGCACCGGGCGGATGTCGACCTGGCTGCGCGGCAGGAAGGCCACGGCGCCGTCGAGATCGACGGTGAAGCCGCCCTTCACCTGGTTGAAGATCTGGCCGATGACCTTCTCGTTCTTGGTGAAGCTCTCTTCGAGGCGCGTCCACGATTCCTCGCGCTTGGCCTTCTCGCGCGACAGCATGGCCTCGCCGAGCGCGTTCTCGACACGCTCGAGATAGACCTCGACGACGTCGCCGACCTTGATCTTCGGCTCCTCGCCCGGCGCCGCGAATTCCTTCAGCTGCACACGGCCTTCGGTCTTGAGGCCGACGTCGATGACGGCGAGATCCTTCTCGATCGCGACGACGGTGCCCTTGATGACGCTGCCTTCGACGAGGTCGTCGGCCTTGAAGGTCTCGTTGAGGAGGGCGGCAAAATCCTCGCGGGACGGGGACTGGGTGGCTACGCTCATGAAGCTCCTGGGTACCGGGTCCGGTCCGTGACCGGCGGTTGGAGTTGACGGCTCCGGAAGGCGTTGCGAAGCCGCGTCCGCACCCGGCGGGACGAGACGAGGCCCAACGCATTCCGGCGTTCGGATGCCCCTCGGACGGCAAAGCAGTCGTCAGGGCGGAAAACAAAGAAACGGGACGCTTCCCGTCGCTTGCGCGAAGGCCGCTCCCGTTCGCTCCGCGTCAGCGGCGCTCTTCGACGATATCGACGGCCGCGCGGAACGCCGCCTCTATATCCAAGGCAGTGGTATCGAGCAAGCGAGCATCCCCGGCGGGCCTGAGCGGCGCGGTCGGGCGGTGCGTGTCGCGCTCGTCGCGCCGGCGGATGTCGTCGAGGATGCGGGCGAACCCTTCCGCGTCGTGGACGCCGAGCTGCGCCGCGCGCCGCCTCGCCCGGACGTCGGCGTCGGCGACGAGAAAGATCTTCACGTCGGCATCGGGGCAGATGACCGTGCCGATGTCGCGGCCGTCGAGGACGGCGCCGGGCTTCTTCGCGGCGAAGGTCCGCTGCACGGCGACGAGCGCCGCGCGGAGCGCCGGCATCGCCGCGACGCGCGAGGCGGCTTCGGCGATCTCCGGCCGGCCGAGCTGGATCGGATCGAGCCGGTCGAGACGGAGGCCGCGCGCTGCGGCAATCGCCGATTCCGGGTCGTCGACCATCCCCGCCTCGTCGAGGACGTGGGCGGCCACGGCGCGATAGAGGAGGCCGGTGTCGAGATGGTGGTAACCGAAATGCTCGGCGAGCCGCCGCCCGAGCGTCCCCTTCCCCGATGCCGCGGGACCGTCGATCGCGATGATCATGCCGCCGCGGTCGCTCCCGCCGGGGCCGGGGCGATGCTGGCGCCGAGGCCGGTCATGAGGTCGCGGAAGGCCGGGAAGCTCGTCGAGATCGCGGTGGCGTCGTCGACCGTCACCGGCTTCTCCGAAGCAAGGCCCATGACGACGAAGCTCATCGCGATCCGGTGATCGAACTCGGTGACGACCGTCCCGCCGCCGGTCACGGTGCGCCGGCCGCGGACGATCAGCCGCTCCTTCTCCTCCGAGGCATCGACGCCGTTGGCGCGAAGGCCGGCGAGCGTCGTCGCGACGCGATCGGACTCCTTCACCCGGAGTTCGCCGATGCCTTCCATGATCGTCTCGCCGTCGGCGAAGGCCGCGGCAACCGCGAGCACCGGATACTCGTCGATCATCGTCGGCGCGCGATCGGCCGGCACCGTGACGCCGCGGAGCTCCGAATGCTCGACGCGGACATCGCCGACCGTCTCGCCGCCCACGGTCCGCTCGTTCTCGATCGTGAGCCTGGCGCCCATCTCGCGGAGCGTCGCAATGAGGCCGGTGCGGGTCGGGTTGAGGAGGACGCCTTCGACCGTCACCACCGAGCCGGGCACGACGAGCCCGGCGACGATCGGGAACGCGGCCGAGCTCGGATCGCCCGGCACCACGATGGTCTGCGCCTTCAGCTTCGGCCGCCCTTCGAGGCGGATGACACGCTCGCCGGCGTCGTTGAGCGTCACGTCGATGTTGGCGCCGAACCCCGCGAACATCTTTTCGGTGTGGTCGCGGGTCGGCCAGGGCTCGATCACCGTGGTCGTACCGGGAACGTTCAGCGCGGCGAACAGAACCGCCGACTTCACCTGCGCCGACGGCACCGGCAGCCGGAACTCGATGGGCGTCATCCGGTCGGGGCCGAGGATGGTGAGCGGCAGCTTGTCGCCGGCGCGGGCGAGGACCTGGGCACCCATGCGGCGGAGCGGATCGGTGACCCGGCCCATCGGCCGCTTCACCAGCGAGGCGTCGCCGGTGAAGGTGGTGGCGAAGGCATGGCTGCCGGCGATGGCCATCGCGAGGCGAACGCCCGTGCCGGAATTGCCGAAATCGATCACCCGGTCCGGCTCGAGCGCGCCGCCGACGCCGAACCCGTTCACGCGGCGGACGCCGTTTTCCGACCGGCTGATTCGCGCGCCGAGCGCCCGCATCGCCTCCATGGTGGCCAGCACGTCGTCGCCTTCGAGGAGCCCCTCGATCACAGTCTCGCCGACGGCGAGCGCGCCGAGCATCACCGCGCGGTGCGAGATCGACTTGTCGCCGGGGAGACGCAGGCGGCCGGACAGCGGCCCGGCGGCGCGGGCGGTGAGCGGGGCGTAGGTGTGCGTGAAGGCCATCTGGCGTCGTTGCCCTTGGGATTCCGCGCCGTCGGCCGCGCGTGGCAGGAGCCCTGCCGCGGGGGTCGCGATAGCATGCTGGCGCACGGTCGTCACCTTGCGCGCATCTGCGCAATTTCGGGCTTTGACACGGCCGGAGGCAGCCGATATGGGGAGCCGCCCAAAACGAAGAGGCTCAGGCACAAGTGGCCAAAGCAGACCTTGGCACGAAGCGGCTCTGCCCCAATTGCGGGGCGCGCTACTACGACCTCAACAAATCGCCCATCCTCTGCCCGCGCTGCGGCACCCAGTTCGAGGTGCCGACCGGCCGCGGTCGCGCCGCACCGACACCGGCGCCGAAGGACGAGGAGGAGGAGGTCGAGGTCGAGACCGAAGCGGCCGAGATGATCTCGCTCGAGGAAGCCGACGAGGAGGCCGCGGGCGGCCCCGAGGAAGCCGGCGACGACGAGGATGCGGACGGCGCCGAGGGCGAAGAGGACGTCTTCCTCGAGGAGGAAGAGGAAGAGGGCGACGACCTCACCGGCATTGCCGGCGGCGACGACGAGGAAGAGCGCTGACCGCGGCGAAAGCGCCCCGTCTTTCCGGTTGCTTTCCGGCGCCGGAGAAACGATAAGGGCGCGCCGGTTCGCCCGGCGACCTGCCGGTTCGCCCGGCGACCTACCGGTTCGCCAGAGGCGGGCCGGAACCCAGAGACATCCGACCTGGTTCGGGGCCATAGCTCAGCTGGGAGAGCGCTTGAATGGCATTCAAGAGGTCGGCGGTTCGATTCCGCCTGGCTCCACCAACCCTTCCCTTTGAGCGCGACGACGAGGCCGGCGATGACGGCCGCAGGCGAGCTACCGCTCGGCCCCGATCTGCGCGATGATTGGCGGGCGGACCGGGTTCCTTCCGGGCTGCAGGACCAAGGGGCCGCCATGGCGACGACACCGCCCTCCAACACCTTCGGACCCGCCAAGGCACGCCGGAAGCCGGCGCCGGTGAAACGCATCACGGTCTCGACTGAGGCCAAGAAGGCATACGAGGAACAGCTCCGCGAGCGCGAGAAGCGTGAGAAGGAACTCGGCCAGTTCCTGCCGGACGACATGAAGCGGCGCTGAGAGACGCCTCGACGCTTCGCGGCGTGCAGGTCGGTTGCCATCCCTGGGCAGCGCTGCGGGCGTGGCCGGGCGGGCCCCGTGCCCCGCGATACCGCGTGCCCCGCAGGCAACCGCCGCAGCCCGGCGCCTACTCGGCCGCGGCCCGAGGCTGGTCGCCGGCGAGCCGCCGCGCCGCGACGTGCCGGCGCACCAGCCACACGCCCAGCGCCGCCGTGAGGGCGGTGGCGCCGAGAACGGCGACGACGTTGAGCGCCATGTCGGATGCGGCGGCGAGGTTGCCCATGAAGGCGTAGCCGAGACCGACGTAGAGCGCGACCCAGATGGCTTCGCCGGCAAGGCCCCACAGGCTGAACTGCAGCCAGCCGAGCCCCGAGCCGCCCGCCGCGAGGTTGACGTAGGGGCCGAGCGCCGGGATCAGCCAGCGCGACAGGAAGACGGCGAAACCGCCGCGCCGCTCCAGCATCGCCGAGGCCCGCGTGACCGGTGCAGCGCGGGCTCCGAGCCAGGCGATCACGCGCCGTCCGCGCCAGCGTCCGGCGAAGTACACCACCTGGTCCCCGGCCGCCGCCGAACCGAGCGCCACGAGCGCGGTGCCGGCGAGGGCGAGGTCCCCCGCCGCGACGAACCCTCCGGCAGCAATGAGGAGGATCGACGCCGGCACCGGCAGCGCCAGGCAGCCGAGGAACACGGTGATCGCGATCAGCCAGCTCCCGTATTGCGGCACGAGGGCGAGGAGCCATTCGGTCATGGCGTCGCCGGCGGTGCGGGCGGGGACGGAGGCTCGGGCGGGGTGCGGTCGCGGAGCGCCTCGAGCGCCGCGGCGACGGCCGCGATGATCTCCTCCACGGGCACGCCGCGCTCGTCGGCGATTTCCTGCAGCGTGTACGGACGTGGCTCGGACGCCCGGTCCTCGGGAAGCGGGAGGCCGGCGAGCGCGTCGATGTCGCGCGGTTCGACGTTCCAGCTTCGTCCGATGTAGCCGACCGTCATCCACGGCCGGATCTCCTCGTTCGGCGGCGCGTCCCAGCCGAAAATGCCGATGACGAGCCGGACGGCGAAGAAGAGCGCCACCGCGGCGGCGACCGTGAAGGCGATCGCGAGCCGCGGGCTATGCCGGAAAACGGAAAGAAGCGAACGAATCGAAGGTGCCTGCGTTTCGGGCCGACGCCAAGCCATCGCACGCCGCCACCCAGCCCGCCAGCGCCGCGAGGCTGCACGTCCTTCACTACCGCCGTCGTCCTTCGTGACGCCGGCCTCGTCGGGGTGCCCGGTCCTGGCAGACCGGCGGCGTCACCGGAGCCCTCTCGGCGCGCCCTTGCTCATCGCCCGATCGTCCACGCAAGCCGCGCGGGCGGCTCGCTGTGGCGGCAGCCACTCATCCGTGCAAAACGTTCAGTCGTCAGCGAGGGGATTGGCGCGCCCGAAGAGATTCGAACTCCTGACCCTCAGATTCGTAGTCTGATGCTCTATCCAGCTGAGCTACGGGCGCCAGTGCCGGCCGGGCATGCCCGTCGGCGGGCCGCATAGGTACTGGCAGAGGCGGGCGATTGCAAGGCGGCTTTGGCGCCTGCGTCAGGCTGCGCCGACGCGGCCGGTCCGGGCGGCGAAGTCGATCGGGCGGTCGGGGATGGTCATGCGGAAGACCGAGCCGGCGCCGGTGGCGGGAACGAGTTCGATGTCGCCGCCATGGGCGCGGATGAGCTCGGCCGAAATGGCAAGGCCGAGGCCGGTGCCGCCGGGCCGCGCCGAGCCCTGGAACGGCTGGAACAGGTGCTCCCGCGCCTTCGCCGGCACGCCCGGCCCGGTGTCGCGGACCTCGATGGTGACGACGCCGCCCGAGCGTCGCGCATCGACCGTGAGGCGGCGGATGAGGGCAAGGTCGCCGTGACCTTCCATCGCCTCGATCGCGTTCCGGCAGAGATTCATCAGGACGCGGAAGAGCTGGTCGGGGTCGGCATCCACTTCGAGCGGCGGCGGGACGTGGTTCTCCCAGGTGATGTCGGGATGGCTCTCGAGCCCCAGCACCTGCGCCACTTCCTCGACGACGACGCCGAGCCGGACGAGCCGGCGCTCGGGCGAGGGTTCGAGCGGCTTGCCATAAGTGAGCGTCGCCTGGGCGAAATTGATGGCGCGGTCGAGCGCGGCGATCAGTTTCGGGGCAAACCGCTGCACCGCGGGGTCAGGGAGCGCGCTGATGCGGTCGGAGAAGAGCTGCGCGGAGGCCAGCATGTTGCGAAGGTCGTGGCTGATCTTCGAGACGGCGAGCCCGAGCTCGGCGAGGCGGCGCTGCTGCTGCAGCGTGTTGCGAAGATCGGTCTCCATCGTCGCGAGCCGCTCCTCGGCGACGCCGAACTCGTCCGTCCGCCGGCTCGGCTCGATGATGCGCGAGGCATCCTCGGGCGCGGCGGTGAACGTCACCATGTTCTGCGACATCCGCCGCATCGGACGGACGAACATGCGCTGGAGCGCCAGGAACACGAGTGCGCCCGTCAGCGCCGAAAGGATCAGCGTCACCCAGATCGAGTTGACCGAATAGGCGATCATCGCCGCCCGGAGGTCGTCGTCGACCATGATCAGCTCGAGCTCGCCGCCCGAGGGCGTCGCGCCGACAACGCGCATGATCCGGTCGCCGCCATAGAAGAGCGTATCGACCGCGTCCCTGATGTTGCCGGTCCACGACGGTTGCCGGAGGTCGGTCAGCTGGTCGATCCGGCTCGGCATCTCCGCCGACGAGGCAATGAGCCGGCTGACGCCACCCTGGCGGATGGCGATCGCGTCGGCGCCGACCTGGGTGAGGAGCTCGTCCTGGATCGCCCGCGGCACGTCCATGACGTCGGTGGAGGTGAGGACGATGCTCGCCGCAGCCGCGGTCGCGAGGCGATCCCCCAGCCAGGAGGTGCGGAAGCTCGCGATCCCGGGCACAAAGATCAGGACCTGGCTCGCCATCACGAAGATGATGGTGAGGACCAGGAGCTTGAAGGAGAGGCCGACGCGGACGCGGCGCGGCGGCTTCTCCGGCGTGGTCGGTGCAGCGGAGTCGCTCAGGATTTCCGTCCTCGAGGCGTGGACCGGAAGAGACTCCTATTGTGGGTGCGATGTCCCCTCCGGTCAAATCGCGACCGGACGGGTCAGGTATCGGCGAGCGATGCGCCGGCGCCGGCAATCAGGTTGCCGGCGCTCAGGGCAGTACCTGGCATGTGCCGAATGGTCGCTTCTGCGCGGCGAAGGGCGACCTTCGATTAGGATTTGTCGGGTGTGGTCGGACGCCGGCGTGAGGTCACCATCTCCGCGTTCGGCACAGACTGCGGGAACCGGCCCCTTTCCGCTTCCCGCGCGCGCCTCGCCGGCTACCGGAAGGTCAGCGTGCCGGCCATGTTCATGTCGGT
>JADLGL010000109.1 GCA_020849325.1 Bauldia sp. | reverse complement strand
GATAGGCGATGTCGTTGCCGTTCGGCTGGGTCAGGCCCGTGCCGCGATAGTCGGCGAAGCGGCCGTCGCGGAAGAGGCCGGTTTCATCCGGGCGCTCGTTGGCCAGCGGGCCGCCGACGTCGCCGAGCCTTCCGGCACGACGACACAGCGGAGCTCGAGGCGCTCGCCCGGGGCAATCCGGGCCTTGCCGCGCGCGAGGCGACGAACAGCATCGGGGGTATCCCTGCGACTTTTTCGCTTCGGGTCGACACCGGGGGCCGCATCGCGGCCATCGTCGCCACCCTCCCCGCGACCGCCGAGGCCTTCGCGGTTGTCCGCGGTACCGTGGCCGCCGCGTGGACCTGTACCGGCCCAGACATGCCGGCGCCGACATCGCGCTGCACGGCGGACGGCGCCGGGCGCCTCCTCGTGATCGACTGGCCGGTCGAGGCGGCGGCGGTCACGCTCACGGTGTCGGCAGCCGATCCGGCCAATCCGCCGGCGGCGGCGCTCGGACTCGACGAGCCGCAACCCGACATCCGTCCGGGTCCGCCCTATTCCGGCCGCCTCGCAGCGTTCCTCGCGGGCGCCTCGGTCGTCTGCCCCGGCTGCGACCTCGCCGATGCGGACCTTCGCTACCGCGATCTCTCCGGCGCCGACCTGACCGACGCCGACCTGTCCGGCGCGATCCTCCACGGCAGCAGCCTTGCCGGCGCCAACCTCACCGGGGCCAAACTCGGCGGCGCGAACCTCAACCGCACGGTGCTCGACGGCGCCATCTTCCGGGGCGCCGACCTTGCGAGCGCCATGCTTTACGACGCCACGGGAGCGGGCGCCGATTTCACCGGCGCGGGCCTTGCGAGCGCCCTTCTCGGCGCGGCCGGGCTCGGCGGGGCGAACTTCAACGGCGCAAGCCTCGACGGCGCCGACCTCACCGGCGCCGACCTCGCCGGCGCGAGCTTCTTCTTCGCGACCCTCCGCTACGCCGTGCTCGAAGGCTCTTCGTTCGCCGGCGCCGATCTCCGCGGCACGATTCTGACCGACACGGTCGCAATCGGCGCCTCGTTCGCCTCGGCGAACCTCGCCGACGCGGCCCTGACCCGAGCCGATCTCAGCCGTGCCGATTTCTCGGCGGCGACGCTGACCAATGCCGACCTCGTCGACACGATGCTGGCGGGCACGATCCTCACTGGCGCGGTGCTCGACGGCGCGGACTTCACCGGCGCGGTTCCGCCCGTCGCCGTGCCCTGAGGGAAGCCCCTTCGCTCGCAAAGTGTTGACGGTGCGGCATCGCGGAGGGGGCCGCGGCGCTTGCTTTCACCCAACCGCCATGAATGTAATCCGCGAAGGTCGCCCGGGAGGGGTGACCGAGGGAGCGAACCGCGGAATGGCCTGGCGTTCGCGGGGTGGCGGGCTGAGACTCTGGGCCGCCATCCTCGCAGTCTACGCTCTGCTGCTGCACGCGCCGGCAATGGCCGCCATGGGCCATTCCGTCGACGGCGCCGTCGCGTCGACCCACGATCACGGTGATCCCGCCGGCGCCGCCGCGGCCGGCGCCGATCACGACGGGCACTCGTCCGCCGACAAGCCGTGCTGCCTCGTCTGCGACGGCGGTCCGTGCGCCGTCGGTCCGGTCAATTCCGGCGTTCTCGCACTGCCCCTGCCGCTCGCCCGCGCGCGCCGCCTCCGGCTGCCGCAGCGCGCCCGCGTGCCGGGGGCGAAACGATCCTCCTGGTTCGAGGCGAGGGGCCCGCCGTCCGCCGTCTGATCGCCTCCGGGCGATGACGCGAACGACATCCCCTTTCCCCGAACGACGGGCGCGCGGCCGCGAAGGTTCGGCGCCGCCCGGGAGAACATGATGAAGAAGTCTCTCATCCTCGCGACCACCGCGCTCGCCTGCCTCGCCACGTCGGCCGCACAGGCGCATATCGGCGTCACGCCGGCCGAGGTCCCCTCGGGCCAGACCACGCTGATCGGGTTCGGCATCGGCCATGGCTGCGGCGAGGCGGCGACCACCGCGATCCGCATGCAGATTCCGGAGGGCGTCATCTCGGTCCAGCCGGTGGCGAAACCCGGCTGGGACATCGCCCTGACCACCAGCGCCTACGCCAACCCGCAGATGAACGGCGACACCGTCGTCACCGCCGGGGTGACGATGATCGAATGGACCGGCGGCAACCTTCCGAACGCGTTCTACGACCAGTTCTGGATCCGCGCCCGCGTCGCCACGAACGTCGAGCACGACACGATGATCTATTTCCCGATCGTCCAGGAGTGCGAAGGCGGCGGCGTCAACCGCTGGATCACCGTGCCGGTCGAAGGCCAGCCCGAGCCCGAGGAGCCGACGCCCGGCTTCATGGTGACCGAGCCCGGCGAAGCCGGCCACGGCCACTAATGCTGAAGCGCTTCCTCAGCGCCCTCTTCATCCTTGCCGGGGTGGCGTTCGCCACTCCGGCCTTTTCGCATGCGACGCTGGTCTCGACCGATCCGGCCACCGGCGCGGTGCTGGCCGAGGCACCCGCGACGATCAGGCTGACCTTCAACGAACTGGTCGAGCCCACCGCCTCCCGCCTCATCACGCCCTCCGGCGAGACGATCGAGCTCGAGAAGCCGACCGCCGTCGGCCCCGACGTCACCGTGACGCTTCCGGCCGACATCGAGCCGGGCACGAACGTCCTCTCCTGGCGCGTGGTGTCGACCGACGGCCATCCGATCGGCGGCACGGTCGTCTTCTCGGTCGGCTCGGTCACTGGCACCGGCGAGGACGTCGTCACGTCGGACCCGCTGGTCCGCCCGGCGATCTGGGTGTTCCGCGTCCTCATCTATCTCGGCCTCTTCATCGGCGCCGCCGGCGCCTTCTTCGGCGCCTGGATTTCCGCGCCGTCGCCACTGCCGGCGACGCCGAAGCGCATCATGCGCGGCCTCTCGATCGCCGGCCTCGTCGCGATCCCGATCGCCTTCGCGCTCCAGGGCGTCGACCTCGTCGGCGCCAGTCTCGGCGACGTCTTCTCGGCCAGCGCGCTGTCGACGGCGTGGTCGTCGACCTACACCGAGACGCTCGTCGTCGCCTTCATCGCCCTCGTCTGCGGCCTCGTCGCGCTGGCGCGGCCGGCGGTCGGGCGGCCGTTCTCCCTCGTGGCGCTCCTCGGCATCGGCCTCGCGCTGTCTCTCTCCGGCCACGCCAGCCGCGCGCCGCCCGAGGCGCTGAGCTGGCTCGTCGTCTTCATCCACACCGCGACGGTGGCGTTCTGGGCCGGCTCGCTCCTGCCGCTCCTCTTCCACCTCCGCGCCAACGGCAGGGAGAGCGCCGCCGTGCTCGGCCGCTTCTCGGCCGTGATCCCGCACGCGCTGCTGCCGCTCGTCGTCGCCGGCGCGCTCCTCATCGTGATCCAGGTCGACAAGCCGGCCGACGTCTTCACCACGGACTATGGCCGGCTCCTCGCGATCAAGCTCGTCCTCGTCGCCCTCCTCCTCGCGCTGGCCGTCGTCAACCGCTTCCGGCTGACGCCGCTGATGAAGACGCAGCCCGGCGAGGCATCCCGCCTCCTCCGCCGCACCGTCGGCGCCGAGCTTCTCCTCGTTGTCATCGTGTTCGGCGTCGTCGCGGGCTGGCGCTTCACGCCGCCGCCGCGCTCGACCAACGCCGCCGCCGCGGCGATCGCGGAAGCCGCGGCAAAGCCGTTCGTGCCGGACTTCTACAACCACTTCCACATCGGCAATCTCGGTGCCTCCGTCACCGTCAGTCCCGGCGCCGTCGGCCCGGTCGCGGCCACGGCCGAACTGATCGACGGCGAGGGCAACCCGCTCGAGGCGATGGAAGTGGAGCTCGCGCTGGCACTCCCGGAGGACGGCATCGAGCCGGTCACCCTCGACGCGGTGAAGCAGGACGACGGCACCTGGCGTGCCGAAGGCTTCTACCTGCCCGTCCCCGGCACCTGGACGATGACGGTCACCGCCCTCATCTCCGATTTCGACCGACGGACCGTTTCCGGCCCGATGGTGATCGTCGACCCGTCGGCGCCCGCGGTCGCCGCGACCACGGTCGCCGGCGACGGCCACGACCACACCCACACAACGGGCCCGGCCGTGAACATCGCCGATCCGGCGCAGGTGGTCGAACTCGATCCTGCCGAGGCGCCGACGATGGCGATGACCGTCACCGAGGCCGCGCCCGGCGCCTTCGACCTCGGCTTCGTCTTCGAGCGCTTCCGCTTCGGCACCGAGGCCGACGGCTACGTCAACATGCCGGGCGTCGGCCACGCCCACATCTACGTCAACGGCATCTACGAGAGCGACCTGACCGCCACCGAGCACCGCCTGACGCTGGCGGCCGACGGCCTCTACGAAGTCTATGTCGGCCTCAACGCGCTCGACCACCGCGCGCTCGTCACCGATGGCCATCTCGTGGACGCCCGCATCGCCTTCCGTGCTTCCTCGACCGCACCGCTGAGCGCCGACCGCCAGTCGTTCGACGTCCCGATCGCGCTGGGCGGCGACGTGCCGACCATCCGCGTCCAGCGGGGCCAGACGGTGGAACTCCGTCTCACCAGCACGGACGACCAGGTCGTCCATCTCCACGGGATCGATCTCGAAGTCGCGGTTGCCCCGCAGTCGCCGGTGACGCTCCTCTTCAACGCCGAGTTCCCCGGCCGATTCATCGCCGAAGCCCACGACGCCGCCGAAACGCCCGTGTTCTTCCTCGAAGTCCTCCCATAGTCGCCGGCGACGCGCACTTCACCCGTCATCCTTGTCGGTGAACTCCGCGCGACGGGACGGCGGCCGCTTATCCCCGGTCGCCGTAGGGCGGGTTCGCGTCGGGATCGTCCTGCGGGACCCTGTGCCGGGCGCGGTTGTCCTTGCGGTCGTCGGGGCTGCCGGGACCCTGGTTCTGATCCGCGAGATGCTCCCCATCGTGCTCGGGCTCGGGTTTTGGCATCGGCTTCGGCATGTGATGGTCCTTCAGCATTCGGGGAGGTCGTCGCCGTGCGCGAGGTCGGGCTCAGGCGGTGTGCGCGAGGCCGGGTCGAGACGGGCGGGCATCGGGAGCCTTCTTGCGGCTGCCCGACGGTAAACGGTCCGCGGCTTCGCAAGGTTCCCGCGGGGCGGCGCCGGCGTGGCGGAGGATTGCGCGCCACCGACCGACCGGCCTAATGGAAGCCTTCGGGGCAGGACATCACGTGACCGACGGGCAGGAATCCCTCGAGGATCGGACGAACGCCGGCTACCTCGACAGCCTGTCTCCCGAGGGCCGTTACCGGCTGCTCGTCGAGGCGGTGACGGACTATGCGATCTACATGCTCGACCCTTCGGGGATCGTCTCGAGCTGGAATCCGGGCGCCCGCCGGTTCAAGGGCTACGCCGCCGAGGAGATCGTCGGCCAGCATTTCTCCCGCTTCTACACCGATGAGGATCGCGCCAGCGGGCTGCCGGCACGGGCCCTCTCGATCGCGGTCGAGAAGGGCACGTTCGAGAGCGAGGGCTGGCGGGTCAGGAAGGACGGCAGCCATTTCTGGGCGAGCGTGGTCATCGACGCGATCCGGGCCGCGAACGGCGAACTCGTGGGATTCGCCAAGATCACCCGCGACCTGACGGAGCGGCGGGCCGCCGAAGAGGATCTCCGCCGGAGCGAGGAACGCTTCCGCCTCCTCGTCGAGGCGGTGACCGACTACGCCATCTACATGCTCGATCCCACCGGCGTGATCACCAACTGGAATCCCGGTGCCGAGCGCATAAAAGGCTACCGGCACGACGAGATCGTCGGCCGTCACTTCGGCATCTTCTACACGCCCGAGGATCGCGAGGCGGGCGCGCCGGCCGCGGCGCTCCACACGGCCGCCGCGGAGGGTCGCTTCGAGAAGGAGGCGTGGCGGGTGCGCCGGGACGGCACCCGGTTCTGGGCCAGCGTCGTCATCGACCCGATCCGCAGCCCGACGGGCGAGCTCATCGGCTTCGCCAAGGTAACGCGCGACATCACCGAACGACGGGCGGCGCAGGAGGAGCTCCTCCGAACCCGCGAGCAGCTGTTCCAGGCCCAGAAGATGGAGGCGATCGGGCAACTCACGGGCGGGATCGCCCACGATTTCAACAACCTCCTCACGGTCGTCATGGGCGCGCTCGAAGGCATCCGGCGCGCGGGGACGGATACCGACAGGATCAGGCGGAACGTCGATCTTGCGACGACGGGCGCGCGGCGGGCGGCGAGCCTCACCAGCCGGCTCCTCGCCTTCTCGCGGCGCCAGCCGCTGGAGCCGAAGCCGCTGGACCTCAATCGCCTCGTTCGCGACATGACGGACATGCTGCACCGCACCATCGGCGAGCAGATCGAGCTCGAGGGGGTACTGGCATCGCGTCTCTGGCTGACGGAAGTCGACCGGAACCAGCTGGAATCGGCGGTTCTCAACCTTGCCCTCAACGCGCGCGACGCGATGCCGGACGGCGGCAAGCTCACCATCGAGACCGGCAATGTCGATCTCGACGACCTCTATGTCGCGGCGGTGCCGGAGCCGCTGCAGCCCGGCCAGTACGTGATGGTGAGCATCTCGGACACGGGCAACGGCATCGACCCGACGACGCTGACGAAGGTGTTCGAGCCGTTCTTCACCACCAAGCCCACCGGCCAGGGAACCGGGCTCGGCCTCAGCATGGTCTACGGCTTCGTGAAGCAGTCCGGCGGACACATCACCATCTACTCGGAGCCTGCGCACGGCACCACGGTCAGAATGTACTTCCCGCGCTCCTTCGGCGCGGCCGATGCCGAGGCGGCGCGGGATCCGGGTCCGATCCCGCAGGCCGTTGCCGGCGAGGTGGTGCTCGTGGTCGAGGACAGCGAGGACGTCCGCGCCTACAGCGCCGGCGTGCTGCGCGAGCTCGGCTATGCGGTCATCGAAGCATCGACCGCCGAGGCCGCCCTCGTTCAACTGCAGTCCGAAGGACGGATCGATCTCCTGTTCACCGACGTGGTCCTGCCCGGCATCACGGGGGCCGCGCTGGCGCAGGAGGCGCGCCGTCTCCAGCCGCTCCTCGGCGTGCTGTTCACGACCGGCTATTCGAGGAACGCCATCATCCACCACGGCCGGGTCGACCCCGGCGTCAGCGTCCTCCCGAAGCCGTTCACCTTCGACCAGCTGGCCCGGAAGGTGCGGGAGCTCATCGACAGGCGGCAGACCGGCGCCGGCGCCCCGCGTTCCCCGTCGGCCTGATCGGCGTCCCGCCTCCCCTGCGGGCGTGGCTCCGGGGGACGCGACGCCGACGCGGCCGGTCGGACGGGTTGGAAGGCGTTCATGCCGTCCGCAGCTGCAAGGCGCCGACGCGGTGCGCGGCAAAGCGCTCGGCCGCAACGAAGACCCCGTCGATGAGGATCGCAAGCCCCGCCACCAGAAGCCCGCCCTGCACCACGAACGCCGTGTTGCCGGAGAGGAGGCCGGCGATGATGACCTCGCCGAGGGTTTTGGCGGCGACCGTCGATCCGATCGCCGCGGTCGACAGCGCGATCACGGCGGAGAGACGGACGCCGGAGAGGATCAGCGGCAGCGCGAGCGGCAGGTCGACCCGGAACAGGATCTGTCGCGGCGTGAGACCCATGCCCCGCGCGGCATCGGCCACGGCCGCCGGCACGCCGGTGAGGCCGACGAGCGCGTTCTCGAAGATCGGGAGGAGGCCATAGAGGAAGAGCGCGATCAGCGCCGGCCTGTCGCCGAAGCCGACGAGCGGCACGGCGATCGCCAGCACCGCGACGGGTGGAAAGGTCTGGCCGATGTTCACGATGCTGCGCGACAGCGGCAGGAACTCCACGCCCGACGGTCGGCTAACGAGCATAGCCAGACCGACGGCGATGATGGTGGCGGCGCCCGTCGCCATCGCGACGATCGCGAGGTGGTTCAGCGTCAGCGCCACGAGGTCGCCCTGGACGTAGATCGCCGGGGCGCCGTTCCTGGTCAGCGGGAGGAGCAGCGGCTCGAACAGGCCGGGATTGGCGAGGAACGCCACCATCAGGACGAGAACGAGGAGCCGGAAGGCGATGCCGACGGGGGTCATCGCGGCCTCGCCGCGTGGCGAAGGAGGCCGGTCACGGTGACGATGCCGACGATCGTGCCGTCGGGCGCGGCGACCGGCGCGGCACTCCGCCCGTCCCAGGCGAGGGACGCGAGCGCCTCGTATTGCGTGGCGGTCGCCGGGACGGGTGGGCCGCCGGCCGTGCCGGGCTCGACGATCTCGGAGACCGGCGCGAGCGCGAGGAGGCGGAACGGCCGGTCGCCGGTGCCGATCAGCTCCTCGACGAACGGCGTCGCCGGGCGTACCAGCATCTCCGCCGGCGTCGCGAACTGGAGCAGCTTCCCGGCATCCATGACGGCGATGAAATCGCCGAGGCGGAGCGCCTCGTTCATGTCGTGCGTGACGAGCACGATCGTCGTGCCGAGGCGCTTCTGGAGGGCGAGGAGATCGTCCTGCGCCTTGAGGCGGATGATCGGGTCGAGAGCGCCGAACGGCTCGTCCATCAGGAGGACGCGCGGGCCCGCGGCGAGCGCACGGGCGACGCCGACGCGCTGGCGCTGGCCGCCGGACAGCTCGTGCGGCAGGCGCCTGGCGTAGACCGCCGGGTCGAGCTGGAACATCTCCATCAGCTCGGCGACGCGGGCGCGGATGCGCGGCCGGTCCCAGCCGAGCAGCGCCGGAACGGTGCCGATATTGCCGGCGACGCTCCGGTGCGGGAAGAGGCCGTCACCCTGGATGACGTAGCCGATGCGGCGGCGGAGTTCGAACGGCTTCAGCGTCCGCGTGTCGACCCCGTCGATCGCGATCGTGCCGGAGGTCGGCTCGATCAGCCGGTTGATCATGCGGAGGAGCGTCGTCTTGCCCGAGCCCGAGGTGCCGACGAGCGCGGTGATCGCCCCGCCCGGCGCGGTGACGGTCACGTCGTCGACCGCGACCGCCGCGCCGAACTTCCGGGTGACGTGGCCGATCTCGATCATGCAAGGCGCCCCCGGCTCGCTTCGACCGCGGCATCGAGGAGGATCGCGGCGCTGAAGGCGAGCGCCACGGTCGGCAGCGCCCCGAGGAGCACGAGATCGATCGCGGTCTGGCCGAGGCCCTGGAACACGAACACGCCGAAACCGCCGCCACCGATGAGGCCGGCGATGGTGGCGAGGCCGAGATTCTGCACGAGCACGATGCGGATGCCGGTGAGGATCACCGGGAAGGCGAGCGGGAACTCGACGCGGACGAGGCGCTGGCGCGCCGTCATGCCCATGCCGCGGGCGGCGTCCACCGCGGCGGCGGGAACGCTCGCGAGGCCGACCACGGTGTTGGCGACCATCGGCAGGAGCGCGTAGGCGAACAGCGCGACGAAGGCCGGCGCGGCACCGATGCCGCCGACGCCGAGCGCGGCGAGGAACGGAAACGCCGCGGCCACGGCGGCGAGCGGCGCGATCAGCATCCCGAACATCGCGATCGAGGGGATCGTCTGGACGACGTTGAGGACACCGAGGATCGCGCCGCGGACGGCGGGGACGCGGTGGCAGAGGACGCCGAGCGGGATGCCGACCACGATCGCCGCCGCGAGCGAACCGAGCGCCAGCGCGACGTGCCGGCCGGCCTCGCGCCAGAAAGCATCCGACCGGCCGGCGTATTCCTTCATCACCGAAAGGCCGTCCCATGCCCCGGTCCTGAGGAGGAGCGCGACGCCCAGCGCCACGAGAAGGACCGCGACGATGCGGGCGAGCGGACCGAGGCGGAGCCGGATCGAGGCATCGGCCGCCATCACCGCGAAGGCGACGAGGCTCAGCCAGAAGCCCGTCGAGGGGCCGACGCGGGCGAGCCGGTCGCCTTCCGGCGTGAGATGCGCCGGCACCGCCCCGATGGCGACGGCGAGCGCGCCGAGCGCCGCAAGGGCGGCCGCGAGGCGGAGCCAGCCCGGCGTCCGCAGCAGCGCGACGACGACGGCGACGGCCAGCACCGCGGCGAGGATTGCAGCGCCGGTCGGCGGGAGAGCCTCGAACAGGGAGCGGGGCGCGCCGGCGACGATGCGGTTCGCCTTGAAGGTCGCAAACGGCGACGCCGCCGCAGCAGCCGCGATGACGGCGACGAGGACGCCGACCTTGTCGGGCCGCAGGCTCACCGCCATGCCGGTGCGCCCTCTCCGGTCGTGCCGAACGGTGCGTCGGCCAACGCCCTCGCGCGACAGCGTTCGAACCCGGTCGCGTCACGCGACGATTTCGCCGCCGCGTCCCCTCTGCCCGCCGGGCGGGGCGAGGGCATCGTTCGGCGATTGATGTTCGATTTCGTCGGGCGTGGCGCGACAACGAAGGGACCCTGTGCCACTGACGGACGCGGCGACCGGAACGGCCCCGGAGGGTGTCCGGGGTCCGCCGGGCGTCGTGCGCCCCGCGGCGCGTGGTGGCGCGTGCGGGGCGGCGGCCGGTTCACTACGGGATGAACCCGTTCGTGCGCAGGAAATCCTCGGCCACGGCGCGCGGCGTCTCGCCGCCGACCTGGACGCGGCCGTTGAGCTCCTGGAGCGTGACGAGGTCGAGGGACAGGAAGATCGGCTCGAGGATCGTCGCGATCTGCGGATACTCGGTCAGCACTGCCTCACGGATGATCGGCGCCGGATTGTAAACCGGCTGGACGCCGAGATCGTCGGCGAGGACAACGAGGCCCGACGGTCCGATGCCGCCGTCGGTGCCGTAGACCATGGCGGCGTTGACGCCGCTCGTCTGCTGCGCGGCGGCCGCGATGGTGGCGGCGGTATCGCCGCCCGAGAGGGTGAT
Source organism: Bauldia sp. (assembly GCA_020849325.1). GTDB lineage: Bacteria > Pseudomonadota > Alphaproteobacteria > Rhizobiales > Kaistiaceae > JADLGL01. Next base: position 3,678 of record JADLGL010000109.1, on the reverse strand, counting down.
GATCTGGTTCGGCGCCAGCGTGAAGCCGTAGGCGCGCTGGAAGGCCGGGAGCGCTGCGGCCGAATTCACGAACTCGGCCGAAGCGGCGAGGACGATGGAGCCGCCGCCGGCGATGTAGCGGCCGAAATCGGAGAGGGTCACGAGGCCGTTGGCGGTCGCGATCTCTTCGCGGACGGCGATGCCCCAGGTGTTGTTGGCGGGCGAGGGCGTCAGCCAGACGATGCGGTTCGCCGCGAGGTCGAGGGCGGCGGCGCGCTCGTAGCCGAGGGCAGCGTCGTTCCACAGCGGCTCGTCGGCGAGGTTGAAGAAGAACGCCGCGTTGCCGGTGTACTCGGGATAGATGTCGATCTGGCCGGCCGCGATCGCCTCGCGGACCACGGGCGTCCCGCCGAGCTGGATGCGGTCCGCGGTGGGGATGCCGGCATTGTCGAGAGCGAGAAGGATGATGTTGCCGAGGACGCCGCCCTCGGTGTCGATCTTCGACGAGACCACGACCTCGGCGCTGGCGGCGCCGGCGATCGACACGGCCAGCGCCGCGGCGGCGATGGACTTCAGGATGCGCATGAGACGAACTTTCCTTCTGGCAGTGCCGAAACCGGCGTTGACGCATCATAACGCGTGAAATGGCGCGTCACGCCGAAACGGATTTCGTCCAAATGGGGTCGAGGGCGAAGAATATGTCGATCTCCGGCATCGGCGCGAGCGTCAGCAATTCCGTGACCATCGCGTCCGATGCGAGCGCCGCCTCGATCGCCTCGACGTCGGCGGAGAGCGGCCGGTCCTCGATCAGGAACGCCGCGTGGAGGCGGGCGGCGCGGTAGACCATCGCCACGACGCCCTCCGGCCGGTCGCCGAGGATGTCCATCGCCTGCGCCGCGAGAAGCGCCTCGAGGGCCGCCATGCGGCGGATGGCGTCGACCTGGCGTTCGAGGCGCTCGACGATCAGCGGCAGGAAGGCGGCTTCGTCCTCGAGCCCGCCGGCGACCACGAGCGACTGCGCCGAGATCGGCTGCGCCATCGTCAGCACGCGGGCGAACAGCTCTCCGGCGAGCTTGATGATCGGGCCGAAGCCGGTGGCGATGGCGCCGGGCGCAACGAGGTTGATCGGCAGGCCGCGGCGGCCGCCATTGCCGATAAGGACGCAGCGGTTGAACGAGTTCCGTGCGGCGTGGGCGAGAGCCAGCGACACCGTCTGCACCGCCACTGCCACGTCGAGCGGCAGCGAACCGCCCGAAGTCAGGACGCGGTTGCCGATGACGACGGGGTTGTCGTCGAGCCGGCTCGTTGCCGCCACCACCGTCCGTCCCGCCGCGGTGAGGCTGTCCGAGACCATGGCGAAGACCTGCGCCATCATCCGGAGGCTCAGCGGATCCTGGATGTGCGTGCCGTCGGGCCATTCGAAGGAGCTCGCCGCGGCCGAAAGCCAGGCGCCGGCGATCCGCTCGTGCGGGGTGCCGACATACATCGCCGCTTCCCACGGATCGCGCGAGGCGCCCATGGCCGCGGCGGTCGCCACGGCGGTCGCAAACAGCATGCGGACCGCTCCCGCCGCCGCGCGCAGCGCGCTCGCCGAGGCGGAATAGCCGATGGCGTTGATGCGGATCGAGGCCAGGCTGTCCTTGGGCGCCATCGCCAGCGGGCGGAGACCCGCCGCCGACAGCGCGCCCTCTGCCGTCATGCGCCGACCGCCGTGGATCGCTTCGCCGACGCCGGCGATGACCGCGCCGATCTGACCCATGAGGCCGATGTCGGCGCAGCCGATCGAGCCGGTGCGGCGGACGATCGGCGTCACGTTCTCGCGGAGCAGCCCGAGATAGGCGTCGACGAGCTCCGTCGAACAGCCGACCATCCCCGACATCGCGGTATTCACCCGCATGGCCATCGCCATGCGGACGACATCGGCCGAGAACGGCTCGCCGGTGCCGAAATGGTGAGCCCGCACGAGGCCGGCGCTGAAGCGGTCGAGCTCCTCGGGCCGAAACTCGCGGTCCTTCATCGCGCCGACGCCGGTGGTGGCGCCATACACCGCGCGGCCGGACGAAATCACCGCCTCGAGCGCGTGGCGGCCGGCGGCGCAGCGCGCCATGCCGGCCGGGTCGACCGCTATCCCGGCGTAGCCGGCGCCGATCCGCGCCAGGGTCGCGAAGCTGATCGGGCTGCCGTCGAGCGTGATCGGACTGGGCGCGTGGGCCATCGGACACCAGACTGCATGCCGGACGGCGCCGGTCTGCCGGATGCGGGCGCGGCCATCGGCCGGCACCGGGCGCCTGTGGCGGCGCGCGGACTCTCCGGCCCCTTATGGCACGGCGGGGACGTCCTGCGGGAGCGACGCTCCGGAAATCACCCCACCCTCGGAACGAGGCAGAACACGGATCGGGGTGATCCGGCAAAGGGTGGGACGCCATACATCGGCGATGCCCCCGACACACACCTCAACGTTTCGTTGACCATGACCGGTACGTTGCCGGTTCGTGAATCCGGGCGCCGAGGTCGATCTGCACAACTATCAACCATCGGGTGCTAGAAGCAGAATCCCTTCAAGCCACTGGCCTGTCATCGTCGTGTTGTCGCCGGTCGTCTCGAGTTGCCTCGTCAGGATGCGCCAGACCGGCGCGCTGCCCGGCGGAGCGGAACGCGCTTTCACGGCGGCGCTCGCCGAGCAGCGCATCATCGAGCCGCGGCGCGATCTGATCAGCGAAGGCGAAGCGAGCGACGTCGTCGTCGCCCTCCTCGATGGCTTCGCCTGCCGCTACAAGACCGTCGCCCGCGGCCGGCGGCAGATCACCGGCCTCCTCCTCCCCGGCGATTTCGACGATACCGAACCGGCGCTGAGCGAAGCGCCCGACCACAGCGTGGCGACGATCACGTCGTGCCGCGTCGCGCTCGTGCCGAAGGCGGCGCTGGCGCGCGTGCTGCGGGACCACCCCTCCCTCGACCATGGTTTCCGCTGCTTCACGCGGCTGGAACTCCGCATTCTGCGCGAGTGGCTCCTCAACATGGGCCAGCGCATGGCGGACCGGCAGGTCGCGCATCTCTTCTGCGAGCTCTTCTACCGGATGAATGCGATCGGGATGGTTTCGGGGGGCGGGTTCGCCCTCCCCTTCACGCAGGAAGAGCTGGCGGACATCCTCGGCCTGTCGACGGTCCACGTGAACCGGGTGCTGCAGGAATTGCGGCGGACGGGCCTGATCCGGCTCGACCAGCGCCGCCTGACGATCGTCGACCACGAGGCGCTCCGCATCCTCGGCGAGTTCGACCCGTCCTACCTGCAGATGCCCGAGCCGATCACCGCCCCGCTCGCACCGCTCGGCTAGCTGGTCTAGCGCGCCGGGCGTTCGGCCGCCGGCGCCGCCATTTCGCGATTGTCGACCTCGACGCGGAGCGGCGTGGCGTAGCGGCGGAGAGGGCCGGGCGATCCGACGCGGGCTCCGGCGGCGACGAGCGCGGCGTAGACCTCCTGGTGACCGTTGGCGGCGGCGAGGACGGCGGCGCTGTTGCGGCTGCCGTTCTGCATGTCGAGCGCCGCGCCCGCGGCGATTAGGGCGGCGACGACCGGAAGGTCGCCCTTTTCGGCGGCGATCATCAGGGCGCTCACCGCCTGCGCGTTCTGGACGTCGACGTTGGCGCCGGCGCCGATGAGAGCCGCGACGACGTCGCCGCTGCCGGCCCGCGCGGCCT
>JADLGL010000108.1 GCA_020849325.1 Bauldia sp. | reverse complement strand
GCGGCGGCCCATGTCGCGGCGATGGAGAAGCCCGAGGCGGCCGGCCAGCGTTTCATCGTTGCCGACGACTTCCTCTGGTTCTCCGACATCGGCCGCATCCTGGGCGAAGCGTACCCGGCCTACCGGCGCAGGATGCCGAGGGGCGAACTGCCGAACTTCGTCTCCCGCCTGATGATCCCCTTCCGCCCCGACGTCCGCGCCGTGCGCGGCGACCTCGGGAGGCTGTGGGAGGTGACGGGCGACAGGGCGAAGCGCGTCCTCGGCATCACCATCCGCCCCGCACGCGAAGCGGTGTTGGCGATGGCGGATGCACTGATCCGGCTGGGGCGGATTGGATAACGTCCGGGCGGACGCGGATGGTTCGGGCGGTCCCGCGGCGTCCCCCCAACTCGCTGCGCTCTCAACGGCTGGAGCCCTCTCCCCGAACGGCGAGGGAAGTAGAGCCGGAATCCTTCGACCGCCAGAAGACTAAGCCGCCATCGCGTTCGCCACGGCGCCCGCGAGCGTCTCCAGCCCGAACGGCTTCGGTATGAACGCCGAGCCGGTGACCCGGCCTTCGTCGCCGGCGTTGCGGCCGCCGGAGATGTAGATGACCGGGAGGGCGGGGCGGCTGAGGCGGGCGTCGGCGGCGAGGGCGAGGCCGTCATCGCCGGCGCCGAGATCGATGTCGGTGATGAGGAGATCGACGCGCTCGGCCGCCAAGAGGATCGACGCCGCTTCGGCGGAGCCCACCGCCAGCACGCGGAACCCGTCGTCGGTGAGGACGTCGCGAAGGAGGGCGAGGATCTCCGCATCGTCATCGACGAGGAGGATGCTCGGCCGCTGCTTCGGCCGGGCGGCCGGCGGGGACAGGCTGATGGGCGGCATCGATCATGGCCTTCGGTCGCTCCCCCGTGTGGAGAAGCCGAATCGGCGTGGATTGTTCATCGCGTTCGATTCAACTTTGCCTTTCATGGTTGACGGAACGCTAACGATGGCGCGCGATGGCCGTTTCTCCGCCGCGTGCCTCAAAACAGCCGCGATTCTGCCCCGGTTCATGAGCCGGGCGACGTACCGGCGCTGCGGCGGCGGGACCCGCGCGGGATTCCGCCGGGTCGAGAGGGTAGGGTGAAGCATGCGCGTTTGGATTTCTGTCGCCGCAGCATCGCTGGCGGCGGTCGTCGGTGCTGGCCTCGCGTTCGCCCAGGATGCCGCCGCCCCGCCGATCGAGCGGCAGGTGCCGCAGACCAATGAGCAGATCCAGCTCTCCTTCGCGCCTCTGGTGCGGAAGGCGTCGCCGGCGGTGGTCAACGTCTACGCCCGGCAGCTGCCGGCGACGCGCGACGAGACCTACTGGCAGCAGTTCGGCAACAGTCCGCGGGTGCGCCAGTCGCTCGGCTCGGGGGTGATCGTCGATCCGTCCGGCATCGTCGTCACCAACCTCCACGTCATCGACGAGGCGAACGACATCCGCGTCGCCTTCGCCGACGGCCGCGAAATGCCGGCAGAGATCGTCCTCACCGAGGAACTGTTCGACCTCGCGATCCTCCGCATCCCGGCGATGGAGACGCCGTACCCGTTCCTGTCGCTCGCCGATTCCGACCTTCTTGCGGTGGGTGACCTCGTGCTCGCCATCGGCAATCCGTTCGGCGTCGGCCAGACGGTGACGAGCGGCATCGTCTCGGCCCTCGGCCGGACGCTCGCCGGCGGGGACGAGACCCAGGTGTTCATCCAGACGGACGCCGCCATCAATCCCGGCAATTCGGGCGGCGCGCTGATCGACGTGCTCGGCAATCTCATCGGCATCAACACGGCGATCTTCTCGCGCGGCGGCGGGTCGGACGGCATCGGCTTCGCCATCCCCTCCAACGTCGTCGAGATCGTGCTCGACGCCGCCCTCAACGGCGCCCACGTCAAGCGGCCGTGGATCGGCGCCGGCTTCGGCTCGCTCACCTTCGAGACGGCGCAGGAGCTCGGACTCGCCCAGCTCAACGGTGCCCGCGTCACCTACGTCCTCGAGGATGGTCCGGCGGCCACGGCCGGGCTCGCGGTCGACGACGTCGTCGTGACCTTCGACGGCATCCCGATCGATCACCCGACGGGGCTCACCTACCGGCTCCTCGTCTCCGGCATCGGCCACGAGGCGACGCTCGGCATTCTCCGCGGCGGCCGGCCGCTCGAACTCACCATCACGGCCGCGGAAGCCCTCGAAACCGTGCCGCGCGAGGAGCTGGTCATCACCGGCCGCACGCCCTTCACCGGCGCCGGCGTCGCCAACCTCTCGCCGGCTGTGGCGCAGGAACTCGGCTATGCCGGCGTTCCGGAGGGCGTGATCGTCGTCAACGTGGCGGCGAGCTCGTTCGCGGCGTCGTCGGGGCTCGAGCGGGGCGACGTGATCGTGGCGCTCAACGGCACGGCGATCGAATCGACCCAGCAGCTCCGCGACCTCGTCGCGGCGGGGGCGAACGAGTGGCGGACCGAGATCGTTCGCGGCGGCCGGACGCTCCGCTCGACGCTCTCGATCGGGCGCTGAGTTGCAGACGCTGTTCGACGACGACGATGCGGCGGCCGCGGCACCGCGGCCGCTCGCCGATCGGCTCCGGCCGACGACGCTCGCCGAGGTCGTGGGACAGGAGCACCTCGTCGGCCCCGACGGGGCGCTGACGCGCATCCTCGAATCCCGAACGCTCGGCTCACTGATCCTGTGGGGGCCGCCCGGCACCGGCAAGACGACGGTGGCGCGGCTCCTCGCGACGGCGACGAGCCTCCATTTCGAGCAGCTGTCGGCCGTGTTCTCCGGCGTCGCCGATCTCAAGAAGGCGTTCGCGGCGGCACAGGCGCGGCGCCAGCAGGGGCAGGGGACGCTCCTCTTCGTCGACGAGATCCACCGCTTCAACCGCGCCCAGCAGGATTCCTTCCTGCCGGTGATGGAGGACGGCACGATCTCCCTCGTCGGCGCGACGACCGAGAACCCCTCGTTCGAACTCAACGCGGCGCTCCTGTCCCGCGCGCGCGTGCTGACGTTCCGGCCGCTCAGCGAAGAGGCGCTGGCGGAACTCCTCGCCCGTGCCGAGCGGATCATGGAGAAGCCGCTGCCGCTGACGGACGAGGCGCGGGGCCTCCTCGTGAGCCTCGCCGACCGCGACGGCCGGGCGGCGCTGACGCTGGCGGAGGAGGTGTGGCGCGCGGCGCGGCCGGGCGAGACGCTCGATTCGCCGAAGCTGCTGGAGGTCGTGCAGCGGCGGGCGCCGATCTACGACAAGGGCCAGGACGGCCACTACAACCTCATCTCGGCGCTGCACAAATCGGTGCGCGGCTCGGACCCGGATGCGGCGCTCTACTACCTCGCGCGGATGTTCGTCGCGGGCGAGAACCCGCTCTTCCTCGCGCGCCGGCTGGTGCGGATGGCGGTCGAGGACATCGGCCTCGCCGACCCGCAGGCGCTCGTCATCGCCAATGCCGCGAAGGACGCGTTCGACTTCCTCGGCAACCCGGAAGGCGAACTCGCGCTGGCGCAGGCCTGCGTCTATCTCGCCACCGCACCCAAATCGAATGCCGTCTACCGCGCCTTCGGCGCTGCGAGCGCGAGCGCCCGCGAGCACGGCTCGCTGCTCCCGCCAAAGCACATCCTGAACGCGCCGACCCGCTTCATGAAGGGTGAAGGCTACGGCCGCGGCTACGAATACGACCACGACGCCCCGGATGCGTTCTCCGGGCAGGACTATTTCCCGACCGAGATGGGCCGGCAGGTCTACTACGACCCGCCGGAGCGCGGGTTCGAGCGGGAGATACGAAAGCGGCTCGACTACTGGGCGAAGCTGCGGCGGGAGCGGGGAGGGTAGCTGATCAGCAAGCCTGAATTCGCCGAGCAGGAGATGTCGATCTTCGCGTTTGCCCAGCCAATCCGGCAGACGGATTGAGAACGTACCGAGGGACTTTCCATGAGCCTGAACAGGCCGGCATCGGAGGGCACTTCGGGCGCGCTTTCCGCTCGGCATGCCGAGGCTCTTCTTCACCTGCAATCCGATCTCGAGTTCTCGTTCGCGGACTACGGAGATTCAGGATGATCGATCGACTCCGAGGAGCGCGATCGCGGTTGCCATCGGCAGGTAGAGGCTCAACGGCCGGCTCCCGAAGCGGATGAACCCGTGGTGCTCATAGAAGCGCACGGAACGCTCGTCCTTCGCGTCAACCACTACTGCAAACACCGCCGCGTCGGCGGCGGCGCAACGTCGGATCGCGTCGAACAGGAGTGCGGCTCCGAGACCACGGCCCCCATACCTCTGATCCACCGCAAGGCGTCCGATCAGCACCGCCGGCACCAGCGGGTAACGGGGCAGGCGTCTGGTGATCGTTTCGGGAAGGTCGGGTGTGGCGATGCTGGTCGCCGACAGCGTGTAGTAGCCCGCCACCGCCTTCGATCCCGCGGCAAGCGCCACAAAGCAGTTCGCGATGCGGCGACGGGCATCCTGGCCCGCCTGACTCTGGAGGTACTTGTCCAGCGCATCGACGCCACAGGAGAATCCCGCTCGGTCGTGATCGCCCGAAAGGGCATCGACGACGAAGCCGGTCACTTCGACGGGACGATGAGGCGTTCGTGCGCGTTCCTGGCCCGGCGGAGGGCTTCATTCGGCGCCGGCGGATCGAGGATTGCGCGAGCAAGCGCCTCCTGGTCGGCCATCGAGAGCCGGATGATCTGGGCCGCCTCCACCGTCCGCTCGGCCTCGCGTTGCGCCGCGGCAACGACGAAGTCGCTGAGGCTGCGACCCTGGATCTCGGCCGCGCGGCGGACGATCGCCAGAGCGTCGGGGGCGATACGGGCTTCGATCCTCGTGCTTCGAGACGATGCTGCTGGCTTGGACATTGGCGAAATGTACGGCGTTATGCCGTACAGTCAAGCGGGCGTCATCCCACTTGCCAGCGATGGCGTCGGTCGGTCTAAAGGCGGGCGCTAGGTGCGCCGACGTGCCACGCGGCTCAAGGAAAGGTGACGTCACCTTTTCCATCATCCTCCGCTAAAGCCGAAGTGCACGGCGCGGGGGAACACATCGTGCGGGGTCGCTGACATGGAAGTCACTTT
>JADLGL010000107.1 GCA_020849325.1 Bauldia sp. | reverse complement strand
GCTCCTCCGCGAGGCCGAGACGGCGAAGGACCCGAACCGCATCGCGGAAATCCACATGCGGCTCGGCGACATCGGCGCGCATTCGGCCGAGGCGCGGGCGGGGTCGATTCTGTCGGGCCTCGGCTTCAGCCCGGAGACGATGCGGGGCCCCTGCTCCGCCCTCTCCGGCGGCTGGCGGATGCGCGTGGCCCTCGCGGCTGCGCTGTTCGCGCAGCCGGACCTTCTCCTCCTCGACGAGCCGACGAACTATCTCGACCTCGAAGGCACGCTCTGGCTGCAAAACTTTCTCGCGAAGTATCCGCACACGGTGCTGATCGTCTCGCACGACCGCGACCTCCTCGACACCGCCGTCGACACCATCGTTCACCTCAACGACGGCAAGCTGACCCTCTACCGCGGCGGCTACACCTCGTTCGACCGGCAGCGCCGCGAGCAGCAGGCGCTGCAGTCGAAGATGCGGGAGAAGCAGGTCGCGCAGCGGCAGCACATGATGGCCTTCGTCGAGCGCTTCAAGGCGAAGGCCAGCAAGGCCAAGCAGGCGCAGTCGCGCCTCAAGGCGATCGAGCGGCTGGAGCCGATCGCCGAGCTCGTGAACGAGCACGTCTATCCGTTCTCGATCCCTGACCCGAAGAAGCCCGCCGCGCCGCCGATCGTCGCCATGGACAACGTCTCGGCCGGCTACCGGCCGGGCGTGCCGGTGCTGCGCGGCATCGACCTCACCATCGGCACCGACGACCGCATCGGCCTCCTCGGCCAGAACGGCAACGGCAAGTCGACGCTCGCAAAACTGATCTCGGGCCGCCTCGCAGCGCAGTCCGGCGATCTCCGGCTCGCGAAGCTGACAGTCGGCTACTTTGCCCAGCACCAGCTCGACGAGCTCAATCCGGCGCGGTCGGCGTTCGACCATGTGCGGCAGCTGATGCCGGACGTGCCGGAAGCGGCGGTGCGGGCACGTGCCGGGGCGCTCGGCTTCCCCGGCAACAAGATGAACACGCCGACGGGCGAGCTCTCCGGCGGCGAGAAGGCGCGGCTCCTCCTCGGCATCGCCGCCTTCCCCGGCGTCAACCTCCTCATTCTCGACGAGCCGACGAACCATCTCGACATCGACAGCCGCGAGGCGCTCGTCCAGGCGCTGATGGACTTTTCGGGCGCCGTGATCATCATCAGCCACGACCGCCACCTCCTCGACGCCACGGTCGACCGGCTCCTCCTCGTCGCGAACGGGACCGTTTCGCGCTTCGACGGCGACATGGACGACTACCGGAAGCAGATCCTCGAGGAGCGCGCGGCCGGCGGCGACGACCGCACGGGTGCGGGCGCCGCGTCGAAGGAATCCGCCCAGGAACGCCGCCGCGAAGCCGCCGCCCGGCGCGAACAGGCGGCGCCGCTCCGGCAAAAGATCAAGAAGGTCGAGGCGTTGCTGGCAACGCTTCACAAGGAGATTCAGCGGCTCGATGCCGTGCTGGCGGACCCGGCGACCTATGCCGCGGGCGGCACCACCGTGACGGCGCGGAGCCGCGAAAAGGCCGAGGCGCAGAAGAAGCTCGCCGCAGCGGAGGAGGAGTGGCTCACGCTCAGCGATGAGCTTGAAGCCGCGATGGCGGGGTGAACCTGCGACCGCCGTCCCCGAACTCCGATCTTTCCCGCGGAGGCGGGAACCCATCCCTCTTCAAAGGCAGCCCGGCGCAACGCGCCGGACAGACCGACCTTCGGTCGGACATTCTCCATCGCGATGGGTCCCCGCCTCCGCGGGGATGATCGGTTGGGGGGGGGCGTTCGCACAGACTCATTCACAGGCCGCCAGCGGATGGCGACGCAGCGTGGCGGGCGCGAAAGCTAGTTGCCGAAGAGGTAGTTGAGGCCGAAGCGGATCAGGTGCGAGCTGTTGCGATGGGTGAAGGTGTCCCCATCGAGGTTGCCCGTCGTGTCCGTGCCGAGGTTCAAATAGTTGTACTCGAGCTTCGCGGTCCAGTTCGCGTCGAAGGCGAACTCGGCGCCGGCGCCGAGAACGTAGCCGAACTGCGGGCCGGCAAGGCCCGTGAGGTCGCCCGCGTCCGCCACCGGACCCGGATCGAGATCGCCATAGGCGTTGATGTACTGGGTGATGACGCCGCCCGCGGTCGCGAAGAGGAGCGTGCGGTCCATCGCGACGCCGACGCGCCCGCCGAGCGTCGCGTACCAGCCGTAGTTCACCGCCCCCTGGTCGTCGTTGACGACGCCGTCGGGATCGGCGTTGCCGATGCCGGTCGTGATCGTCGTCGTGCCGCGGCCGGCGTTGTAGCCTGCCGTGCCTTCGATGCCGAAGAGGAGGACGCCCGTATCGACGTTGTAGCCGACGGTGATGCCGCCGAGGATGCCGCGCGGGTTCACCCCGAGCGTCGCGCCGGGGAGGTTCTCGTCGAAGCCGTCGTTCGTCGTCGTGGCGGTCGAGAGCCCGAAGCCGTAGCCGCCGAAGGCGCCGACATAGGGGCCGGTCCAGTTGAAGCCGGTGGCGACCGGAGGCGTGACGGCCACGATCGGCGGCGCCGGCGGAACGGCGTCAGCCGCCATCGCGGGCAGGGAAAGCCCGACGATCGCAACACTGGCCATGAGCAGCCGCTTCACCAACACACGTCTCCATCCAGCCGCAGCTGGCACGCCAAACGTTGGAAAACCTACCATCGGGCGCAACCGGGCGTCTATGACTTGAATACAACAGTTGGGAATGGAGAGTGGCTGCCGCAATGGTGAAGATCGAGGGATTCCGCGGCCTTGCTCAGCCGGCGCGCTTCTCCCAGCGGCCTTCCCCGTTCTGCTGCCAGTACGTCGCGGCGTGGCCGGCGGCGACCATGGTCCGCCACGCCGCGCGCGCGGATTCGAGCGCCGCCGGGTCGTTGCCGTCGAAGATGATGACCACGCGCTGATAGGCCTCCGCCTCGGCCGGAACGGCGCCGTCGACGAAGAAGCGGACGGTGGCGCCGTTCGGGTTGCCCTCCCCCGCCGTCAGCACCACCGGCTGCCCCTCCGGCTCGGCGTCGGTGCCGTGCGGCAGGAAGGATTCGTCGCTGAAGGTCCACAGATGCGCGTCGAGCGCCGCCACGCGCTCGGCCGAGCCGGCCTGCACCACCGCGCGCCAGTTCCGCTCGAGCGTCTTCTCCAGAAGGCCGGGAAGGACGGCTTCGAGCGGCTGGCGCTGCAGGTGGTAGAAGAGGACCTCGGTCACCCCTATCCTTCGTAGTTGTCGGCGATCAGCCGATCGAGGAGGCGGACGCCGAAGCCCGAGCCCCACGAGCGGTTGGTGTCGTTGGCGGGCGATCCCATCGCGGTACCGGCGATGTCGAGATGCGCCCAGGGCGTGTCCTTGACGAAGCGTTTCAGGAACTGCGCCGCGGTGATCGAGCCGCCGTCCCGCCCGCCGATGTTCTTCATGTCGGCGTTCTTGGAATCGATCGCCTTGTCGTATTCGCTGCCGAGCGGCATCCGCCACAGCCGGTCGCCGGACGCTTCGCCCGCGGCGATCAGCGCCGTGGCGAGCGGGTCGTCGTTCGAGAACAGCCCGGCATAATGGTGGCCGAGCGCGACGATGATCGCGCCGGTGAGCGTCGCGAGGTCGATCATCAGCCGCGGCGACCAGCGCTGCTGGCTGTAGTGGATGAGGTCGGCGAGGACGAGCCGGCCCTCGGCGTCGGTGTTGAGCACCTCGATCGTCTGGCCCGACATCGACGTCACGATGTCGCCGGGGCGCTGGGCGTTGGCATCCGGCATGTTCTCGACGAGGCCGATGATGCCGACGACGTTCGCCTTCGCCTTCCGGCGGGCGAGCGCGGCGAGCGTGCCGACGACGGCGGCGGAACCGCCCATGTCGCCCTTCATGTCCTCCATGCCGGCGGCCGGCTTGATCGAGATGCCGCCGGTATCGAACACGACGCCCTTGCCGATGAGGACGACCGGCTTGTCCTTCGCCTTGCCGCCGCTCCACGTCATGATCGCGACGCGCGGCGGGCGGACCGAGCCCTGCGCGACGCCGAGAAGCGCGCCCATGCCGAGCTTCCTGAGGTCTTTCTCGACGAGGATCTCGACGGTGACGCCGAGCTGCTCGAGCTCCTTCACACGCTCGGCATATTCGACCGTGCCGAGGACGTTCGCCGGCTCGTTGACGAGATCGCGGGCGAGGTTCACGCCCTCGCCGATCGCCGACCGTGCCGCCCAGGCGCGCTTCGCCTTGGTGGAATCCTCGACCGCGATGGTGAGGCCCGCCGGCGGCTTCTTCGCCGCCTCGGACTCCTCGTCGTTCCGGCCGGGCCGGGCGCCCTTGTACTTGTCGAACCCGTAGGCGCGCAGCATCGCCCCGAGGGCGAATTCGGCGGCGTCGACGCCACCCTCGCCGACCGGCCGCTCGAGGAGCACCGTCGCGTCCTGGCCGCGCCGGAGCGCGCCGTAGGCGGCGCCGCCGAGCTTCTGCCAGTCCTGACCGGTCAGCTTCTCGCCCTTGCCGAAGCCCACGACGACGAGGCGGTCGATGCCGGCGATCTCGGGGGCGAGGATGTCGAGGGTCGTCCGCGGCTTGGCCTTGAACTCGGCCAGCGTCGCGGCCTTCTCGATCAGCGCCTTCACGCCGAGGGCGGTCGCCTGCGGCCCGAGCACGAGCCCTTCCCCGGCGAACACGACGACGGTGCCCTTGGCCGGAGAACCCGGCTTCACGAAACTGATGGCAGGTGCGGAACTCATCATTGCCCCTTGTAAGACGGCCGCGGACCTTGTGTGGTCGCGCGGGTTGGCTGGGCGATCGGATCGATCGGCGATGGTGGGTGGACTGCAGCCGAGGCGGTCATGGCGCCGCCATCGGGTTTCTCTACATGGCGGCGTGCCGGCGGGCCATCGAACGGGCGCGACCCGGCGTCCGTGCGGACTCCCTGTTTCGCGATGAATCTGGTCCAGCGCTACATTTTCCGCAAGCTGCTGGGCGCGTTCCTCGTCGCATTTCCGGCGTTGACGATAACGATCTGGGCGACGCAGGCGCTGCGCCAGCTAAGCCTCGTCACCGATCGCGGCCAGGGCCTCAGCGTCTTCCTCGAGGCGACCCTCCTTCTCGTGCCGGGCCTCGTCACCATCATCGCGCCGGTGACGCTCCTCCTCGTCGTGATCATCACCCTCAACGGCCTCAACGCCGATTCGGAGCTCGTTGCCGTCAACGCCTCCGGCGGATCGCCGCGGCTCCTCGTGAAGCCCGTCCTCGGCCTCGCCGTCCCGGTCTTCTGCGTGGTCGCGGCGGCGTCGCTCCATTTCAACCCGCTCACGATCCGCGAAAGCAACCGCCTCATCGCCGAGGTGAACGCCAACGTCATCACCTCGCTGATCCGGCCGGGGCAGTTCCGGTCCGTGGGGCGGGACGTGGTGATGCAGGTCGCCGCGATCGAGCCGGACGGGCGGCTCGAGGAGATCTTCGTCTTCGACCGGCACGACCCGCAGCAGACCGTCGCCTATCTCGCCCGGAGCGCCGAGATCGTCGATCGCGACGAAGGCAAGTTCCTGGTGATGCGCAACGGCGTCATCCAGCGGCGGCCGAATGATTCGAACGCCCTCTCGGTGATCGCCTTCGAATCCTATCCCCTCGACCTCGCGAACCTTGCGAACGCCGCAACGCCGGGCGGAGCGCGCGTCGACGAACGGCCGGTTTCCTATCTCCTGTCGCCCGATCCGAGCGATCCGCTCTACCAGGCGAACCCGTTCGTCTATGCCGCCGCGCTCCACAAGCGGATCACCGATCCGCTCTACGTGCTCGTGCTCGCTCTCGTCCCGGCCGTCCTCCTCGGCTCGGCGCGGTCGGCGCGCCAGAGCCGCGTCCTCGCCACCACCGCGACGGCGGCGTTCGCGGGGCTCATTCTCGGCGCGAGCCTCTATCTCGGCGGCACGCTCGACAACAACCCGGCGCTGCTCCTCCCGGTTTACGTCGTGCCGGCCCTCGGCATCGGGCTGCCGCTGTTCGTCCTCGCCAGCGGCGGACGGCTCCGCCCGCCGGGTGCACGCCGGCGGCGGCGACGCCGCATCGCGAAGGTCGCCTGATGCGCATGGGGCTCACCCTGTCGCGCCACATCGCCTGGCGCCTCGCCAGAACGACGATCGTCATCTTCGGCGTCTTCATCGTGCTGGTGTCGATCGTCGACTTCACCCAGCTGGCGCGCCTCGTCGGCACGGCGGGGCTCACGGCGGGGACGGCGCTCGTCATCGCCTTCCTCCGCGGCCCGAGCCTTGCCGAATCGGTGCTGCCCTTCGCGATGCTGTTCGGTGCGATGGTGACGTTCGTGCAGCTCAACCGGCGCCTCGAACTCACCGTCGCCCGCTCCGCCGGCGTCTCGGCCTGGCAGATGCTCCTGCCGGCCGCCGGCGTGGCGTTCGTGCTCGGGGTCCTTGCGGTGACGGTCTACAATCCCGCCGCGGTCGCGCTCCGCGAGATGTCCGTTCCGCTCGGCGGCTCGAACGTGCGCACCGACAGTTTCGGCGAGGCCGGGCAGGTGTGGCTGCGGCAGAGCGGCAATGACGGGCCGTCGATCATCGGGGCGCTCCGGAGCCGCGACAACGGCACGCGCCTTGCGGGCGGCGTCACGGCCTTCCTCTACAACGGCGACGGCACGCTCCGGCTGCGCGTCGATGCCCGCTCCGCCGATCTCGTCGGACAGGAATGGATCCTGCCCCGCGCGGTGGTGTCGGCGACGGGGGCGCCGGTCGCGGAAGTGGCGGAGTTCCGCATCCACACGAACCTCACCGCGAGCCAGATACACGAGTCGCTCCTCGACCCCGCGACTGTGGCATTCTGGCGACTCCCGGGACTCATCGAGATCGCCCGGCAGACGGGCCTTCCCGCCACCGACCTCCGCATGCAGCTCAGCACGCTCGTGTCGCTGCCGGTTCTCCTCGTGGCCATGGTGTTCATCGCCGCCGTGGTGTCGCTCCGCTTCTCGCGTACCCTCAATCTCGGCCGCCTGGTGATCGCTGGCGCGGTCAGCGGCTTCATGCTTTACCTCCTCTTGGTGGTTTCGGGCGATCTTGGGCGAAGCGGCGTCGTGGCACCGGGGATCGCGGCATGGTCGCCCGTCGTCCTCGCGATGCTCGTCAGTGTCAGCCTGCTGTTGCGTACGGAGGATGGATGATTGCAGGCCCCGTCCTGTCCCGACCGGCAGGCGGCGCCAGCCGGTGGTGGCTGGCCTGGACCGCAATCGCGTTCCTGATCGTCCTTCTGCGTGCGTTCCCCGCCGCGGCGCAGGGCGGCGGGCCGCAGCTGTTCCTCGAGTCCGACGACCTCATCTACAATTACGACGACGACATCATCTCCGCCGTGGGCAACGTCGTGGCCCGCTACGACGGCTACCTCCTGACGGCCGACCGGCTCACCTACTACCAGACCACCGGGCGCCTCGTTGCCGTCGGCAATGTCACCATCGTGGCGCCGGACGGGACGCTGTACGAGGCCGCGCAGGCGGACGTGACCGACGATTTCAGCGCCGGCTTCATCGAGCAGCTCTTCGTCGCCACCGCCGACCGGACGTTCTTCACCGCCGACCGGGCGGAGCGGTTCAGCACCCGCGTCACCGAGTTCAGCAACGCCACCTACACGGCCTGCGAGATCCGCTTCGACGAAGCGACCCGGCCGCCGCTGTGGAACGTCCGCGCGGCGCGGATCATCCACAACGAAGAAGAACGGATGATCTATTTCGAGCGCGCCCGGCTCGAATTCCTCGGCGTGCCGGTCGCGTTCATTCCGCGCCTGTCGACGCCGGACCCGACGGTGACGCGGAAGACCGGCTTCCTGTTCCCCGATTTCTCGCTGTCGAACACGCTCGGTTTCGGCGTCGGCATCCCGTTCTTCTGGGCGATTGCGCCGAACTACGACCTCACCGTCACGCCGACCTTCTTCAGCAATGCGGGCTTCCTCAACGAGCTCGAATGGCGCCACCGGACGCGGCTCGGGACCTACACGGTCGACGGCGCCATCGTCGCGCAGTGGAACCCAGGACCGCTGCAGGTCCGCGGCGGCGTCCGGACGCGGGGCGAACTCGACCTCGGCCGGTTCTGGACGTTCGGCTGGGACGCGACCTGGCAGACCGACCGCACCTTCTCGGCCGACTACGGGACGCTCAATCCGAGCGGCAGCTTCATCACCTCGCAGGTCTACGTCGAGGGCCTGAACGACCAGGCCTTCCTCGAAGCCCGCGTCCTCCATTTCCGCGACGTCCGCAGCCCGGTGCCGGAGCACGACCAGACGCGCCAGGCCGTCGTCTGGCCGACGGTCGACCACGACGTGATCCTCGACCAGCCGGTGCTGGGTGGCGAGGTCCGCTTCACCGGCAACGCCACGGTGCTGTCGCGCGGCGAGAACGACCCGTTCACGGTCGGGCCCGACACGTTCTACTACGGCCTTGCGGGGACGACCGCGCGCGTCTCCGAGGAGGTGTCGTGGCGGCGCGAGATCATCGGGCCGCTCGGCCAGGTGTTCACGCCGTTCGGCTACGTCCGCGGCGACCTCTACGTGATGAACCTCACCGACGCCCCGCCGGGCGTCATCGCCGGCCCCGTCGCCGCCCGCGCCATCGGCGCGATCGGCCTCGACTGGGCGTGGCCGTTCCTGATCACCACCGGCCAGTCGGCGCACATCATCGAGCCGATCATCCAGATCATCGGCCGCACCGGCGAGCAGCACATCGGCCAGTTGCCCAACGACGACGCGCAGAGCGTCGTCCTCGACACGACCAACCTCCTCGCCTGGGACCGCTTCACCGGCTGGGACCGCGCCGAGGGCGGCTCGCGCCTGACGCTGGCCCTCCGCTACACCGGCACGTTCGGCGGCGGCTCGACGGTGGAGGCGATCGTCGGCCAGTCGTTCCACCTCGGCGGTCCGAACTCCTTCGCGATCGAGGACATCCGCAACGGCGCCTACGGCTCGGGCCTCGAAGGCAGGCGGTCGGACCTCGTCGCGGGCGTCACCGCAACGGGTGCCCGCGGCAACAGCCTCGCGCTCTCCGGCCGGTTCGACGCGATGACCTATGCACTCGAGCGCGGCTCGATCACGGGCAATCTCGCGGTCGGTCCGGTGACGGCCTCGGCAGCGATCGCCTACGACCGTTCGCGCCTCGACCTCGGCGGCGATCCGGCGACCGCGCTCGAACTCGTCGCCGGCGCCGAGGTCGCGATCGGGCCGAACTGGACGCTTTCGGGCGGGATCGGCTACGATTTCGTGACGGGGACGGTCCTCAGCAACTACATCGGCATCGCGTATGAATGCGATTGCGCGTCGATGTCGATCCGGTATTCCGAGAGCCGCGAACCGGGCTCGCCCGACGTGAACCGGACCATTCTCTTCGGGCTGCAGCTCCGCACGCTCGGCGACTTCGACCTGTCGCAGCGATAGAGCGCGACGCGACGAAGTGGCTGCCGGTTTCCCGAAAGGGTCACGCTCCGCTAAGAAGAGGTGGCTGGAGGGTGATCCGGACTCGTGGGATCACCCGGCAGCGTCGTTCTTTTGTCGGATTCCTGCCGCCAGTTGGCCCGCCCCAGCGACCGAGACCCCTTCGCACCCGGAGTAGATTGACCTGATGCGCCGCTTCCTCCGACCCCTCGCGATCGTTCTTGCCGTCCTCTTCGTCGTACCGGCGGGGAACGCCTTCGCCGTCAGCATCGTCGCCGTCGTCAACGGCGTGCCGATCACTACCTACGACGTCGATCAGCGCGTCGCGCTGCAGCGCATCTCCGGCCAGACCCCCAGCAACTCGTCGGCCACGAACGAGCTCATCGACGAACTCGTCCAGCTCGGCGAGGCGATCCGGCTCGGCGTCAACGTCCCGCAGTCGCAGATCGACGCCGCGTTCGCATCGATCGCGAACCAGGTGCAGATGAGCATCTCCCAGTTCAACGATGCGCTCCGCCAGTCGGGCATCGAGCCGGAGAGCCTCAAGCGCCGCCTCCAGGCGCAGATCGCCTGGTCGGTGCTGATGCAGAACCGCATCCAGACCAATCCCGGCGTCGCGCAGACCGACGTCACCGCCGCGCTCCTCGCGCAGGGCCGCCAGGGCGAGATGGTGCGCGAGTACCGGCTGCAGCAGATCATCTTCGTCATTCCCGGCGACGCTTCCGCCGCCGCCGTCAACCAGCGTCGCAGCGAGGCGGAGGCGTTCCGCCAGCGCTTCGGCGGCTGCGAGAACTCGCTTACGCAGGCCTCGACGCTCCGCGGCGTCGTCGTCGTCGACATCGGCCGCAACGTCGACCGGCTCAACTCGGCGCAGCGCGATGCGATCGAGACGACGCAGGCCGGGCGGACGACGCGGCCGGAGCGGACGACGCAGGGCGTCGAGATCATCGCGGTCTGCTCGGTCACGGAAGTCGCCGGCAACGAGGCGGCGCGCGTCGACATCACCAACCAGCTCATCATCGAGCGCGGCGAGCAGATCGGCGCAGAGTACCTCGCCGAGCTGCGCGCCCGGGCGATCATCCAGCGGTTCTAGCGATGGCGAACCACCCGCCCGTGGTCGCCCTGACCATGGGCGAACCAGCGGGGATCGGTCCGGAGCTCGCGCTCCGCGCCTGGCTCATGCGGGACGCGGAGCGCGTGCCGCCGTTCCTCTGCCTCGCCGATCCGGCCCTCCTCGCCGATCGCGCCGCAAGGCTCGGCTGGGACGTGCCGCTGCGGGAGGTCGCCCCCGCCGCCGCGGCCAAGGCGTTCGCGACCGCCCTCCCCGTCGTCCCGCTCGCCGCGCCCGCGAAGGCTGCTCCCGGTACGCCGCGCCGCGAGGATGCGGCGGCCGTGGTCGAGGCGATCGAGCGCGCGGTTGAACTCGTGCGCAGCGGCGCAGCCTCGGCGGTCGTGACCAACCCGATCAACAAGGAAGCGCTCTACACCGCCGGATTCCGCCATCCCGGCCACACCGAGTTCCTCGGGGCGCTCGCAGAGGCATGGACGGGGGCGCCGGTCCAGCCGGTGATGATGATCGCGGCGCCCGAGCTCCGGACGGTGCCGGTGACGATCCACATTCCGCTGGCCTCGGTGCCTTCGGCGCTCACGACGGAGCTGATCGTTTCGACCGGCCGCATCGTCGCCGGCGATCTTCGCCGCCGTTTCGGCATCCACGCGCCGCGGCTCGCGATCGCCGGCCTGAACCCGCACGCCGGCGAGAACGGGACGATCGGCACCGAGGACGAGACGATCGTCCGGCCGGCCGTCGACGCGCTCCGGGCCGAAGGCATCGACGCAAGCGGGCCGCAGCCGGCGGATACGATGTTCCGCCCCGAGGCGCGGCGCGGCTACGACGCGGCGCTCTGCATGTATCACGACCAGGCGCTGATCCCGGTGAAGACGCTTGCCTTCGACGAAGGCGTCAACGTCACGCTCGGCCTCCCCTTCGTGCGGACGTCGCCGGACCACGGCACGGCGCTCGACATTGCCGGCCGCGGCATCGCGCGGCCGACCAGCCTTCTCGCCGCGCTGCGCCTTGCGGCAGTGCTCGCCGGAGGCGGCGGGCGCTGATGGCCGTCGCCATCGACGGCCTGCCGCCGCTCCGCGAGGTGATCGCCGCGCACGGCCTCGACGCGAAGAAGTCGCTCGGCCAGAACTTCCTCCTCGACCTCAACCTCACCGGCCGCATCGCGCGATCCGCCGGCCGCCTCTCGGACGTGACCGTGATCGAGGTCGGGCCGGGGCCGGGCGGCCTGACGCGGGCGCTCCTCCTCGAAGGCGCCCGCAAGGTGGTTGCGATCGAGCGCGACGAACGCTGCCTCGCCGCGCTCGCCGAGGTGGCGGCGCACTATCCGGGGCGGCTCGAAGTCGTCGCGGCGGACGCGCTCGCGACCGACATCGACGCCCTCGCCGAAGGGCCGCTCCGCGTCGTCGCGAACCTGCCCTACAACATCGCGACGCCCCTCCTCGTCGGCTGGCTGACACGCGGGCCGTGGCCGCCGCGCTGGCTATCGCTGACGCTGATGTTCCAGCGCGAGGTCGCCGAGCGGATCGTCGCCCGCGCCGGCGACGACGCCTACGGCCGGCTCGGGGTGCTGGCCGGCTGGCGGGCGGAGAGCCGGATCCTGTTCGACATCGACCCGCGGGCCTTCACGCCGGCGCCGAAAGTGGTGTCGTCGGTGGTGGAACTCCTGCCGCGGAGCGATGCCGCGCCGGCCTCCGTGGCCGCGGTCGAGCGTGTGACGGCAGCCGCCTTCGGCCAGCGGCGAAAGATGCTGCGGCAGAGCCTCAAAAGCCTCGGCGTCGATGCCGCGGCGCTCCTCGAAGAGACCGGCATCGACGGCACGCGCCGGGCCGAGGAGATCGACGTCGCGGGGTTCCTCCGCCTTGCCGACGCCTATGCCCGTTCGGCGGCCTTCGCGACGAGCAGGCTGTCGACGAACGGGCCGAGCCCGGCCTGACGCGAGCGGCGCAGCCGCTCCGCGGTGAGGATCGCGCGGAGTTCTCCGAGCGATCGTTCGAGGTCGTCGTTGACGATGATGTAGTCGTACTCGGCCCAGTGGCCGATCTCGTCGCGTGCCGCCTTCAGGCGGTTCGCGATGATCTCCGGATGATCCTCGGCACGGCGCTCGAGCCGCGCCTGGAGTTCTTCCATTGACGGCGGCAGGACGAAGACGCGGACGAGGTCGTCGGGCATCGACGCCGCCAGCTGCTGCGTTCCCTGCCAGTCGATGTCGAACAGGACGTCGCGCCCGGCGCCGAGCGCTTCTTCGACCTGCTGGCGGGGCGTGCCGTAGTGGTTGCCGTGGACCTCGGCGGATTCGAGGAGATCGCCGGCCTCCTTCATCTGGCGGAACCGGCGGACGTCGATGAAATGATAATGGACGCCGTCGACCTCGCTGTGGCGGCGGGGACGGGTCGTCACGGAGATCGAGAGCCGGAGGTTGTCGTCCTTGACGGTGAGAAGGCGCGTCAGCGTCGACTTGCCGGCGCCCGACGGCGACGACAGGACGAGCATGACCCCCCTTCGGGCAATCGCGATCGGGGTTTCGGCCTTGGCCACCGCCTACTCCAGATTCTGCACCTGCTCGCGGAACTGATCCACCGTCGCCTTGAGTTCAAGTCCGATCGCCGTCAATCCACGATCGTTCGCCTTGGCGCACAGAGTATTGCTCTCGCGGTTGAACTCCTGCGCGAGGAAGTCGAGCCGCCGCCCGACGGCGCCGCCCTCGGCGAGGAGACCGCGCGCCGCGGCGACGTGGGCGACGAGCCGGTCGAGTTCCTCGCGGATGTCGGCCCTGGCGGCAAGAAGCATCGCCTCCTGGTGCAGCCGGTCGCGATCGAGTGCCGCCGTCGCCCCGAGGAGCGCGGCGACCTGCTCCGACAGGCGTAGGCGGATCGCCTCGGCCGTCCGCGACGGGTGGCGCTCGGCTTCCGCCGCCAGCGCCTCGATCCGGTCGATCCGCGCCGAAAGCACCTTTGCGATCGCGACGCCTTCCGAGTGGCGGACGGCGGCGAGGTCGGCGACGGCGAGGTCGAAGGTGGCGAGGAGCGCTTCGTTGAGGCCGGCCGGCGGCTCCGGATCGCCCTCGACGATCTCGACGATGCCGCGGATGGCCAGGAGCCGGTCGATCGCCGGCTCGGCCTGGCCGAGTTCGCGCGCCACCGCGACGAGCTCGGCGAGCGCCGCGCGGTCGATGCGGACGGACGATGCGTTGCCTTCGCGCTGCACGGTGAGATTGGCCTGGATCGAGCCGCGGACGATCTTCGCCGCGACACGCTCGCGGAGGAACGGCTCGAGCTGGTCCGTGCCCGGCGGACCGCGGAAGCGAAGGTCGAGGCTCTTGCCGTTGACGCTGCGCAGCTCCCACGTCCAGCGCAGGCCGAACGCCGAGCCCTCGGCGCGGGCGAAGCCGGTCATCGACTGGATGGCAGGGGCCGGGCTCATCGGATGCTTCGACCTCGGACGCCGCCGCGGGGCCGCGACGGCAGGGCTGCTACGGCGCGGCGGGGGCCGCCGGCGCCGCGGGATCGGGGGTTGGCGGATTGGCCGCCGCTGCCGCTGCGGCAGCGGCCGCGGCGGCTGCCGCCGCCTCGGCCTCGGCCGCGCGCTGCTGCTCGATCTGGCGCCAGCGGGCGACGTTGCGGTTGTGCTGCTCGAGGGTCTCGGCGAACACATGGCCGCCGGTGCCGTCGGCAACGAAGTAGAGTTCGTTCGTCCGCGACGGGTTGGCGACCGCTTCGAGCGAGGCGAGGCCCGGATTGGCGATCGGGCCCGGCGGCAGCCCGTCGATCTGATAGGTGTTGTAGGCGGTCCGCTGCTCGATCTGGCTCTGCCGGATGACCTCGCCCGCCGGCCGGCCGGCGCCGCCATAGATGCCGTAGATGATCGTCGGATCGGACTGCAGGCGCATGCCCTGGTTGAGGCGGTTGATGAAGACGGCCGCGACGCGGCTCCGCTCGTCGGCGATGCCGGTTTCCTTCTCGACGATCGAGGCGAGGATGACGAGTTCCTCGGGCGTCCGGATCGGCAGGCCCGGTGCGCGGCGCGCCCAGACGTCGGCCAGCGCCCGGTCATGGGCGCGCGCCATCTGGTCGAGGATCTGCTGGCGCGTGTCGCCGGTGTTGAAGTGGTAGGTGTCCGGGAGGAGCGTGCCCTCGGCCGGGACTTCGGTGATGTCGCCGGTCAGATTGGGGTCCGCCAGGAGCCGGTTCACCACCTGCTGGCTGGTGAAGCCTTCCGGGATCGTGACCGAGAACACGACGACGTCGCCGCCGACGAAGAGGTCCATCACCTGGCGCATCGAGGCTGCGGGCGGAATGAGGTACTCGCCGGCCTGGAGATTGCCGGCGGCACCGTAGAACTGGACTCCCTGGCGGAACAGCCACTCGTTCGAGACGACGCCGATATTGCTGAGGTTCCGCGCCACGGTCGCGAGATTCTCGCCGGGCATGATGCGGAACTGCTGCTGCTCGGCGAGCGGGCCGGGCCGGTCGAAGGTGATCTTGCCCCACAGGAACGCGCCGCCGCCGATTAGAGCGACGACGACGAGCACGACGAGGAAATTGAGGAGGATGATCAGCGGATGGCGGGCGCCGCGCGACCGCACCGGCGGCGGCGGCACCTGGTGCGGCTGCAGCATCTCCCGCGCGCTCTTCGGGCTCACGGGAGGCCTTCGCGGATCGCTCGATCCGCCGCGCGATCCGCTGAGGTCGTTCATGTCGGCGTCCGAACCCGATTCGATGGCATGGGCTCAGGCACGCTGCCGGTCGATTGTGGCGGTTTCCCGCGCCCGCTCACGCGGCATCGCGACGGAAGATCAGCGTCGCATTGGTGCCGCCGAACCCGAAGGAATTCGACAGCGCGACGTTCACTTCCTTCGCCTTGGCGTGGTGCGGCACGAGGTCGATCGGCGTCTCCACCGACGGATTGTCGAGGTTGAGCGTCGGCGGGACCATGTTGTCGCGCATCGCGAGGAGGCAGAAGATCGCCTCGACCGCGCCGGCCGCACCGAGAAGGTGGCCGATCGCCGACTTGGTGGACGACATCGCGACGTTCGCCCCGGCATTGCCGAGGACGCGCTCGACGGCGCCGAGTTCGATGCCGTCGGCGAGCGTCGAGGTGCCGTGGGCGTTGATGTAGTCGATGTCGGCCGAGGAGATGCCGGCGCGCTTGATCGCTGCCGACATCGCGCGGAAGGCGCCGTCGCCGTCAACCGACGGCGCGGTGATGTGGTAGGCGTCGCCCGACATGCCGTAGCCGATGACTTCGCCGTAGATCTTCGCGCCGCGGGCGATCGCGTGCTCGCGCTCTTCCAGCACCACGACACCGGCGCCCTCGCCCATGACGAAGCCGTCGCGGTCGCGATCGTAAGGCCGCGAGGCCTTTTCCGGCTGGTCGTTGTACCCGGTCGACAGCGCGCGGCAGGCGGCAAAACCCGCCATTGCGAGGCGGGACAGCGGCGCCTCGGCCCCGCCCGCGACCATGACGTCGGCATCGCCGAAGGCGATCAGGCGCGCCGCGTCGCCGATGGCGTGCGAGCCGGTCGAGCAGGCCGTCACCACCGCATGGTTCGGGCCTTTCAGCTGATGCTTGATCGAGACCTGGCCGGAGGCGAGGTTGATCAGCCGGCCGGGAATGAAGAACGGGCTGATGCGGCGCGGCCCCTTCTCGTGAAGGAGGACCGACGCCTCTTCGATGCCGGGAAGGCCACCGATACCGGAGCCGATCAGAACGCCGGTGGCGTTCTGATCCTCGGGCGTCCCGGGATGCCATCCGGCGTCGGCCAGCGCCTGGTCGGCAGCGGCGACGGCATAGATGATGAAGTCGTCGACCTTCCGCTGCTCCTTGGGCTCCATCCAGTCGTCGGGATTGAACTTGCCCTCGGCACCCGGACCGCGCGGCACGATGCACGCGATCTGGGCGGCGATGTCGGAAACCTCGAACGAGGTAATGCGGCGGGCGCCGCTCTTTCCGGCCAGGATGTTGTTCCAGGTCACGTCAACGCCGCAACCGAGCGGCGTGACGAGGCCGAGGCCGGTAACGACGACCCGTCTCATCCCGTTTCCCTGACCGGATGCCACCAGGCTGCCCTTAGGCGCTGGCGTTCTTCTGCAGGAACGTCACCGCGTCACCGACGGTGAGGATCGTCTCGGCGGCGTCGTCCGGGATTTCGACCCCGAACTCCTCCTCGAAGGCCATCACCAGCTCGACGGTGTCGAGGCTGTCGGCGCCGAGATCGTCGATGAAGCTCGCATTGTCGGTCACCTTGGCGGCATCGACACCGAGATGCTCGACGACGATCTTCTTCACTCGATCAGCGATATCGCTCATGTTTGGCCTAACCTTGATTGTGCCGGACTGACTGAACCAGAATCGCCCTGCGAGCGTCCAGTGTGGATTGGCGGCATTCCTAGCGGAACGCCCGTGGATGAAAAGCACAAAAGTCGATGTGGCGCCGTTCCGCCGTTGCGGCCGTCCCTCCGGAGGGGAGGCCGGCCCGGGGCCGGGCAGGCGGCGCCTTTAACACAGTTCCGTGTATGGTGCCAAGCCGTGGTAGGCTGCGGCTTTCGTACCGCTATTCGATGTGCATCCCGCCGTTGATGTGCAGCGTGTGGCCGGTGAGGTAACCCGCCTCGGGCGAGGCGAGGAACACCACGGCTGCGGCGATCTCCTCGGGGGTGCCGAAACGGTCGGCCGGGACCTCCGCCACCGCCGCCGCCCGCTGGGCGTCCGTGAGGGCCTCGACCATCGGCGTCTGGATGTAGCCCGGAGCGATGGCGTTCACGGTGATGCCGCGGCGCGCCACTTCCTTGGCGATGCTCTTGCCCATGCCGAGAAGGCCGGCCTTGGCGGCGGCGTAGTTCCCCTGCCCGGCATTGCCGGCGACACCGACCACCGAGCTCATCATGACGATGCGGCCGGAGCGGCGCTTGATCATGCCGCGAAGCACCGCGCGCGTCAGGCGGAAGACCGCGGTGAGGTTCACCTCGATCACCTTGTCCCAGTCGTCGTCGGACATGCGGATGAAGAGGTTGTCGCGCGTGATGCCGGCATTGTTGACGAGGATGTCGATCCGGCCGAACTCGGCCTCGACCGCCGGCGTGAGCGCATCCACCGCGGCCCGGTCGCCGAGATCGCAGACGAAGCCCTTCGCGCTAGGCCCGATCGAGGCGCACAGTTCGTCGAGAACCGCCTGGCGGGTGCCGGTGACGGCCACCTTCCCGCCCTGGGCAACGATCGCCCGGGCGCAGGCGGCGCCGATGCCGCCGGTCGCGCCGGTCACGAGGGCGATCTTGTCCGTGAGGTCAAACATCCCGCTTCCCCAGCTCTAGAGCGTCGGCCCGACCGCGGCGACGTCGTCGGGCGTGCCGACGCTCGCGGTCTCGGCGTCCGCCGCGATCCGCTTCACCAGCCCGGACAGCACTTTCCCCGATCCCACCTCGACGAAGCGAGTGACGCCGGCGCCGCTCATCCAGGCGACCGATTCCTGCCAGCGCACGGTCCCGGTGATCTGCTCGACGAGGCGGCGGCGGATCGTCTCCGGCCCTTCGTGCGGCCGGGCGGTGACGTTCGCGACGACCGGGACTGACGGCGGCCGTATCGTGACGCCAGCGAGGACGTCCGCCATCTCGCGCGCCGCGGGCGCCATCAGGCTCGAATGGAACGGGCCGCTGACCGGCAGCGGCACGGTGCGCTTGGCGCCCTTCGCCTTGGCCGCGGCCTGCGCGCGCTCGACGGCGGCCCTGTGGCCGGAAACGACGATCTGCCCGCCGCCATTGTCGTTGGCGAGTTCGCAGACCTCGTTCGCCGTCGATGCTTCGGCGGCCGCCTCGCGGACGGCAGCGGCGTCGAGCCCGAGGATGGCCGCCATCGCGCCCTCGCCCGGCGGCACGGCGCGCTGCATCGCTTCGCCGCGGAGCCTGAGGAGGCGCGCGGTGTCAGCCAGCGTCAGGCTGCCGGCGGCGGCGAGGGCGGCGTATTCGCCGAGCGAATGGCCGGCGAGATAGGTGACGGACGCCGGAAGCTGGCCGGTGCCGCCGGTCAGCGCGCGAAGCGCGGCGATGCTGACTGCCATGAGCGCCGGCTGGGTGTTGCGGGTGAGCGTGAGCGCCTCGGCCGGACCTTCGAAGACGACGGGCGACAGCTTTTCGCCGAGCGCGTCGTCGACTTCGGCGAAGACCGCGGCGGCTGCCGGATAGGCATCGGCGAGCGCCTTGCCCATGCCGACCGCCTGGCTGCCCTGCCCCGGGAATATCAACGCCGTTCCCATGCCGTCCCCTGCCAGATCCAGCAATGCCGAGCGGCGCGGACCTTCGCGTGCCTTGTTTCCGTTTGAACCGGGGGAGTCAAGAATCGGCGGGCCGGTGCGACGGGGCTTCTGGGGAAAGCGGGGGGCCGCGTTGCGGGCGACGGGTGCCGGTGTCACTGTTCCCGGAGTCGCGACGGGTCCCGATCGACCGCGCCGCCGGAGGATGGAATTGACCGCGAAATCCATGCTCCGCCAGTTCGTGCCGCCGGTCGTGTGGTCGCTCGCCAGCCGCGCGAAGCGGGGCGCACGGACGCCGCCGCCACGCGAGGACGCGCAGGTGAAATCGCTCCGGGACGCGATTCCCGGCTGGCTCAACGCCGGGAACGTCCGCGCATTCGACCGCTGCATCGCGGCGATGCCCGAGGGCGCCGTGATCGAGATCGGCTGCTATGCCGGCCTTTCCGCCAACGCCATCCTCCATTTCCTGCAGAAACACGGTCGCCGCGCCGCGCTTTTCTCGGCCGACCCATGGGTGATCGAAGGTCCGGCCGAGCCGGCGGGATCGGGCCTCGGGGAGGCGGAGTGGCTCGGGCGGCGCCGGGCGTACATCCGCGACACCTACGAGCGCGCGACGCGGCTCCACTCCGCCGCCCGCCTGCCGCACCACTTCGAGGTCTCTTCCGACGCCTTTTTCGCCGACTGGCGAGCGGGCGCCGTCCGGACCGACTTCTTCGGCCGCGAGGCGAGGCTCGGCGGGCCGATCGCCTTCGCTTACATCGACGGCGACCATTCGCGCGACCAGGTGTGGAAGGACTTCACCCACGTCGACCGCCACCTCGCGAAGGGCGGGTTCGTCCTTTTCGACGACAGCGGTTTCCATCCGCTCGACGGGGCGGCGCAGAGCGCGGCGCGGGCGGCAGCGATGCCCGCCTACCGGATCGTCGCGAAGGCGCCGCACTACTGCCTGCAGAAGACCGGGTAGGCCGGAAGGCCCTGCGGCCCTTGCATGCGGCGCCGCTTTCCGTATAAACGCCGCCTCGCAATCGTCCCGGCTGGGGGCTGAACGGAGGCGGCATGTGCCGCAGGGTCAACGGATCGACCCGTCCTCCCGTGTCTCCGCTCTCGAAGTTGACCGACCGCCTTTCCAGAAGGCTTCGGTGAGGCTTGGCGCCGGACGGAACAGGAAAGGTCGGCAATGCCGCTCTACGAACACGTATTTCTGGCCCGGCAGGACATGTCCGGGCAGCAGGTCGAGGCCCTCGTCGAACAGATGAAGGGCACGATCGCCGCCGGTGGCGGGACGGTCGGCAAGGTCGAGGCCTGGGGCCTCAAGTCCATCGCCTTCCGCATCCGCAAGAACCGGAAGGCCCATTACACGCTCATGAACATCGACGCCCCGCCCGCCGCGGTGGCCGAGATGGAGCGCCAGATCGGCCTCAGCGAAGACGTCCTCCGCTTCATGACGGTGCGCGTCGACGCGCACGACAACGAGCCGTCGGCGATGATGCAGAAGCGCGACCGCGGCGACCGTGACGATCGCGGCCCGCGCGGCGACCGGCCGTTCGGCCGCGATCGCGGCGACCGGGGTGACCGCGGCGATCGCGGTGACCGGGGCCCGCGCGGCGACCGCCCGCGGCGTGACGACGACGGCGCTTCGGCCGGCCGGGAGGAATAGACGATGGTCGACATCAACCAGCTGCCGGCCCGCCGGCCCTTCTTCCGCCGCCGCAAGTCCGATCCGCTTTCGGGCACCGATGCCCCGAAGATCGACTACAAGGACACGCGCCTCCTGCAGCGCTACATCTCCGAGCGCGGCAAGATCGTCCCGTCCCGTATCACCGCGGTGTCGGCCAAGAAGCAGCGCGAGCTCGCCCGTGCCATCAAGCGCGCGCGGTTCCTCGGGCTCCTGCCTTACGTGATCAAGTAGAGAGCGGCATTCGGCAATAGGCAGTCGGCAATCGTAAGAGCCCGACTGCCGATTGCCCATTGCCTACTGCCGAGACTGAGTTGGGGCGTGCCCGGAAAGCCGTGAGCCGCCTCTAACCGCCGCAGATGGCGGGACAGCGAGACGGAATGCGACCGTTCATCCCCGCCGGCATCGCCGCCGGCATCCTCGGCACCCTCCTCCTGGCCGCGATCGCGGCCGGGTCGCTGCTGGCGATGCCGCTGTTCCTGGCCGCGCCCCTTCCCATCGCCGTCGCGGGGTTCGCCTATGGTTCGGTCGCGGCCGGCATTGGCGCGATCACGCTCGGCATAGCCGCCGGCGCGTTCGTCGACCCCGCCACGGGCGTTGCGGCGTTCCTCCTCGTCGGCCTCCCGGTCGCGGCCATCATCCATTTCTTCGGGCTGTCGCGGACCGTCGGTCCGGATGGCGCCACCGAATGGTATCCGCTCGGGCCGATCCTTCTCCGCGTCGCCGGCATCGTCGCGGCCGGCACGGTCATCGGCGGCATCGCCATCGGCTTCGACGCCGAACTCCTGACCACTGAGCTCCGGTCGGATGCGCCGACCTGGCTCGATGCGGCCGGCATGGCGACGGACGACGCCAGCGTCGTCTGGTTCGTCGACACCATCGTCAACCTCCTCCCCGTGACGACGGCCGGCTTCGCCGTGGTGATGGCCGTCGCCAACGCGTTCCTCGGGGCCTCGATCGCGACGGGGATGGGCTACACCATCCGCCCGCGCAGTCCGGCGTGGACCGTCGCCGTGCCGCGGATCACCGCCGTCGTCTTCGTCGTGGCTGCGATCGGCGCCACCTTCGCGGGCGCCGTCGGCGATGCCGCTTCGGCCGTCGCCGGTGCGTTCGGCGCGGCGCTCATCCTCGTCGGCCTGGGCATCATCCACTTCTTCACGCAGCGGATCGGCGCAAGGCAACTCGTCCTCTTCTTCGTCTACGCCTCGATCCCGCTCTTCGGCATCCCGGCGCTCGTCTACGCCGCGCTCGGCATTCTCGACACGGCCGTTCCACTCCGTCCGCAGACCAATGCGGCCGGTCCCCTCACCCGTACCTGATCACACCCAAGGAGCTTCCCATGCACGTCATTCTCCTCGAGCGCATCGCCGGCCTCGGCCAGATGGGCGACGTCGTCCGCGTCAAGGACGGCTTTGGCCGCAACTTCCTCCTGCCGCAGGGCAAGGCGCTCCGCGCCAATGACAACAACAGGAAGCAGTTCGAGGCCCAGCGCTCGCAGCTCGAAGCCCGCAACCTCGAGCGGAAGAGCGAGGCTGCCGCCGTCGCCGAGAAGCTCGACGGCAAGAGCTTCATCGTCGTGCGCCAGGCCGGCGAGACCGGCCAGCTCTACGGCTCGGTCAACACCCGCGACCTCGCCGACGTCATCACCGCCGAGGGCTTCTCGGTCGGCCGCAACCAGATCGGCCTCAACCATCCGATCAAGACCATCGGTCTCCACAAGGTCGCGGTCAACCTCCACCCCGAGGTCGCCACCTCCGTCACCATCAACGTCGCCCGCTCGTCGGACGAGGCCGAGCGCCAGGCGCGCGGCGAGGATCTGACCGTCCGCGACCGCGACGTCGAGGAGGAGGAAGTCGAGGTCGAAGTGACCGAGACGGCCGAAGACGAAGCGCCGAAGGCCGAGTAGGCTTCGAGGCGAGCGCGGCCCGCGGCGTGGCGCTGCGGGCCCGCCATCCCGGCGCGCGGTGGCGGGCGGCCATGCGCGCGCCGCTTTGCGGGCTTCCGCCGCAGGGACTAAGATCACCGGACTTTCTGGCGAGAGTCCGCGATGTCACTTTTTCCGCTCGACCGCCTCCTGAAACGGCTCGTCACGCACGGCCAGCTGACAATCCAAGACGCCTCGGGCCAGACGCATGTCTTCGGCTCGGCCGCGACTGGTCCCGCGGTGACGATCGGGTTCCGCGACGCCGGGCTCGTCCGCCGTTTCATGCGGAGCCCCGGCCTCGTCATCGGCGAAGCCTATATGGACGGCTCGTATACGATCGAGCGCGGGACGCTTCGCGAATTCCTTGAGATCGTGGTCGCATCGAGCCGCGGCAGGGAGCCGAAGGGTTTCCTCGCCCGCCTCCTCCGCGGTGCGGAGCAGTTCCGCCGGAACGGCGCCGAGCGCGCCTCGCGGAACGTGCGGCACCACTACGACATCGACCACGCGCTCTACGAACTCTTCCTCGACGCGGACCTTCAGTATTCCTGCGCCTACTGGCGCGACGGGGTCACCTCGCTCGAGGAAGCGCAGCTCGCCAAGAAGCGGCACATCGCCGGAAAGCTGCTGCTGAAGCCGGGCATGAAAGTGCTCGACATCGGCTCCGGCTGGGGCGGCATGGCGCTCTACCTCGCCCGCGAGCACGGCGTGGAGGTGACCGGCGTCACGCTCTCGGTCGACCAGTTCGAGACCTCCAGGCGCCGCGCCGTCGAAGCCGGGCTCGCCGACCGGGTGACGTTCAAGCTGCAGGACTACCGCGACGAGCCGGCCGCCTATGACCGGATCGTTTCGGTCGGCATGTTCGAGCATGTCGGCCAGCGGAGCTTTGGCGAGTATTTCGCGAACCTCGACCGGCTGCTGAAACCGGACGGCATCGCCCTCATCCACACGATCGGCCGCATGGGCCCGCCGGCGCCGAACAACGCCTGGATGAACAGGTACATCTTCCCCGGCTCGTACATACCGAGCCTGTCGCAGCTCGCGCCGGTGATCGAGCAGCAGGGCCTCTGGCTCACCGATTTCGAGATGCTCCGCATCCACTACGCCAAAACGCTCGAAGCCTGGAACGAGCGCTTCCAGGCGCACCGGGCCGATGTCGCGAAACGCTTCGACGAGCGCTTCTGCCGGATGTGGGAGTTCTACCTCGAACTGTGCGCTGCGGCCTTCCGCTTCCGGACGCTCGTCGTCTTCCAGATGCAGATCGCGCGGACGATCGACGCGGTGCCGATCACGCGCGACTACATGTATCGGGGTGCCGACGCAGCGGTGGAGTCCGCGCCGGCCCGGCGACGCGGCAACATCGCCGCCGTCGTAAGCGACCAGGGAGACGGCAGGGCCGATCCGGGGCGACCGCGGAGACGCGCTACGCGGTAGCGGTGTGGCGCATTCGGATCGTTCCCGCAGCGACCGCTCATTTCGCCTCTCCCCGTTCGGGGCGAGCGGGATGGGCACGAGTGCAGCGTTGTGTGCGCGCGCCATCGACCATACGGTCCTGCCGTGTTCGTGGCCGGTCGGCCGTGCGGGGTGAGCGTCACGATGAGCAGGCTGGAAATCGAGGGCGCGGCGGACAGGTTCTATGCCGCGCTCAACGTCATGTTCACCGGCGATGCCGGGCCGATGAAGGATGCGTGGTCGCACGCCGGCGACATCACCTATATGGGCCCGAGCGGGCTCTACCTCGTCGGCTGGCCGCCCATCGAGAAGGAATGGAACGAGCAGGCGGCGGCGCGGCTCGGCGGCCGGGTGACGCCGCAGCGGCTCCACATGGTGGTCGGGACCGACCTTGCGGTCATCACCTGCGTCGAAGCCGGCGAGAACGTCGTCGACGGCCGGGTCGAGACGGTCCGGATCAGGTCGTCGACCGTGTTCCGCAAGGAGGCCGGCGGCTGGAAGGTGGTGGGTCACCAGACCGACCGCCTCGGCTTCATGACCGGTGGGGAAGCCACCTGACTGCCGCCGGTGCGTGAAGGCCCGGCCGGCTCCCGCCCGTCGCGGAACCGTCGTTCGGCGACGCGGCGCGGGAGTGATTCGCCCTCCCCCAGGACCGTCGCCGGCGCAAGCCGTACGATGATGGAGGCGGCGAAACCGGTGGATAGCGTGGCTTCCCATCGGTTCGTCGGGAACGCGCCTGCAGAGCGCGGCGAGTTGGAGTAGACCGGCTCTCCAACGCTCTGGATGACCGATGCCCGTACCTGCCCGCCGGATCGACCCCCCGGCAGAACCCTTCCGCTCCGCGCCGCAGAACATCGAGGCGGAGCAGGCGCTCCTCGGCGCCATCCTCATCAACAACGACGCGTACTACCGCGTGTCGGATTTCCTCGAGCCGGAGCATTTCGGCGAGGGCGTCCACGCGCGCATCTACGAGATCGTGCGCGAGATCATCCGCGCCGGCAAGTCGGCGACGCCGATCACGGCCAAGACGTTCCTGCCGCCGGATTTCCGCGCCGGCGACCTCAACGGCGCGCAATACCTCGCCCGCCTCGCCGCGGAGGCGACCACCATCATCAACGCGGCCGACTATGGCCGCACGATCTACGATCTCGCCATCCGCCGCTCGCTGATCCTGATCGGCGAGGACATGGTCAACATCGCCTACGACGCGCCGATCGACATGGCGCCGAAGGACCAGATCGAGGACGCCGAGCGGCGCCTGTTCGAGCTCGCCGAGAGCGGGCGCTACGAGGGCGGCTTCACCAATTTCGAGACCGCGCTCCTCACCGCGATCGACATGGCGAGCGCGGCCTACAAGCGCGACGGCCACCTCTCTGGCATCGCCACCGGCCTCGACGACCTCGACCGGCTGATGGGCGGCCTTCAGCCGTCCGACCTCGTGATCCTCGCCGGCCGTCCCGGCATGGGGAAGACGGCGCTCGCCACCAACATCGCCTTCAACATCGCCGCGGCATGGCGCGGGGAGAGCGGCGCCGACGGGGCGATGAAGACCGTCAATGGCGGCATCGTCGGGTTCTTCTCCCTCGAAATGTCGGCGGAGCAGCTCGCCACGCGCATCATCGCCGAGCAGTCCGGCGTCCCCTCCTCCGACATCCGCCGCGGCTCGATCCACGAGGACCAGTTCGCGCGGATCGTCGAGGTGTCGCGGGCGATCCAGCGGATGCCGCTCTACATCGACCAGACCGGCGGCCTCGCGATCTCGCAGCTCGCCGCCCGCGCCCGCCGGCTGAAGCGCCAGAAGGGGCTCGACCTCCTCGTGGTCGACTACATCCAGCTCCTCCAGACCGGCAAGAAGGGCAGCGACAACCGCGTCCAGGAGGTCACGGAGATCACCAACAATCTCAAGGCCCTCGCGAAGGAGCTTCAGGTGCCGATCGTGGCGCTGTCGCAGCTGTCGCGCCAGGTGGAATCGCGCGACGACAAGCGGCCGCAGCTGTCGGACCTCCGCGAATCCGGCTCGATCGAGCAGGACGCCGACGTCGTGATGTTCGTGTTCCGCGAGGAGTACTACCTCAAGAACAAGAAGCCGAAGGAAGGCACCGAAGAGTTCTTCAAGTGGCAGGCCGAGATGGAAGCGATGGCCGGCCGCGCCGAAGTCATCATCGGCAAGCAGCGCCATGGACCGACGGGGTCGGTCGAGCTGCAGTTCGACGCCGACGTCACGCGCTTCTCCAACCTGGCGCGGCCCGGCGGCCTGCCCGAGCGGTTCGAGTAGGTCATTCCGCCGCCACAGCCGCGGCGCACGCTCCGGCGGGAATCAGGTACGGTTTCCGACATGAACCAAGGGGCAGGCGCACGGCCTTCGCTCGCCAATGCACGGCTGACGATCGACCTCGGCGCCCTCGTCGCGAACTGGCGGAGCCTCGCCGCGCTCGCGCCGTCGTCCGAGACGTCGGCCGTGGTGAAGGCCGATGCCTATGGCATCGGGGTCGCACGCGCCGTCCCGGCCCTTGCGGCCGCCGGCTGCCGCACCTTCTTCGTCGCCACCGCGCCGGAGGGAATCGAGGTGCGCGCCGCGGCGCCTCCGTCCATCGTCTACGTCCTCGACGGCCTGCCGCCCGGCGGCGCCGCCGCGCTCGCGGAACACCGGCTGCGGCCGGTGCTCGGCACGCCGGGCGAGATCACCGAATGGGCGGCGTTCAGGGCGGAGGGCGGCGACGGCGACTGCGCGGTTCATTTCGATACCGGAATGAACCGGCTCGGCCTGGGCGCCGACGAGGCGGAGGCGCTCCTTGCCGATCCGCGGCTGCTCCGGCTCCTGTCGCCGGCGCTGGTGATGAGCCACCTCGCCTGCGCGGACGTGGCGGACGATCCGCTCAACGCGCTCCAGCTCGGCCGCTTCCGTGAGCTCGTGGCGCGGGTGCCACTGATCGCGGGGTCGCTGGCGAATTCCGCCGGCATCCTCCTCGGCCCAAAATACCACTTCGCCCTCAACCGGCCGGGCATCATGCTCTATGGCGGCCGCGGGCCTGCCGATCGCCCGCCGCTCCGCACGGTGGTGACGGCCGAGGCGCGCGTCCTCCAGGTGCGGCACGTCGATACCGACACGCCGGTCGGGTATGGCGCCACCGAGCGGACGCGGCGCCCTTCGGTGCTGGCGACGATCGGCGCGGGCTATGCCGACGGCTACCACCGCCTCGGCAGCTCGTCCGATTCACGGCTCGGCGGCAAGGTGTTCATCCGCGGGAGACGCGCCCCGCTGGTGGGCCGGGTGTCGATGGACCTCGTGGTCGCCGACGTGACCGACGTGCCGGAGGTCGTCCCCGGCGACTGGGCCGAGCTGTTCGGGCCGTCGATCCCGCTCGACGAGGCCGCTTCGGCCGCGGCGACGATCGGCTACGAGTTCCTGACCGGCCTCGGCCGACGGTACGACCGCCGGTTCGTCGGCCCGTAGTTTACGGCTTGTTCTCATTTCGTTCATAGTCTAGGCTCCGTCGGAAATCGGGGGAGTCGATGGCGCGCGCCCGCATCCAGTATGTCTGCCAGAACTGCGGAGCGGTGACGCACCGCTGGCAGGGCAAGTGCGAATCCTGTGGCGAGTGGAACAGCGTCATCGAGGAAGCCGTCGGCGGGCAGACGGGAAAGGTGCCCGGCGTCTCCGCCGTGCGGGGACGGATCATCGACCTCCAGCCGCTCCGCGGCGTCATCGAGGAAGCGCCACGGATGCCCTGCGGCATCGGCGAGCTCGACCGGGTGACAGGCGGCGGCTTCGTCACCGGCTCGGCCCTCCTCGTCGGCGGCGAGCCCGGCATCGGCAAGTCGACCCTCCTTCTCCAGGCCTGCGCCACCATCGCGCGCCTCGGCCGGCGCGTCGTCTACATCTCGGGCGAGGAGGCGACGGCGCAGGTGCGGATGCGCGCCGAGCGGCTCGGCCTTGCCGACGCGCCGGTGGCGCTCGCGGCGGAAACGAGCGTCGAGGACATCATCTCGACGCTCTCGGCCGGGCCGCGGCCGGATTTCGTGGTGCTCGATTCGGTCCAGACGCTGTGGACGAGCACGGCGGAATCCTCGCCCGGCACGGTCACGCAGGTCCGCGCCTCGGCGCAGGCGATGATCCGCTACGCCAAGCAGACCGGGGCCGCGATCTGCCTCGTCGGGCACGTCACCAAGGACGGCCAGATCGCCGGGCCGCGGACGGTCGAGCACATGGTGGACGCCGTCCTCACCTTCGAAGGCGAAGGCGGCCACCAGTTCCGCATCCTCCGCGCCTCGAAGAACCGTTTCGGCCCGACCGACGAGATCGGCGTGTTCGAGATGACCGGCGGCGGGCTGTCGGAGATTTCGAACCCCTCGGCGCTGTTCCTGTCCGAGCGGAACCTCCGGACGCCGGGCTCGGCGGTATTCGCCGGCATGGAGGGAACGCGGCCCCTCCTCTGCGAGATCCAGGCCCTCGTGGCGCCGTCGGCGCTCGGGACGCCGCGCCGCTCGGTGGTCGGCTGGGATTCGGCGCGGCTCGCGATGGTGATCGCGGTCCTCGAGGCGCGCTGCGGCATCCGGTTCGCGAATGCCGACATCTATCTCAACGTCGCGGGCGGGCTCCGGATCAGCGAGCCCGCGGCCGACATCGCCGTCGCCGCCGCCCTCGTGTCCGCCCTGACGGGGCGCGCGCTGTCGGGCGAGAGCGTCTTCTTCGGCGAGATCAGCCTTTCCGGCGCCCTCCGCCCGGTCGGCCAGCCGGCGGCGCGGCTCCGCGAGGCGGCCCGGCTCGGGTTCCGCCGCGCCGTCCTCCCGGCTGCGTCAGCCGCGGCCGGGGCCTGCGGTCTTTCCACCCTTTCCCCGCTCGCCGACCTCACCGCCCTCGTGGCCGGCATTGCCGGTTCAACCGACGAGGGATAAGGCAAGGCACCGCGGCTCCTCGCCAAGACGGGGCCTTTTGAATCGTGCTACCCGTGCCCTCGCCGCTCCGGCCGGGAGCGCGACGCCAGAAGTTACCCGATGTCGCTCACGCTCTTCGATGCCATCGTCGTCGTCGTCGTCCTCATTTCGGCGCTTCTCGCGATGGTGCGCGGCTTCGTCCGCGAGGTGCTCTCGATCACCTCATGGGTGATCGCCGGCGTTGCGGCGTACTTCCTGCACCCGCCGCTCCTCAACCTCATCTATCCCAGTCCGATAGCGGACCAGACGATCGCGACGATCATTGCTGTCGCCGTGGTGTTTGTGATCGTGCTGATCATCGCCACATACATCACGGTGAAGGTTGCCGATTTCGTCATCGACAGCCGGATCGGCGCGGTGGACCGGCTGATGGGCTTCGTGTTCGGCGCGCTGCGCGGCCTTTTGCTCGTGGTGATCGCGTTCGTGTTCTTCACCTGGCTCGTTCCGGCCTCGCAGCAGCCGCTGTGGATCGCCAACGCCCAGACGCACCCGATGCTGGAGAGTCTGGGCGAGTCGCTGATCAAGGTCCTCCCGCCCGACATAGAAGAAGCGCTGATGAACGGGTTCCGGACCGGCGAGGAAGAGACTACGGAAACGCCGACGCAGACCCCGGCCCCCGATCCGGCCGCGTTCGACGAGCGGTTCACGCCGACCCCGGCCGGCGATCCGCTCGGCCAGATGATCCAGGGCGCCCCGACGGTGCCCGCCCCGGCACCAACGCCTGCGCCCTAGGGATGCCGGGCACGAAGGCAAAGTGAGCCAGACATGGACGACCTGACCACGAACCCCTTCGACGATGACAAACTCCGCGAGGAGTGCGGCATCTTCGGTATCTACGGACACCGCGACGCCGCGGCGCTGACCGCGCTCGGCCTCCATGCCCTGCAGCATCGCGGCCAGGAAGCGGCCGGCATCCTCTCCTCCGACGGCCGGCAGTTCTTCGCCGAGCGCCACATGGGCCTCGTCGGCGATACCTTCTCCCGCGCCTCGGTGATCGAGCGGCTGCCGGGCGACCGCGCCATGGGCCACGTCCGCTATTCGACGACGGGCGGCAGCCACGGCCGCAACATCCAGCCGCTCTACGCCGAACTCTCCGACGGCTGGTTCGCCATCGCCCACAACGGCAACCTCACCAACGCACGGGCGGTCCAGCGCGCCCTGCAGGGACGCGGCTCGATCTTCCAGTCCACCTCGGACACGGAGGTCATCCTCCACCTCATCGCGACGAGCGGAAAGGCGCGGCTCATGGACCGCGTCGTCGAGGCGCTGGCGCGCGTGGAAGGCGCCTACTCGGTGGTGTGCCTCTCGAACGGCGCGATGTTCGGCTGCCGCGACCCGCTCGGCGTGCGCCCCCTCGTCCTCGGCCTCCTCGACGGTGCCTGGATTCTCGCCTCCGAGACGGTCGCGCTCGACATCATCGGCGCCTCCTTCGTCCGCGACATCGAGCCGGGCGAGATGGTGGTCATCAACGATGACGGCCTCCACAGCCACCGGCCGTTCGCGCCGGCGAAATCGCGGTTCTGCATCTTCGAATACGTCTATTTCGCCCGGCCGGATTCCTCGGTCGAGGGCCAGACGGTGTACTCGGTCCGGAAGCGCATCGGGGCGGAGCTGGCGCGGGAATCGCCGGTCGCGGCCGATATCGTCGTGCCGGTGCCCGATTCCGGCGTGCCGGCGGCGATCGGCTTCTCCGAGACCGCGGGCATCCCGTTCGACCTCGGCATCATCCGCAACCACTATGTCGGCCGCACCTTCATCGAGCCGACCGACTCGATCCGCCACATGGGCGTGAAGCTGAAGCACAACGCCAACCGCGACCTTCTCGCCGGGAAGCGCGTCGTGCTGGTCGACGATTCCATCGTGCGCGGCACGACCTCGTCGAAGATCGTCCAGATGGTCCGCGACGCCGGCGCCGCCGAGGTGCACCTTCGCATCGCCTCCCCGCCGACGAAGGATTCCTGCTTCTACGGCGTCGATACGCCGGAGAAATCGAAGCTGATCGGCTCCCACATGTCGATCCAGAAGATGACCGAGTTCATCAAGGCCGACAGCCTCGGCTTCATCTCGATCGACGGCCTCTACCGCGCCGTCGGCGAGGCCGGCCGCGACAACGGCTCACCGCGGTTCTGCGACGCCTGCTTCTCCGGCGACTATCCGACCCGCCTCACCGACCGCGAGGAGCTGACGCGGATCGTCGGCAGCCCGAAGCTGGTCGAGCCGGTATGACGGGCAGACCGCTCGCCGGCCGCATCACGCTCGTCACCGGCGCTTCCCGCGGCCTCGGCCGCGCCGCGGCGCTCGCCCTCGCCGAAGCGGGTTCGCACATCGTCGCGGTCGCGCGGACGGTCGGCGGGCTCGAGGAACTCGACGACGACATCCGCCGCATCGGCGGCGAGGCGACGCTGGTGCCGCTCGACCTCAAGGACGGCAATGCGATCGACAGGCTCGGCGCGATCCTCTTCGAGCGCTGGGGGCGGATCGACGGCGTGCTCGGCAATGCCGCCGTCCTCGGCGTCATCACGCCGCTCGCGCACCTCTCGGTGAAGGCGTGGGACGAGGCGCTTGCCGTGAACGTGACGGCAAACTGGCGCCTCCTCCGCTCGATGGACCCGCTGCTCCGCCTGTCGCCCGCAGGCCGGGCCCTCTTCATCACCTCGGGCGCCGCGCAGAGCGCGCGGCCCTACTGGGGCGCCTACTCCATCACCAAGGCCGCGCTCGAGGCGATGGTGAAGACCTATGCCGGCGAGCACGCGCGGACGACGACCCGCGCCAACCTCCTCGACCCCGGCCCGCTCCGCACCGCAATGCGCGCGCGGGCGATGCCCGGCGAGGACCCGATGACCCTCCGCGAACCGTCGGCGGTCACGCCGAGAATCGTCGAGATGCTGTCGCCGTCCTTCGACGCCAACGGGACGGTGTACGACGTTCTCGCCGAAACGAACCGTATCCCGGCCTGACGTTCAGTCCCGCCCGGCGAAGGGATTGTCGCCCTTCCGCAGCACCAGCCGCACCGGAACGCCGGCGAGGCCGAAGCGCTGGCGGAGGCCGTTCACGAGATAGCGCCGGTAGGAATCCGGCAGCGCCTCGGGGCGCGAGCAGAAGACGACGAAGGTCGGCGGGCGGGCCTTCGTCTGCGTCATGTAGCGGAGTTTTATCCGGCGGCCGCTCGTCGCGGGCGGCGGATGATCCTGCAGCATCCGTTCGAGCCAGCGGTTGAGCGCGGCGGTCGTGACGCGGATGTTCCACGTCTCGTCGGCCTTCACGATCGCGGCCACGAGCTTGTCGACGCCCTGGCCGGTGAGGCCCGAGACGGCGACGACCGGAAGGCCCGCGAGCTGCGGCAGCGCCCGCTCGGCCTCCTCGCGGAGCTCGCGGAGGCGCTTCTGGGGGTCCTCGACGAGGTCCCATTTGTCGAGCGCCACGACGATGGCCCGGCCTTCGCGCTCGACGAGGTCGGCGATCTGGAGGTCCTGCTTGTCGAAGGGCTGGGTGGCGTCGATCGCCAGCACCACCACTTCGGCGAACTGGATCGCGCGGAGCGATTCCCCTACCGATAGCTTTTCGAGC
Organism: Bauldia sp.; assembly: GCA_020849325.1. Taxonomy (GTDB): domain Bacteria; phylum Pseudomonadota; class Alphaproteobacteria; order Rhizobiales; family Kaistiaceae; genus JADLGL01. The sequence goes on along the minus strand of JADLGL010000107.1, from coordinate 36,716 downwards.
TTCTCCTGAACCTTCGATTTCCGCCTCATGCCGGCGGTATCGACGAGCCGGAATTTCCGTCCGCCGCGCTCCCAGTCGATCGCGATCGAGTCGCGGGTGATGCCGGCCTCGGGGCCGGTGAGGAGGCGATCCTCACCGATCAGCGTGTTGACGAGGGTGGACTTCCCGGCGTTCGGGCGGCCGATGATCGCGACCTGCAGCGGCCGGTCGGGGGCGCGCGCCGCCTCTCCTTCCGCCTCGGGAGAGGCAAGCGCGCCCTCCGCCGTAGCGTCGTCAGGCGCCGGCATGTGGGCGGCGATGGCGTCGTGGAGGTCGCCGAGACCTTCGCCGTGCTCGGCCGAGATCGGCACGGGATCGCCGAGACCAAGCTCGAAGCCCTCCAGCGCGCCTGAAATGCCGCCGCGCCCCTCGGCCTTGTTGGCGACGAGCACGACCGGCCGGCCGGTACGGCGGAGGATGCCGGCAAGGACCTCGTCGGCGGGGGTCACGCCGACGCGGGCGTCGATGATGAACAGCGACAGGTCGGCGGCGCGAATCGCTTCCTCGGTCTGCGCGCGCATGCGGCCGGCGAGGCTCGCGGGGTCGGCGTCCTCGATGCCGGCGGTGTCGACCACGGTGAAGGCGAGGTCGCCGATCCGCGCATCGCCGCGGCGCCGGTCGCGCGTGACGCCGGGCGTATCGTCGACGAGCGCGAGGCGCTTGCCGACGAGGCGATTGAACAGCGTGGACTTCCCGACGTTCGGGCGTCCTACGAGCGCCACCTCGAAGGTGTCGGGCATCGGCAATCCATCGCCGTCAGAAAGCGGCGCCGGGCGCGAGTGCTCCCCCGGCCCCCGGCGTCGTCAGGTTGGGCGTGAGACCGAGGTTCGGCGTCACCGGCACGAGCGGGGTGTCGGTCGCGGGCGCGACGCGAAGGTCGGTCGCGGGCGTGCCGGGCAGCGCGTCGATGCCGAAGGCCGGCGTCGCGTCCGCGCCCGTGCGGAGATCGACGGCGGGCGTTCCGGTCGCCGCTGCCGGAGCGGGCGTCCCGGTGGCGCCGGCGAGACCCTCGCGGCTCAGGATGAGGCTGAAGAGGCGCGAGGCGCGTTCCTGGGCGCTCTGGCTGGCATTGGCATCGCCGGCAAGGGTCGCGAGCCAGCCGATCGCGGTGTCGTACTCGCCGACGCGCATCGCCGTCAGCGCCATGAGTTCGAGCGCGGTCGGCCGGAACGGGCCGTCGGCCTGGCTCAGCGCCTCGAGGCGCTGGCGCATCTCATCGAGGCTCGCTGTGTCGGTGAGGAGCATGCCGGCACGGATGCGGGCGACGTCGCGGAACGCGCCGTTGACCGAGGCATCGGCGGCGATGGCGTCGAATGCCGCAACCGCGCGCGTCGTGTCGCCGGCAACGGCCATGGCCGTCGCGGCATTGAGGGCGGAGAGGGTGGGATAGCCACCGTCGCCCTCGTTCGCGATCGTGGTGAAGGCCGTGGCGGCGCCGGCGGCGTCCCCGGTCCGGAGAAGGTCGAGCGCGGCGTAGTAGCGGTCGCCCTCGTCGGCGCGCTGCTGCTCGCCGCGGGATTCGAGGAAGACGAACACGGCAACGGCAACGACGACGAGCACCGCAGCGCCGATCAGGAGGATGCCGTAGCGGTTCCAGACCTCTTTCAGGCGTTCGCGGCGAAGGTCTTCGTCGACTTCGCGAAAGACGTCCGACATTGCTGGCTTCTGACTCTTTGGTTTGGCGCGCGCGGCGAGGTGGCGACCTTATAGCCGCCCCTGAACCGCGTGCAAATCGAGGAAGCGCGGCGGTCTCAGGCTTTCGGCCTGTAGACGTTGGCGGGCTCCGGGAAGGTGCGCGCCTTCACCTCCCTCGCATAGGCCTCGACCGACGAGGCGATGTGGTCGGCGAGCGTGCCGTAGCGTTTGACGAATTTCGGCACGCTCGGGCTGAGGCCGAGCATGTCCTCGAGCACAAGAATCTGGCCGTCGCAGGCCGCCGAGGCGCCGATGCCGATGGTGGGGATCGGAATGGCGGCGGTGATCGTCGCGGCCAGCGTCTCGACGACGCCCTCCACCACGACCGCGAAGGCGCCGGCCTCGGAGACGGCCTCGGCATCGGCAAAGATCGCCTCGGCTCCGGCCTGGTCGCGGCCCTGCACCTTGAAGCCGCCGAGCGTGTTCACCGACTGCGGCGTCAGGCCGATATGGGCCATCACCGGAATGCCGCGATCGACGAGGAAGCGGATCGTCTCCGCCATGCGCCGGCCGCCCTCGACCTTGACCGCGCCGCAGCCGGTCTCCTTCATCACGCGCACCGCGGACCGGAAAGCGTGCGACGGGCTCTCCTCATAGGAGCCGAACGGCAGGTCGACCACGACGAGCGCGCGGGACGAGCCGCGCATCACCGCCTGGCCCTGCAGGATCATCATTTCGAGCGTGACGGGCAGCGTCGTCTTGAGGCCGTGCATCACCATGCCGAGGGAATCGCCCACCAGGATGAAGTCGACGAAACGGTCGAGGATCGCGGCGGTGTGGGCGTGATACGAGGTCAGCGCGACGATCGGCTCGCCGCCCTTCCGCTTCCTGATGTCGACCGCCATCGTGCGGGCGGGATCGGGCTGTATCGCCAAGGCCATGCTCCGGTTGCGGGCGCAAGGGCTTAGCCCATTGGGGCGTGCCGGAAAAGTGGTGCCCCGCATGCGCCCACAGCATACCCCGCGGCCCGGCGCGAACGGATCGCGCTCCGGCGTCCCTTCGACCTCGGCAGCGGCGCGGCTTTGGCGTAGGACTGCGCCTCCCCGCAAAGCCGAAGGTATGCCGCCCGTGGCCGAGACGCTGACGATCACCGCCCTCGGCCATTCCGGCGACGGCATCGCCGAAACGCCGGACGGCCGCGTCTTCGTCCCGTTCGCGCTGCCGGGCGAGACCGTCCGCGCCGACCGCCACGGGGACCGCGCCGCAGTCACGGAGATCATCGTTCCGAGTCCCGACCGCGTCGCGCCGCCCTGCCCGCATTTCGGCGCCTGCGGCGGCTGCTCGGTGCAGCATCTCGCTTCGGCCGCCTATCTCGCGTGGAAGCGCGAGCAGGTGGTTGCCGCCTTCGCGCAGCGCGGGATCGATGCGCCGGTGGCGCCGATGATCGCCGCGCCGCCCACCTCGCGCCGCCGTGCGGTGCTGACCGCCGAGCGCGAGGGCCGCGAGGTGCGGCTCGGTTTCAACCGCGAGGGCAGCCACGACGTCATCGCGATCCCGGAATGCAGGGTGCTGGTGCCCGCGATCGTCCGGGCGCTGCCGATGCTCACGGCCATGGCGGCGCCGCTGGTCCCCGCCGGCAAGCGCGGACGGGTGACGGTGCTCGCCACCGATTCCGGGCTCGACGTCGCGATCGACGACGTCGGCAAGACCGAGTTCCGCGTCGCGACCGCCGCCGTCGCCCGCGCCGCCGACGCCACGGTGGCGCGGGTGACCGTCAACGGCGAGGAGGTCTTCCGCACGCGCGAGCCGGAGCTCCGGGCCGGCGACGCGGTGCTGCTGCCGCCGCCGGGCGGGTTCGTGCAGGCGGTCGCCGCCGCCGAGGATGCGATGGCGGAGGCCGTCCTCGCCGGCGTCGGCAAGGCGAAGGCGATTGCCGACCTCTTCTGCGGCGCCGGCACGTTCACTTTCCGCCTGGCGCGGAAGGCGAAGGTGACCGCGGTGGACGGCGACGCCCCGTCGATCGCGGCGCTCGAAGCCGCGGCACGGCGGACGAAGGGCGTGAAGGCGGTGACCGCGATGAAGCGCGACCTGTTCCGCTCGCCGCTCGTGCCGCACGAACTGAAGGCGTTCGAGGCGGTGGTGTTCGACCCGCCGCGGGCCGGCGCCGAGGCACAGGCGAAGACGCTGGCGGCCTCGGTCGTGCCGCGCGTCGTCGCCGTGTCGTGCAATCCGGCGGCGCTCGCGCGCGACGCCCGTATCCTCATCGATGGCGGCTACAGGCTCACGGCGGTCGAGCCGGTCGACCAGTTCCTCTGGTCCGGCCACATCGAGGCGGTGGCAACGTTCGTGCGCTGACTATGGGGCGCGCGTGCCGGCTCGGGCACGCTCGCCGCGGTGGTCGCCGGGAGTCCCGTTGCGGGAAAGCGAAGGCAGGCAGTCTTCCACAGTCCTTCGCCGGGCCGAGCGGAGAACCGGATCAGCCCGTCCTGTCTTTCTGCGGGTAGATCGTCTCGCCCCGCGCCAGCATTTCGACGAAGGCGGCGATCTTCTTCGCCCGGCCGGCGGGCGTCTTCATGTTGTGGACGCGGAAGGCGAGCGCGAAGCGGTTCTGCTCCGTGAGTTTCGCCAGCATCTCCTTGGCCTTCGGCTCGACGTCGATCGCCGCGTGGAGGTCGGCGGGGATCGCCAGCTGCCTGCCCGCGCCATAGGCGCGGTCCCACCGCCCGTCCGCCTTTGCCGCGTCGACATGTGCGAGGCCGTGCCCGGTCATCCGTCCCTCGCGGACGAGCCGGGCAACGTTGTCGACGTTGATCTGGCTCCAGACGCTCTTCCGGCCGCGCGGGGTGTAGCGCTGCAGGAAGCTCGTCTCGTCGAGCCCCTTCCGGATGCCGTCGATCCACCCCCAGCACAGCACCACGTCGATCGCCTCCTTCGGCGTGATCGACGGCAGACCCGAGGCGAGCTTGTGGATCCTGATCCAGAGCTCCGGCTCGCTGTCGTGATGGCGCGAGAGCCAGTCGTAGAAGGCGTCCGCGGTGGCGAACTCGCGGACGCGGGAGGGGTCGACGTGGACGGGGGGCAATGGAATCCTCGATCAGGTCCAGTCGGAGCGGGATTTTGACTGCGTGTGCAGGCCAAGGCTGCGGAAAGACGACAGACTACAAACCTTCGTCCTGAAGCGCTATATGACTAGTTAGATGGTCAGGAGAGACGTTGTGAGCGAGGTGACGCTGGCGAACGCCAAGGCTCGTTTGAGCGAACTCGTCGATCGCGTCGAAGCAGGTGAAACGATCGAAGTCACGCGTCGTGGCAAGCCGGTTGCCCGGATCGTCGGCATCGCCAAAGCCAGGAAGAGGATCGATGCGGCGGCGTTGTCGTCATTGACGGACACCATGCCGCTGCAGATGCCGGCGGCCGAGTTCGTCAGGGCGATGCGGGACGACGATCGCTACTGATGTTTTACCTCGACACGTCGCTGCTGGTCGCTGCGTTCACCCGTGAAATCCTGTCCAGCCGCGTTCAAGGGTGGCTGCAGGAGCAGGACCCCTACGACCTGTCGATCAGCGACTGGACCATCACGGAGATGTCGTCGGCCCTGTCCATCAAATTGCGAACCGGCCAGATCGACGCGAGCCAGCGTGCTGCCGCGCTCGCGTCGTTCAATGGCGTGGTGGCGCAAAGTCTCACCGTCCTTCCGGTAGCGCGCGGCCATTTTCGGACAGCCGCGGCATTTGCCGATCATCACGCGCTCGCGCTACGAGCCAGCGACGCGTTGCACCTCGCCGTCGCGGGGGAGAACGGCGCCACGATCTATACCCTCGACCGGCGCCTTGCCGACGCCGGGTCGACGCTTGGTGTACCATCGGTGCTGGTGGCCTGACCTAAGGTCTCGATCTAACCTGGGAACTTCCTCGATCGCATCTCTATTTGCTCGTCGGTCGGCCAAGACATCTAGCTCATCGGCCGTTGCCGAGTACGTTCATTCTATGTTCCGGAGGCCGCGCAGAAAACGTTAGAATAATTCGTACTAGTCGACGGCTGTACTATCCGTTCACTCCTCCTACTCCCACTCGATCGTGCCCGGCGGCTTCGACGTCACGTCGTAGACCACGCGGTTGATGCCCCGGACCTCGTTGATGATCCGCGTCGCGGCCCGGCCGAGGAAGTTCATGTCGAAGTGGTAGAAATCCGCGGTCATGCCGTCGACGGAGGTCACGGCACGGAGGGCGCAGACGTGGTCGTAGGTGCGGCCGTCGCCCATGACGCCGACGGTGCGGACCGGGAGGAGGACGGCAAAGGCCTGCCAGATGGTGTCGTAGAGGCCGGCGCGGTCGATTTCGTCGAGGTAGATGGCGTCGGCCTTCCGGAGGATTTCGAGCTTCTCCGCCGTGATCTCGCCGGGGCAGCGGATGGCGAGGCCCGGGCCGGGGAACGGGTGGCGGCGGACGAAGCGGTCGGGGAGGCCGAGTTCGCGGCCGAGCTCGCGGACCTCGTCCTTGAACAGTTCGCGGAGCGGCTCGACGAGCTTCAGCTTCATCCGCTCGGGAAGGCCGCCGACATTGTGGTGCGATTTGATCGTCACCGACGGGCCGCCCGTCGCCGAGACGCTCTCGATCACGTCGGGATAGAGCGTGCCCTGGGCGAGGAAATCGGCGTCGATCTTCGCCGCCTCGCGGTCGAAAACCTCGATGAAGAGGCGGCCGATCGTCTTCCGCTTCACCTCGGGGTCGGTGACGCCGGCGAGCGCGCCGAGGAATTCCGGCGCGGCTTCCACGTGGACCAGCGGGATGTTGTAGGAGCCGCGGAAGAGGTCGACGACCCACTTCGCCTCCCCTTCCCGCATCAGGCCGTGGTCGACGAGGACGCAGGTGAGCTGGTCGCCGATCGCCTCGTGGATGAGCACCGCGGCAACCGCGGAATCGACGCCGCCGGACAGGCCGCAGACGACGCGGCCGGTGCCGACCTGCTCACGGATGCGGGCGACGGCACGCTCGCGGAAGGCGGCCATCGTCCAGTCGCCGGCAAGGCCTGCAACGTGGTGGACGAAGTTCTGGATCAGCTTCGCGCCGTCCGGCGTGTGCGCCACCTCGGGGTGGAACTGGACGCCATAGAGACGGCGTTCCTCGTCGGCGATCGCGGCGAACGGCGCGCCGGCGGAGACGCCGATGGTGCGGAACCCCGGCGGCAGGGATTCGACGCGGTCGCCATGGCTCATCCACACCTGATGCTTCTCGCCGGGCGCCCAGATGCCGTCGAAGAGCCGCGACGGCTTTTCCACGTCGAGGAAAGCGCGGCCGAACTCGCGGTGATCGCCGGGCTGCACCTCGCCACCCAGCGCCTCCACCATCGCCTGCTGGCCGTAGCAGATGCCGAGCACCGGCAGGCCGCGGTCGAACAGGTTTTTCGGCGCGCGCGGGGTGCCGAGTTCGGTCACGCTCGCCGGCCCGCCCGAGAGGACGACCGCCCGCGGCCGGAGCCGATCGACGGCTTCCTCGGCCTTCTGGAACGGCACGATCTCGGAATAGACGCCGGCTTCACGGACCCGCCGGGCGATCAGCTGGGTGACCTGGCTGCCGAAATCGACGATGAGAACGAGGTCGTCGCGGACGTTTTGCATTGCGGGGGTTTAGGGAAAAGGCCGAGTCGGCGCAACGCGATGGCGTGACGCGCTGAGAAACCGATTCCGCGTGCTGTCCGGCCGGGGTCGCAGCGCGGCGGGCCCGGCCGGAGTATGGACGCGCGGCCTACTTGGTCCGCGGCGCGACCGGGCCGCACCAGGCGCGGCTGACGACGAACCCGTCATCGAGGGAAACCTCGATCAGCCGCGGCGAGCCATCACCGTCGAGCGGGATGTCGACGGCAAGGAGCGCCGTCCGCTGCCAGGTGTCGCCTTCGCCCGAGCAGCTCATCTCGAGCTGCCAGACCGACTCGAACGTCCCGATCGCGGTGAGATTCGTGATCGTGCATTCCGATTCCCAGTAGCGCAGCGTACCGGCGGCGGTGTCGACGGTGAGGATGGCGTCGCTCAGTTCGGCGGTGCAGTCCGCCGCAAACAGGGACCACCGGCCGTCGATCGCGGCAGCGTTCGCAATGCCTGCGGTGGCAAGGAAACCAAGGGAAGCGAAGAGCGCCCGACGCATGCTGACCTCCAGCGGCGCGACCGTGACATTCCTGCCGGCGCCGCATCCGGCGCTCCGACTATTGCCGGAGCGAACCTGAACGGGAAGCCAACGGCGCCCAGGGCAGGTCAATCCAAACGCATCGTTCCGGCCCCGACCGCGGCCGCCAGCCTGTCGATGGCATCGCCGAGTTTCTCGTCGATGACGTGGAGGTACTCCGTCCAGTCGTGGAGGCCGGTGAGGTCGGCTTTTCCGTCGCTGACGCCCCGGAGGCCGATCATCGGCAGGTCGAAGCGGTCGGCGGCGCGGAGGACGGCGAAGGATTCCATGTCGACCATGTCGGCGTCGATGCCGTCATAGGCGGCGCCCGAGACGATGCTGGCGCCGGTCGCGATCGAGGCGCCGGGAAGGCCGGGAATGCGGGCGGGCACGTCCACCACGATCGGGAGATCGAGGAACGGCGTCCGGCCCTTGTCGAAGCCGAGCGCGGTCGCGTCCATGTCGCGATAGGAGACGCTGTGGATCTGGTAGAGGCCGGCATGCTCGAGCGTACGCGAGCCGGCGGAACCGAGCGACACGACCGCGTCCGGCAGCTTCCCCTCGGCGGCGAGCTTGGCCAGGGACGCCGCGACCGATACCGCCGCCTCGACGGGGCCGACGCCGGTGATCAGCGGCGTGATCCGGCTCCGGAGATGCGGGCCGTATTCGTGATCGGTCGCCATGGCGAAGAATAGTCGTCGGCCACTGAACATCACGACGTGCCGTTCCGGATGCTCGGTGCTCATGCCCCTTCCCGCCCAGCGGTGCCTCCGCCTGTGATGCGAGGGAAAGCGGCGGGGCGCAAGGTGCGTCGCCCGTGACGAGCCGGCCCCAGCGGCCCACGCGGCCCGCCGCCTCCCGCAGGGCGTGGGCGGCGAACGGAGAGAGAGGCCCGACTATTCCTGCGGCTTCGCGCGCGGCGGGCGGGTGCGGCTGCCGACGGCGCGGGCGAGTGCGGACGGCGACAGCGGCTCCGGCTTCGCCGCAGGCTTTGGCACAGGGGCGGCGACGGGCGGTGCTGCGGCAGAAGCGGCGGCGGGGGAGGCAGCCGGCTTCGGCGACGGCGCAACGCCGCCGCGCTCCGTCGAGCGCGGCCGTGCGGATGACTTCGCGGCTGCGCCGGCGGCGGCCGGAGCCTTGACGCGAATGCGCATCCGGCCGCCCTCGGGGTTCTCGATGTCGAACGCATTGGTTTTTCGGATCAGATCGCTCAGCTTCCTCGCGCCATAGGTGCGCGGGTCGAAGTCGCTGATCTGGTTGAAGAGTTGCGTGCCGACGCCGCCGAGCGAGACCCAGCCGTCCTCGCTCTCCATCTGCTCGATGATCCGCCGGATCACGGCAGCCGCGTTGGCGAGCGGCTCGAGCGGGGCACGCGCCGGCGATGCCGCATCGTGGCCGGAAGCGGGCGCCGGCAGGAGATTCTCGGTGTAGATGAAGCGGCGGCAGGCCTGGCGGAAGCTCGCCGGGGTCTTCTGCTCGCCAAAGCCGTAAACGTCGACGCCCTGCTCGCGGATGCGCGCGGCGAGCCGGGTGAAATCGCTGTCCGAGGATACGAGGCAGAAGCCGTCGAAGCGGGCGCTGTGGAGGAGGTCCATCGCATCGATGACGAGCGCGATGTCGGAGGCGTTCTTGCCGGTGACGTAGGCGAACTGCTGCTGCGGGATGATCGCGTGCTGCGCCAGCCGGTCGGACCAGCCTTTCGACCGGCTCGACGAGAAGTCGCCGTAGATGCGGCGGACGCTCGCCTCGCCGATCTTCGCGATCTCCTCGAAGAGGCCGTCGACGATCTGGGCCGAGGCGTTGTCCGCATCGATCAGGACCGCCAAGCGCGGCAGGCGGGTCTCGGCAGCCATCGCGGTATCCTCCACGGTCGAATTCGTCTGGTCAGTGGGCAAGCGGAGCGTGATCCGTCAAGCCGGATGACGCTTCAGCAGGGCGCCGGTCGCATCGCGTCGGACGCCCCTCGCTCAGGTCCGCTGCAGGACGGCCACGAAGAACCCGTCGGTCCCCGCGCGTCCGGGCGTCAGCTGGAGGCCGCCGGGAACCGGCAGCGCGGCTGCTTCGAGGCGGGCCGCGGCTTCCGCCGGCAGGCCGGAGGCGGCGATGGTTTCGGCCGCCGGCAGCGCGGCGAAGTCGGGGCGGTCGGCGAGGAAGGCGGCGATCTGGTCCTGGTTCTCCTCGGGCAACACCGAGCAGGTGACATAGACGAGCCGGCCGCCCGGTTTCACGAAATCCGCGGCGTCGCGCAGCAGCGCAGCCTGCTCGGCCAGCCGATCCGCCAGCGCGTGCCCGGTCAGTCGCCATTTGATGTCGGGGCGTCGGCGCCACGTGCCGGTGCCGGTGCACGGCGCATCGATCATCACGCGGTCCATCTCGCCGCGGAGGTCCGAGAGATCGGCGCCGGCGGGGCGGATTTGCACGTTGCGCGTCCCGGCCCGCCTGATGCGGTCGAAGATCGGCGCGAGGCGGTGCTTGTCGCGGTCGGTCGCGAACAGCTGGCCTTTGTTGTTCATGGCGGCGGCGAGTGCGAGCGTCTTGCCGCCGGCGCCGGCGCAGAGGTCGAGCACCTGCATGCCGGGCCCCGCCCCCACCATCGCGGCGGCGAGTTGCGAGCCCTCGTCCTGGATCTCGAAGAAGCCTTTCACGAACGCCGGCTCGGACTGGACGTTCGGATGGCGGCGGTTGCCCGAGGTCGGCGGGACGCGGAGGCCATCGGGGCTGAAGGGTGTCTCGACGACGCCCGTCGCCGCGAGCTCCTTCGCGACCTTCTCGCGGCTCGCCTTGAGGCGGTTGACGCGGATGTCGAGCGGCGGGCGCTCGGCGAGGGCTTCGGCCTCGGCGACCCAGGCATCGCCGAAGGCGCGGCGGAGCGAGGGGGCGAGCCAATCCGGCACGTCGGCGCGGACGGGTTCCGCGGCGTTGTCGGCGGGCGCGAGAAGGCGGCCGGCCTCCTCGGCGCTCAGCGGCTCGGGCGCGTGCGGCACGCCGTCGATCAGCCGCGCCAGCGCATCGGCGCCGATCTCGCCGCCGACGCTGCCGAGGACGATCGCCCGCGGCGTGTCCGCGCCCATGCGGAAGGCCGTCGAGCGCCGCTTCCGGAGCGCGTCGTAGACGATGTTGCCGATCGCGGCCCGGTCACCCGCACCGGCAAAGCGGTGCGACGTGCCCCAGTCCTTCAGCGCTTCGGCCACCGGGCGGTGGCGCGCATCCATGTCGGCGATGACCTCGGTCGCCGCCGCGAGCCGTGCTCCGGGTGTCATCGGGAAAACTAGACCCCGCTCGGGTAGTTCGGGCTTTCGCGGGTGATCTGGACGTCGTGAACATGGCTCTCCCTGAGGCCCGCGCCGGAGATGCGGACGAAGCGGGCGCGCTCGCGGAGTTCCTCGAGGTTGGGGGCGCCGACATAGCCCATGGCCGCGCGAACGCCGCCGACGAGTTGGTGCAGCACGGCGCCGACCGGGCCCTTGTAGGGCACCTGGCCCTCGATGCCTTCCGGCACGAGCTTCAGCTGGTCGCGGACTTCGGCCTGGAAGTAGCGGTCGGCCGAGCCGCGGGCCATCGCGCCGACGGAGCCCATGCCGCGGTAGGCTTTGTAGGTGCGGCCCTGGTGGAGGTAGACGTCGCCGGGACTTTCCTCGGTGCCGGCGAGGAGCGAGCCGACCATGGCGCAGGCGGCGCCGCCGGCGAGCGCCTTGGCGAGGTCGCCCGAATACTTGATGCCGCCGTCGGCGATCACCGGAATGCCGTGGCGGCGGCCGACTTCGGCGGCGTCCATGATGGCGGTGAGCTGCGGTACGCCAACGCCCGCGACGACGCGGGTGGTGCAGATCGAGCCGGGGCCGATGCCGACCTTCACGGCGTCGGCACCGGCATCGATGAGGGCTTTCGTGCCGTCGGCGGTGGCGACGTTGCCGGCGACGACCTCGACGCTGTTCGACATCCGCTTCACGCGGTCGACCTGGTCGAGGACGCGGGCGGAATGGCCGTGCGCGGTGTCGACGACGATGAGGTCGACGCCGGCATCGATGAGGCGCTCGGTGCGTTCGAAGCCTTCCTTGCCGACGGAGGTGGCGGCGGCGACGCGGAGGCGGCCCTGCTCGTCCTTCACCGCCGACGGGTTGAGCTGGCTCTTCTCGATGTCCTTGACCGTGATGAGGCCGACGCAGCGATAGGCGCCGTCGACGACGAGGAGCTTCTCGATCCGGTACTTGTGGAGGAGCCGCTTCGCCTCGGTCTGGTCGACCGATTCGTTCACGGTGATGAGGTTCTCGTGCGTCATCAGCTCGCGCACGCGCTGCTGCGGGTTGGTGGCGAAGCGGACGTCGCGATTGGTGAGGATGCCGACGAGTTTGCCGGGACCGCCGCCGTTCGCCTCGACCACCGGGATGCCGGAGATGCCGTGCATCTTCATCAGCGCCAGCGCGTCGGCGAGGGTGGCGTCGGGCGTCGTCGTCACCGGGTTGACGACCATGCCGCTCTCGAACTTCTTCACCTGGCGGACCGCCTCGGCCTGCGCCTCGGGCGTCAGGTTGCGGTGGATGACGCCGATGCCGCCGGCCTGGGCCATGGCGATGGCGAGGCGCGCCTCGGTGACGGTATCCATCGCTGCCGACATGATCGGCAGGTTGAGCTCGATGTTCTTGGTGAGCCGCGTCCGCACGTCGACGTCGCCGGGCATGACCTGCGACGGGCCGGGGACGAGAAGGACATCGTCGAAGGTGAGCGCCTCGCGGCCGGTGGAAAGCTCGAGTATCTGGGCCATGCCAACTCCGGAAATGGCGACGCCGCCCCGGTGCGATCCGGGGCGGCCTGGCGGTCGCGGGCGAAGATTGGCGCGGGTGAATAGCACGCACGCTCGGTCGAGGCAAAGCGCAAGCCGGCGCATGGGAGCCGTGCGGCCACCGCTGCGTTCTGGACCTTGAAGCGGCGCCCATGCGACAACGCCGGACCCGGCGGTCCGGCACCCGAGCCGCGCCGGCGAAGGCCATGATCCCAGACCGCATCCTCCTCCCGCTCATCGTCGCCTGCGCCCTCTTCATGGAGAATCTGGACGCGACGGTGCTCGCCACGGCGCTGCCGACGATCGCGGCCGACTTCGGCGAAAGCCCGATCCACCTGAAGCTCGCGCTGACGAGCTACCTCCTGTCGCTTGCGGTCTTCATCCCGGCGTCGGGCTGGATCGCCGACCGGTTCGGCGTCCGGCACGTCTTCCGCGCCGCGCTCGTCGTCTTCACGGTCAGTTCCATCCTCTGCGGTCTCTCCAACTCGATCGGCGAGCTGGTGATCTGGCGCGCGCTGCAGGGCCTCGGCGGCGCGATGATGGTGCCGGTGGGGCGCATGGTGATCCTCCGCTCGGTGAAGAAGTCCGAGCTCGTCAGCGCGCTCGCCTGGCTCACCGTCCCCGCACTCATCGGGCCGGTGGTCGGCCCGCCGCTCGGCGGCTTCATCACCACCTATTTCGACTGGCGCTGGATCTTCTGGATCAACATCCCGATCGGCGTCCTCGGCGTCGTGCTCGCCACGATCTTCTTCCCCGACATCCGGGCGGAGAAGCGGGAGAAATTCGACACGGTCGGCTTCCTCCTCCTCGCGCCGGGCCTTGCGATGTTCGTGACCGGGTCGACGTCGCTCGGCCTCGGCGTCGTTCCGCCGCCGGTCGTGATCGCTCTCCTCGCCGTCGGCGCGGCCCTCCTTGCCGGCTATGTCTGGCACAGCCGCCGCACGGTGAAGCCGATCCTCGACCTCGCGCTCCTGAAACTCCGCACCTTCCGGGCGAGCATCATGGGCGGGTTCCTCTTCAGGGTCGGCATCGGCGCGACGCCGTTCCTGCTGCCGCTGATGCTGCAGCTTTCGTTCGGCATGACGCCGTTCCAGTCCGGCCTCGTGACCTTCGTGACCGCGATCGGCGCCATCGCGATGAAGTTCCTCGCAGTCCCGATCCTCCGCCGGTTCGGCTTCCGCCGCGTCCTCATCAGCACGGCGCTCATCGCGGCGTGCTTCACCGCCGCGCCCGCCGCCTTCACGCCGGCATGGCCGGTCGTCGCCATGCTCGCGCTCCTCCTCGTCGGCGGCTTCTTCCGCTCGCTCCAGTTCACGAGCCTCAACACCATCGCCTATGACGAGGTGCCGCCGGAGCGGATCAGCAAGGCGACCTCGATGACGGCCGTGGGGCAGCAGCTGTCGACCAGCGTCGGCATCAGCGTCGGCGCGATCGCGCTCGCGATCGCGAGCGGCGGCGAGGACATCGTGCGGTCGGACTTCATCCTGCCGTTCTGCGTCATCGGCACGATCGTGGCGCTGTCGGCGATCGTCTACTGGTTCCTGCCGGCGACGGCGGGCGCCGAGATGTCCGGCCACAAGGTGCGGGGCAGCGCCGACGGCGAGGAGACGCGCGCCGGAACCGCCGCTACCGGCCCCTGAAGCCGCGCGCCAGCATGTAGAGCTCGACCGACTCGGCCCGGCTCGCTTTCGGCTTCACGTGGTTCACGGTCGTGAAGTGGCGCTTCAGCTCGGCGAGGAGAGCGGTCTCCGTCCCGCCCTGGAACACTTTCGCGAGGAAATGGCCGCCGGGCGCCAGTTCCGCGATCGCGAACTGCGCGGCGGTCTCGTAGAGGTGCGTGGTGCGGAGATGGTCGGTCTGGCGGTGGCCGATCGTCGGCGCCGCCATGTCGGAGAGGACGACGTCGGGCGGGCCGCCGAGGGCGGCGAGGATCGCCGCCGGCGCGTCCTCGTCGAGAAAGTCCTTCTGGAGGATGGCGACGCCGGGGATGGGATCGACCGGCAAATAGTCGATCGCCGCAACCAGCGGCCGCTCGGGCGTCGAGCCGACGCGCGCCGCCGCGACCTGGCACCAGCCGCCGGGCGCGGCGCCGAGATCGATCACGCGTTTTCCCGGCGCCAGGAGATGGAAGCGGTCGTCGATCTCGATGAGCTTGTAGGCCGAACGGGCGCGATAGCCCTCGCGCTTCGCGCGGGCGACGTAGGGGTCGTTCAGCTGGCGGTGCAGCCAGGCGGTGGAGGACGCCTTCCGTTTCCGTGCGGTCTTGACCCGGACGGCGAGCGGCCGGGCGTCGACTTTTTCGTCGCGCTTGTCAGGCACTTCTCGCCTCGCCGCCCCGGCGGTTCCGTTTCCGCCACACGCCGTCCTGCGACATCAGTTCGACGAGAATGCCCTCCCGTAGGCCGCGATCGGCGACGCGGAGGCGTCTTGCGGGCCAGCGCCGGCGCACCGCTTCGAGGATGGCGCAGCCGGCGAGGACGAGATCGGCCCGCTCGCGGCCGATGCAGGGGTGCGCGACGCGGGCATCGAAATCCATGTCGCGGAGCTGCGTGACGGTGGCGTCGACCTCTTCGCTCGTCATCCAGACGCCATCGATCTGCCGACGGTCGTAGCGCGGCAGGCGGAGGTGGACGCCGGCGAGCGTGGTGACGGTGCCCGACGTGCCGAGCATGTGGATGCGCCCGGCGGCGGCCAGGCGGTCGAGAGCCTCGACTTCGGGGAAATGCGCCAGGAGTTCCGCAACCTCGGCCACCATCTCCTCGAACACGCGGTGATCGACGCGCTCGCCGCCATGGCGCTCGGAGAGCGTGACGACGCCGATCGGCAGCGACTGCCAGCTCCGGACGCGCTCGGAGAGGCGGCGGCGCGGCTCGCCGGGCCGGTTTTCGAGGTCGAGCCAGACGAGCTCGCTCGACCCGCCACCAATGTCGAACAGCACCGCGCCCGCCGAGGTCGGATCGACCAGCGACGCGCACCCGGCGACCGCAAGGCGCGCCTCCACCTCGCGCGACACGATCTCGAGGCTCAGCCCCGTTTCGCTCCGGACGCGCGCGATGAAGGCGGCGCCGTTCTCGGCCAGCCGGCAGGCTTCGGTGGCGATGAGCCGGGAGCGGCGCACCTCGCGGGATTCGAGCTTCGCCTGGCAGATGCGGAGGGCGACGATGGCGCGATCCATCGCCGCTTCCGAGAGGCGGCCGCTGGTGCCGACGCCTTCACCGAGGCGGATGATCCGCGAGAACGAATCGACGACGCGAAACCCTCGCTCGCGCGGGCTGGCAACGAGGAGGCGGCAGTTGTTGGTGCCGAGATCGAGCGCCGCGTAGTAGGCGTCCTCGACCGGCTCGGGGCGCGGATCGCGCGGCGCAGCGATGCCGACCACGGGCGCGGCAACGGGCGCTCCGCGGCGGCCGCGTCGCCTTCGTTTCCTGCCCGACCGGCCCTCGCGGGACGCAACGCCCCCGTCCGAAAGCCCGGACGCACTCCTGGCGACGTCGTCGCCGCGGGCGTCCGCGTCGGGCGATCCGGGGCCGGCATGATGCCGGCCGTCGCCCGTATCCAATGCGGTAACCTCGGCCGCGCTGCTCGGAACGCCGGGGCATCGGCGCGCGGCTCACCGTTCCTCGTTGCGCCGACTGTACCAAATCCGGACGGGCTCACAAGGAGTTCGGCATCACCTGTGTGGCACCTCTACTGGTAGAAGCCGATCGGCTGGAGCGCCGCCGGATCGACCGGCAGCGGCACGGGACCGGCGACCATCCCGTTCCGCTCGGCGAGGAACGAGATCACGGTGATCGTGCGTTCGACCGGCAGGCCACCGTGATAATCGGTGCGCGGATCGTTGGCGAAGAGGGCGAAGAGGTCGGCGACCGATCGGCCGAACCAGCGAGCCTCGAAGCGCGGCCCGACGATGGCCGGCGCTTCGCCGAACTCCCGCATGTCGACGAGCCCGCGGTAGTTGGCGGCGTGGCAGCGGGTGCAGTAGCGGTTCGAAAAATCGCGGCCCGCGGCGACCTGCTCGTTCGTGAAGGCGATCGGCGCGAGCCCGGCAGCGATCGCCTCCGCCCTCCCCTCTTCGCGGGGACCGCCGACCGGCTCGGGGCTGTCGGACAGCGACCGGAGATAAGCGAGGACGGCGGCGCGATCCGCCGGGTCGGCGATGCCGCCGAACCCCATGCGCGTGCCCGGAACGGCCTCGCTCGGGTTGGCGAGGAAGGCGTCGAGGAGGGCAAAAGTCCACGTCCCGCCGGTCGCCGCGAGGCCGATCAGGGCCGGGGAGTAGGTGAAGGTCGGCTCCCGCGCGATCGGCGCGGCGACGATGTCGTAGAGGTTCGGGCCGACGCGGGTGCCCTCGCCCGCGGCAAAGGTATGGCAGATGCCGCACTGCGCCGCGAGCGCCTCGCCGGCGGCGGGACTGGCGGCGCGGATGCGGGCGAGAAGGTCCTCGGAGGCGGCGGCCGGTGTCGCAGCGGAAGCTGCCGGCTCGGGCGCGAGCGGCGTCACGGGTGCGGGAGTGGGTTCGGCCGGCGGCGGCGCAGCAGCGGGCGCAACGGCTTCGGCGGCGGCCGGAGCAGCCTCTGGTGTTGCCGCGGCGACCGGCGCTGGGGCAGCGGCTTCGGGAGCGACCGCCGCAGCGGGAGCAGTTGCGGCTGCGGGTTCGGTCGCGAGGGGGGTCGTCGCGACGGGGGGCGTCGCCGTGGGCTGATCGGCCTCAGTGGCGGTGTCATCACCGCAGGCGGCGAGGGACAGTGCGGCCGCAATGGCTGCGGCAATACTCCATCGTGACGTCATCGCGATCCTCCCCCGGCATCCCGGTCTTCCGGGTTCTGCCGCCCCTTCGAGGGTGATCCGTTCAGGCGGATCACGCTCCTTGCCTGTCCCTGGTGGAGCCTCGTCGCTTCGAAGAACCGGCAGCCCGTTCTTCACATGGGGCTCTCGCGCGAGATTGGCCACGCAATCCTGTCACGCCGAAGGCAGACAGGCGACGCCCTTCGTCGCGCTTCAGCGGCGGGCGAACGCAGAAAGGGCGGCCGAAGCCGCCCTGCCGTGGTCCCCGCGATGGGAAGGACTACTTGCCGCGCAGCGTATCCTTGAGACCGCCGACCGCGTTCTGGACCTTGCCGGCGGCCTTTTCGGCCTTGCCTTCGGCCTCGAGCTTCTTGTCGCCGATCACCTTGCCGGCGACCTCCTTGACGGCGCCCTTCATCTGCTTGGCCGAACCTTCGATGCGATCCTTGTCCATGGCTCTACCTCCGTTTTGAGCGAACGCCGGATCGGCGTTCACCGGGAAAATGCGGAGGCCCGGCAGCGGGTTCCGTGTCGGTGCGTTCAAGTTGGCGTGCGTTCCGGTCAGCCCCGGAGCGTGCGCGACCGGCGCCGGCCTTCGCCGGCCGACGCTGAACCAATCCCCGACCGTGCCGCGGAAACCGGGATTCGCTGTGCGGCCGGGGTAAGCAATCGTTAACCCGCCGGCGGGCACGCTGGGCGCTCGTGAATCACTCGGAGGTTGGCGGACATGGGCGCCAGCATGCGGGCAGCGGCGACGGATGGCAGCGCCGCACGGGACGAACTGGCCGACCGGCAGGTCGCGGACATGCGCGCCCTCCTCCGGCTGATGACCGGATCGAGCGCGGCGGAATCACTGAAGGTTCTGCGGGCGGCTTTTCCGGACGCTCCGCTCGCGGCGCGGACCGCTGCGGTTGCGGGGGGGCGGTTCCAGCCTTAGCGGCTCGGGCTGCTCGGCCACCTCCTGCATCGGCGCGTCGTTGGCGCGGAGCGGTTCGCCCGTCACGGTCCGGCGCGTCGCCTCGAAGGCGCGCCACGACAGCGGCAGCACGCCGAGATAGAGGATCGTCCCCACCGTCAGCACCCACCACGGGAAGCTGACGAGGAGCGCGGCGAACACCACCACGGCGATGAAGATCGGCAGCACCATGTCGCGCGGAATGCGCTGGCCGATGTGCTTGCCCGAGAAGGTCGGCACGCGGCTCACCATCAGGAACGCCACGAGCACCATGTAGGCGAGCGCCACCCAGGCGGTGACCATGCCATGCGGCTCGCTCGCACCGTTGGTGCCGAGGAACTCGACGTAGATCGGCAGCATTGCGAGAACGGCGCCGGCGGGGGCCGGGACGCCGACGAAATACGCCCCCTGCCATGCCGGCTTTGCCGGCCCGTCGAGCGCTGAATTGAAACGCGCGAGGCGGAGCGCGGCGCAGATCGCGAACACCATGCCGACGACCCAGCCGGCCGAGCCGAGATCGGACAGCGACCAGGCATAGAGAAGGATCGCCGGCGCGACGCCGAAGGAGACGAAATCGGCGAGGGAATCGAGCTGCGCGCCGAAGCGGGACGTCGAGCGGAGGAGCCGGGCGATACGGCCGTCGATGCCGTCGAGGACGGCCGACGCGAGGATGCCGTAGATCGCCCATTCGAACCGGCCCTCGACCGCCATGCGGATGGCGGTGAGGCCCGAACACAGCGCCAGCAGCGTCACCATGTTCGGGATCAGCATCCGCACCGACACCTGCGGCCGCGGCCGGCGGCGGGTGCGCCCGGGCGGCTCGTCGGGGTCGAACGGGCTGAACAGCCGCGCCACGTCTAGTCGACCCGTACCGGCCAGCCGGCAACGCCGCCGAACCAGGCGATCGTCGTCTCGCCGGCGAGCACCGTCTGGCCCTCGCTGACGATGATCGCGGCCGAGGCGGGGAGATAGACGTCCACGCGCGAGCCGAAACGGATCATGCCGAAACGCTGGCCGGCTGAGAGGTCCGCGCCCTCGGCGGTCCAGCACAGGATGCGGCGCGCGACGAGGCCGGCGATCTGGACGACGCCGACATGGCCGTGCGGACCGTCGATGACGACGCCGTTGCGCTCGTTGTCGACGCTCGCCTTGTCGAGGTCGGCGTTGATGAATTTTCCCGCGCGATAGGCGATGCGGGTGACACGGCCGGCGACCGGAGCGCGGTTCACATGGCAGTTGAACACGCTCATGAACACGGAAACCCGCTGCATCGGCGCCGTGCCGAGGCCGAGTTCCTCGGGCGGGACGGCGGGGCCCGCCGCGGCCACGGTGCCGTCGGCCGGGCTGATGACGAGGTTCGCGTCCTGCGGGGTCACGCGGCGCGGATCACGGAAGAAGTAGGCGACCCAGCCGGTGACGATCGCAAAGATCCAGAACAGCGGCTGCCACAGGAAGCCGAGGACGATCGCGATCAGCGCCGCGATGGCGATGAACACGTAGCCCTCGCGCCGGACCGGCACGAAGTTCTTGCGGATCGAACCGAGGATGGAATCCATACGCCTACCGGGGCAAACGGGTACGTGCCTTCATTTCAGGCGGACGTTCGCTTCAAGCACGAACGCTGTCGCGTGTGAAGGGAAAGGCCCGAAATGCGGCGGCAAGACGGACTGCTGTCCCCTATTCCGCGGCGGGGAGAGCGTCCGGCTCCCCGATCGGCGCGACATAGCCGGGGTTCTGTTCCTGGGCGCGACGGAGCCGCTCCGCCGCTTCCTCCGCCTCCTGCTGGCGGCTCCACATGCTGGCGTAGAGGCCACGCTCCGCCAGAAGATCCGCGTGGCGGCCGCGCTCGACGATGACGCCGTCCTTGAGGACGAGGATCTGGTCGACGTGCACCACCGTCGACAGACGGTGGGCGATGATCAGCGTCGTCCGGTCTGCCGAGACGCGGTCGAGCGCGCCCTGGATTTCGCGTTCGGTATGGCTGTCGAGCGCCGACGTTGCCTCGTCGAGGACGAGGATCGGCGGCCCTTTCAGGATGGTGCGCGCGATCGCGACGCGCTGCTTCTCGCCGCCCGAGAGCTTCAGCCCGCGCTCGCCGACTTCGGTGTCGTAGCCTTTCGGGAGGCTCGCGATGAAGCCGCCGATCTGGGCGAGCGCGGCGGCGCGGCGGACCTCTTCGTCGGTCGCCTCGGGGCGGCCGTAGCGGATGTTGTAGGCGATGGTGTCGTTGAACAGCACCGTGTCCTGCGGGACCATGCCGATCGCGGCGCGGAGCGAGGCCTGCGTGACGTCGCGGATGTCCTCGCCGTCGATGGTGATGCGGCCGCCACCGACGTCGTAGAAGCGGAACAGGAGCCGCGAGATCGTGGATTTGCCGGCGCCGGACGGTCCGACGATGGCGACGCTATGGCCGGCGGGGATGTCGAAGCTCACGCCCTTCAGGATCGGGCGCTCCGGGTCGTAGCCGAAGCGGACGTCCTCGAACCGCACCGCCCCGTCGCGGACGTGGAGCACGCCGGCATCCGGCCGGTCGACGATCTCGGCCGGCTCGTCGAGGAGCGTGAACATCGCCTCGATGTCGGCGAGGCCCTGCTTGATCTCGCGGTAGAGCGTGCCGATGAAGTTGAGCGGGATGGCGAGCTGGATCAGGAGGGCGTTGATCAGCACGAAATCGCCGAGCGTGAGCGTGCCGCGCACGACCTCCGACGCCGACATGAGCATCGACACGGTCATGCCGGTGGTGAAGATCACAGTCTGGCCGAAATTGAGCCAGGCGAGCGACGTCCAGGTCCGCGTGGCGGCCTCCTGGTAGCGCTCCATCGCCACGTCGAAGCGGCGGGATTCGAGCCCCTCATTGCCGAAATACTTCACCGTCTCGAAGTTGAGGAGGCTGTCGACGGCCTTCGAATTGGCGTCGGTGTCGGACTCGTTCATCGCGCGGCGGATGGCGATGCGGCGGTTCGAGGCGATCACCGTGAAGGCGACGTAGACGACCACCGTCACGACGACGACGAGGAGGTAAGCGAGGCCGAAATGGTAGCCGATGATCGCCGCGGCGAAGGCGAATTCGAGCGCGGTCGGCACCATGTTGAGGAGCGTGTGCCGCACCATCGCCTCGATGCCGTTGGTGCCGCGCGAGATGACGCGCGAGAGGCCGCCGGTGCGCCGCTCGAGGTGGAATCGGAGCGAGAGGTCGTGGAGGTGGACGAAGGTGCGGAAGGCGAGCCGCCGCACGGCGTGCTGCCCCACTTTCGCGAACAGCGCGTCGCGGAGCTGCGTGAAGCCGGTCGAGAGAACGCGGCCGACGCCATAGGCGATGACGAGGAAGATCGGCGTCGCCACGGCGGCGACGAGGAGCGTCTCGGTCGAGGTGGTGCCGGCGGGCACCAGCGCGTCGGTCGCCCATTTGTAGGCGAACGGGACGAGCACGGTGGCGATCTTGGCGACGACCAGCGCCGCGATGGCGAACGCGACGCGTTTCTTGAGATCCGGCCGGTCGGCCGGCCACATGAAGGGCCAGAGGGTCAGCATGGCGGCGACGGTGCCACCGCGGTCCGCGGTGACGCCGCCGCGGCGCCGAACGGCATTCGACATCAGAAGTTTCCCAGCGGCCGCCCCCGAAGCGGCCGACAGCGGCAAAGCGCGTTCCCGCCGCCGAGGCAAGCCCATAGTTGGGGGGCGATCAGGGAATGAGAAGAACCTGTCCGGCAAAAATCCGGCGCGGATCGCGCAGCTGGTCGCGGTTCGCTGCGAAAATCTCGCGGTAGCGAAGGCCGTCACCATAGGCGCGGACGGCGATGTCCCACAGCGTGTCGCGCGGACCGACGACGACGAAACGCGGCCCGGCGAGCGTGCCCTCGGCCGCGGCGAAGGCGGGGACGGCGATCGCGACCTCGACGCGGAGGTTCTCGGCATCGAGCGGCAGGACGAGATCGAGCACCACGGCCGTTTCGCCGGCCCCGTCGCCCGTCGTGACGCGGAGGGCATAAGCGCCGGCAGCGAGGTCCGTCAGGGGGATGATCCACTGCCCACCTCCGTCGGCGACGGCGGTCAGCGCCGCTCCGGCCCCCGTGACGATGATCGTCGCCGCCGGAGCGGCCGTGCCTTCCATGTGGCCGCCGGCGACCGTTGCGGCGAGCGCCGGCGCGGCCGGCGGCTCTGCCCGCGGGGTGTCGCCGTCCGGCCGCGGCGCTTCCGCGAGAACCGGCACCGGCGCAACGCGGACGGTGAAGGTGCCGGCGGCCCCGCCGGGACCCGGTGCCATGAGAATCCATTCGCCGCGCTCGTTGGCGACGCCCGTGGCGACGACCAGCGCGCCGTCGAGGAGTTCCACCGTCACCCCCGGCTCGGCGGCGCCCACGAACACGGGCGCGCCGCCGGGGCCGACGGGGAGGACGTCATAGGTCAGCGGTGCCGGCTGGGCTGCGGCGGGGCTTCCGATGGCTGCGATCGCCAGCGCGGCGAGGCCGAGAACGGCTCGGCGGGGCGGCAGATTCAGCCTGTGTTTCCGGCGTTGCATCCAACCTCGGGGGGACGGTCCGTGGCCAGCGGACGGCGGTCCCCAGTGATACCGCGACGCAACAGAAGCCTTGCGGGCAGGATTGGTCAAGCTTGGCCGACCCCGCAAAAACCGCTCGTCACGGCTTTCGAGCGTGTGAAGAATGAGGCTGGCCTCGGCCTTCGTTCTCCCTCCCCTTGTGCCCTTGTGGGGAGGGTTGGGTTGGGGACTTTCGGCCGTCCTGCCAACTCGGCCGTGCCGGACACCCAAGCCGCAAGCCCGCCCGGTAGGCGCACCGTCCGGATCGCCGTGTTCCTTCAGGCCCGAAGGCGGGGATGAGCGGAGTCTGGGTCAGAACGCGGCTCCCGGCGCGGATGCCCTCCCGTCGGCTACGGCGCACCTCCTGCCGGACGGACCGGGTGCCACCCTTCGTCGCTTGACGCGCCGTTTCCGCCGCTGCCAGAACCAGAACCATGACCCTGACCAGCCTGTGCGTCTATTGCGGTGCCGCAACCGGCATCGATCCCGACTATGCGGCCAGCGCCGAGCGCCTCGGCCAGCTGATGGCCGATTCCGGCGTGCGGCTCATCTATGGCGGCGGCGACGTCGGCCTGATGGGCATCCTCGCGCGGAGCGTGCTGCGGCATGGCGGGGCGGTGACGGGCATCATCCCGCGCTTCCTCAAGGATCGCGAGATCATGCTGCGCGAGGCGACCGACCTCGTCGTCACCGCCGACATGCACGAGCGGAAGCGGCTGATGTTCGACCGCTCCGACGCCTTCCTCGCGCTCCCCGGCGGCATCGGCACGCTCGAGGAGACGGTCGAGATGATGACCTGGGCGCAGCTCGGCCAGCACGGAAAGCCGATCGTGCTCGCGAACCTCAAAGGCTTCTGGGACCCGCTCGTCGCCCTCCTCCGCCACATGGAGGCCGGCGGCTTCCTGCATCCGCCGCGGAGCGGGAAAGTGCTCTACACCAGCGTCGACCGCATCGACGAGGTGCTGCCGGCGATCGGCCGCATGGTGGAAGAAGCGCCGTCCGACACGCCCGAGGCGCGGACGTATCTGATGTAGGGCAAGCGCAGTAGGCACGGCGGTGGCCGCGCCTACGCCTCCATGGCCTCTGCCGGGGCTTCCACCGGCGCCACGCCGGCCTTCAGCAGGCGGAACACGATGGCGTCCGTCAGCGCGTCGAACGAGGCGTCGATGACGTTTTCCGAGACGCCGATCGTCGACCAGCGGTTGCCGGCGCCGTCGGTGCTTTCGATGAGGACCCGCGTGATGGCTTCGGTGCCACCGTTGAGGATACGGACCCTGTAGTCGGCGAGCTCGAGGTCGGCGATCGCCGTCTGGTAGGCGCCGAGGTCCTTCCGCATCGCCCGGTCGAGCGCGTTCACGGGGCCGTTGCCTTCGGCGACGTTGTGAAAGCGCTTGCCGCCGATCGTCATCTTCACGACCGCCTCGGAGATCGAGACGAGCTTTCCGCGGGCGTTGTGGCGGCGCTCGACGGTGACGTGAAAACCGTCGACGGAGAAGTAGGCGGGCACGGTGCCGAGCCAGCGACGGGCGAGGAGCTCGAACGAGGCGTCGGCGCTCTCATAGGCGTAGCCGGCGGCCTCGCGGCGCTTCAGTTCGGCGAGGAGGCCGTCGACGCGCGGGTCGGTGCGGCCAAAGGGAACGCCGAGGCGGTCGAGTTCGGCGACGAGGTTCGAGCGGCCGGCCTGGTCGGAGACGAAGACGCGGCGGCGGTTGCCGACGGCTTCGGGCGACACGTGCTCGTAGGTCCGCGTGTCCTTCGCGAGCGCCGACGCGTGGATGCCGGCCTTCGTGGCGAAGGCGGACGCGCCGACATAGGGCGCCTGCCGGTCGGGCGTGCGGTTGAGGAGTTCGTCGAAGCGGCGGGAGAGCTGCGTGATGCCGGCAAGGGCCGCCATGGTGATGCCCGTCTCGAAGCGGTCGGCGTAGCCGGGCTTGAGGAGGAGCGTCGGGATGAGGGCGACGAGATCGGCGTTGCCGCAGCGCTCGCCGACGCCGTTGAGCGTCCCCTGAATCTGCCGCGCGCCGGCGCGGATCGCGGCGAGCGAGTTCGCGACGGCATTGCCGGTGTCGTCATGGGCGTGGATGCCGAGGCGGTCGCCCGGCACGGTGCGCGCGACGTCGCGGACGATCTCCTCGACCTCCTCCGGCAGCGTGCCGCCATTGGTGTCGCAGAGGACGACCCAGCGGGCGCCGGCATCGAATGCGGTTCTGGCAACGGCGAGCGCATAGGCGGGGTTCGCCCGGTAGCCATCGAAGAAGTGCTCGCAGTCGACGAGCGCCTCGCGACCGTGTGCCAGCGCAGCCTCGACCGAGAGGCGGACGCTGTCGAGGTTCTCCTCGGGCGTCACGCCGAGCGCGACGCGGACCTGATAGTCCGACGCCTTCGCGACGAAGCAGACGGCGTCGGCCTGGGCATCGAACAGCGCCCGGAGGCCGGGGTCGTTGGCGACGCTCGCGCCGGCCTTCTTCACGCGGCCGAAGGCGGCGAACCGGGCACGGCCGGTGCGGCGCTCGGCGAAGAACGCGGTGTCGAGCGGGTTGGCGCCGGGAAAGCCGCCCTCGACATAGTCCATGCCGAGCCCGTCCAGCAGCGTCGCGATCAGCGCCTTGTCGGCCAGCGTGAAGTCGATGCCGGGCGTCTGCGCGCCGTCGCGCAGCGTCGTGTCGTAGAGGTACAGCCGTTCCGTACTCATCGGACGGCTCTTCGGGCGGCCAGATGGCGGTGTCGTGGTCCGGGTGCTGGTGCCCATGACGGTGGAGGCGAGAAGGACGGGCAGCCGTCCCGAACGACGACCCGGTTGAAGCCGAGGCCGCTCATCGCGCCGCCTCCCAGGTCGTGGTGACCTCGCCCGTCATGGGATCGCGGCTGTCCTTGAGGCGGATGCCCAGGGCTTCGAGTTCGGTGCGGATGCGGTCGGCGGCGGCGAAGTCCTTCGCTTTCCGGGCGGCAATGCGGGCGGCGAGGCGGGCTTCGATGTCGGCGGCGGGAAGGCCGATCACCGGCGCATGCGCGGCGCGCCAGTCGGCGAGCGCTTTCCGGTCGAAGCCGAGGAAGGCGAGCGAGCCGGCCAGCGATTTGTGGCCCGCCCGGCTCCGGAGGCCGTGGAGTTCGGCGATGGCCTTCGGCGTGTTGAGATCGTCCTCGAGCGCCTCGATGACCGTAGCGGCCGGCCGCGGCTCGGCGTCGTCGGACGCGGCGTCGAACCACTGCCCGAGCATTTTCTCGCTCTCCTCGAGCGCTGCGACGGTCCAGTCGATCGGCTGGCGGTAGTGCGTCCGCAGCATGTTGAGGCGCACGACGTCGCCCGGCCAGTCTTTCAGCACGTCCCGGATGGTGATGAAGTTGCCGAGGCTCTTCGACATCTTGTCGCCCTCCACCTGGAGGAAGCCGTTGTGCATCCACACCTTCGCCATCACGGGCGTCCCGTGGGCGCAACGCGACTGGGCGATCTCGTTCTCATGGTGCGGGAAGACGAGGTCGATGCCGCCGCCGTGGATGTCGAACATGGTGCCGAGGTGCTTCTCCGCCATCGCGGAGCACTCGATGTGCCAGCCGGGACGGCCGGCGCCGAAGGCCGACGGCCAGCTCGGCTCGCCCTCCTTCGACGGCTTCCACAGCACGAAATCCATCGGGTTGCGCTTGTAGGGCGCCACCTCGACGCGGGCGCCGGCGATCATGTCGTCGAGCGAGCGGTTCGACAGTTTTCCGTATTCGAGCGAGCCGTCGGGGTTCTTCCAGGCGTGGACGTCGAACAGCGCATGGCCTTCGGCGACGTAGGCGTAGCCGCGCTCGACCAGCCGCTCCGTCATCCGGAGCATCTCCGCGATGTGCTCGGTGGCGCGCGGCTCGACGGTGGGCGGAAGCGTGCCGAGGGCCGCGACGTCGTCGCGGAACTGGCGCTCGGTCGCCGACGTCACGCGCCGGATCGCCTCGTTGAGCGGCACGCCGGGGAAATCCCGCGCGGCGCGGGCGTTGATCTTGTCGTCCACGTCCGTGACGTTCCGGACATAGGTGACGTGATCCTCGCCATAGAGATGGCGGAGGAGGCGGAACAGGAGGTCGAAGACGATGACCGGCCGCGCGTTGCCGATGTGGGCGAGGTCGTAGACCGTCGGCCCGCAGACATACATCCGCACGTTCGACGGATCGATCGGCGCGAACGGCTCCTTGGCACGCGACAGCGTGTTGAACAGCCGAAGGCCCGGATTGGGCGACTGCGTCTCAGTGGACACGAGAAAAGCTCCCTGGCCCGCTGGCCGGGGGCAATCCTCTCGAGTGGTCTCAGAAAGTCAGGAGGGGACGGCCTCAGCCAGCAGGGTTGCTAGCAGGTAATGATCCGACAAATCGTGAATGTGCGCGAAGGCGCCCGGGCCGTCATGCCGGGCGTCTTCGCGCATTCCAGTCGGAGCGTCAAGACGGACAGTGGGGCGCGCCTAGTGGCGCGCGCCCGCCGGACGCGCCGGGGCTGCGGTGCTGCCGCCGCCGCTGAGACCGCGGAGGATCGCAAGGACGATCGTCGCGAGGATGGCAGCGGCAGCCGCCGAATAGGCGAGCCACTTGATGCCGGTCAGCGTCGTGCCGGCGAACAGGATGCCGTTCGCCGGGTCGGCGCTGCCCATGATGATCCAGAGGGTGATGTTCTCGAGCACGTCGGCAACGAAGGCGATGAGGCCGATCGACAGGACGACGAGCCGGACGCCCTCGGGCAGCGGCACCGCGAAGCGCCGGCCGGGCCGGGTGAGGAAGATGAAGAGCGTCGAGAAGGCGAGGAAGAAGGCCGGCGCGAAGAAGAGGTCCGCAACGAGGTGGTTGCCGGTGTAGTACGACTGGTCGTCGTCGGTCAGCACCGCCTTGAGCGCGTCGACGTCCTCGTGCTCGTAGCCGAGGTAGCGCATGTCGAGGAGGTTGATCGCGGCCTCCTCGTCGTCGGCATGGTCGGCCTCGACCGCGAGGGCGGCGGCGCCTTCGGCCGGCGTCTGGACGATGGCTGCCTCGCCCGCCTCGATCGCGTCGCGAAGATGCGGGCCGGTGACGAAGGCGAGGTAGGCGCCAAGAGCGACCGCGATCACGAGGAACACGATCACATGGCCGATGCTGACCCGGTTGTCGTAGCGCTCTAGGACCACAGTATCCCCCCAAAGGATGTCATTGAGCGGCCGGCTGGTTCCCGCGGACCGCAGGCCGATGTCGCGCGTCTTTTATCCGCGTCGCGAAGTGTTGACCAGACTCAGAATGGCCGCACCCACCGGTTCCATGCCGATCTGGTGCGGGAGACGGGACTCCGTGTTATTCAGCGGGCCGGGGGCTGTGGATGCGGATCGGTGCGAATGCGGCTGAGAATACGGTTCAAACCGCTGGCGATGGCGGTCTTTCTGCTCGCCGCCACGCCGGCGGCCGCGCAGCAGGCCTGCCTGCAGCTCGAGAGCCAGCTCGCCGCCATCGACCGCGGCGGGGCCCAGCAGCAGTACAACCAGCTCAACGCCCAGTATCAGCAGCAGCGCGCCGGCTATGACGCGGCCTACCGGCAGGCGGAAGCCGCCGGCTGCATCGTGCTGTTCCGGCGATTCGCGCCGGCGCAGTGCACGGCCATCCTGAACAATCTCGACCAGCGCCAGGCGGCCGTCCGCCAGCTCGAACAGGCAATGGCCGCCGCCAATCCGGGCCAGGTCAACACCCAGCGCCAGAACATCCTCCGGGCGCTCGCGGCCAACAATTGCGGTCCGCAATATGCGGCCTATGGCGCGCCGCAGGGTGGCGGCCTCCTCGACCGGCTGTTCGGCCAGCCGACGACGAACCCCTATCCCGGCCAGGTCATCCCCAACGTCGAGACCTTCCGCACCGTGTGCGTCCGGTCGTGCGACGGCGGCTTCTTCCCGATCAGCTTCGCGACGACGCAGGCGCAGTTCGCGGCCGACGAGGCGACCTGCCAGCAACAGTGTCCCGGCGCGCAGCTCTTCGTCTACCGGAACCCCGGCGGGGAAATGGCGACGGCGACGAACCTTGCCGGTCTCGCCTATGCCGACAGCCCGAACGCGTTCCTGTACCAGACCGCCTTCAATCCGACCTGCGGCTGCCAGCCCGGCAACGGCACGACGACGACGGTCGCGGTGACGCCCTACGTGCCGACCGCCGAGGAGCGGCTTGCCGCATTCCGGTCGGTGGTGCCGGTGCCGCCGCGGCGGCCGGAGCCGAGCGAGGACCCCGAAACGCTGGCGAATCGGGCCGGCGGGCTCACGCCCGGCATCGGCGCCGTGCCGGCCGAGGCCACCGTCGCCGGCGTTACCGAGGGCGGTATCCGGCTAATCGGGCCAGCGTACTACTACGCCCAATGAACGGCAGGAGCGCCGCCAGCTCCGGTCCGTGATCGCGGCCGGTGAGGGCGAGGCGGAGCGGCATGAAGAGCCGCCGGCCGGAGCGGCCGGACGCCTCCTTGAGCGATGCGATCCAATTGCTCCAGGTGGCGCCGTCCCAAGGCTCGGGCGGCAGCGCGTCGGCCGCCCCGGCGACGAAGGCCGCATCTTCCCGCGGCATCTCCGTCACGGGCGCCACGGTCGCCGAAACGACGTCCCACCACAGGCGGGCGTCGGCGAGGACGGTGCAGTTCTTCCGCACGGCATTCCAGAAAGCCTCGCCGCCGCCGACACCTAGCGCGGCGAGCCGCGGCGCAACGGCTTCCCACGGGAGGACCTGGAGGAGGCGCGCATTGACCGCGGCTAGCTCGGCATCGTCGAATCGCGCCGGCGCGCGCGAAACCTTCGACGGCGTGAACCGGCGGGCGAGCGTCTCGAGATCGGGCGCCGGTTCGACGGCCTCCGAGGTGCCGATCAGCACCGCGAGAGACGCCACCGCCATCGGCTCGAAGCCCGCCTCGCGATAGGAGGCGACCGACTGGGAGCCCATCCGCTTCGACAGCCCCTCCCCTTCCGCGTTCACGAGGAGATTGTGGTGGCCGAACGCCGGCTCCGCGGCACCGAGGGCGCGGAAGAGCTCGATCTGCACGGCGGTGTTGGTCACGTGATCCTCGCCGCGGATGACGTGCGTGGTGCCCATGTCGATGTCGTCGGCCACCGAGGGCATCGTGTAGGGGAACGTGCCGTCTTCGCGGACGAGGACAGGGTCCGACAGCGAGCCGAGGTCGATGGCCTGCCGGCCGCGGAAGAGATCGTCCCATGCGATCTCGCCCGACGCGTGCGCGGCTTCGGGGCTGCCGAGGAGGAAGCGCCAGTGCGGGCGACGGCCTTCGGCCTCGAGGTCCGCCCGCCGCGCCGCGGTCAGGCGGAGGCCGGCGCGGTCGTAGACCGGAGGCAGGCCGCGACGCCGCTGGCTCTGCCGGCGGGCTTCGAGTTCCTCGGCGGTCTCGTAGCAGGCGTAGAGGCGGCCGGCCGCTTCGAGCCGCCCGGCGGCGGCGGCGTAGAGCGCGAGACGGTCGGACTGGCGATAGATGGCGGCGGGCGCGATGCCCAGCCAGGCGAGGTCCGCGGCGATCGCGGCCGCGAGGTCCGAGCGTGACCGTTTTGCATCAGTGTCGTCAAAACGCAGCAGGAAGCGCCCGCCGTCCCGGAGGGCGAACAGCCAGTTGAACAGCGCCGTGCGGGCGTTGCCAACGTGAATAAACCCAGTGGGAGACGGGGCGAAACGGACGATCGAGGGCATTCCCAGTCCCTAGCGGCGGCGCCTTCCGGCGGCAATCACTGTTGCTTGACGCGCGTTGCCGGGCGGGAGCGTGTCGTTAACAATGTTGGCTGACACTCGGGGATAGCCCGAATCGGGCACCTGATTTCCCTTTCCAGTCACGGGGTAGACGAGAATGTTGCCGGGGGGCGTTGAGACCTTGGGAACCGAACCGACCCGGACGGCGATGACACGCCGTGCGTTCATGGTCGGCCTGCCGCTGGCGCTCGCCGCCTGTACGACCGTACCGCTCGTGCCGCCGGTCGACCTCGTCGCGACGCTCTACGGCCCGCTGCCGGACGAAGAGTTCCCCATTCCTGCGGTCGATCCGCGCTACATCAACCCGGCGTACTACCGGACGTCGGTGCTGACGCCGACGTCGTTCACGCAAGGGCCGGGCGAGATCGTCGTCGATCCCCGCAACAAATACCTTTACTTCCTCCAGGCCGACGGCTCGTCGCTGCGCTACGGCGTCGGCGTCGGCCGCGAGGGTTTCGGCTGGTCGGGCACCGCCCGCATCGACCGGAAGGCGGAATGGCCGACATGGACGCCGCCCGCGGCGATGGTGGCGCGCGATCCCGCCGCGCGGCCGTGGGCGAACGGCATGCCCGGCGGCCTCGACAATCCGCTCGGCGCCCGCGCGCACTACCTCTACCAGGGCGGCCGCGACACGCTCTATCGCATCCACGGCACCAACGCGCCCTGGACGATCGGCAGCGACGTCTCGTCGGGCTGCATCCGCATGATCAACCAGGACGTCATCGACCTCTACGGCCGCGTGCCGATCGGAACGCGGGTCACGGTGCTCGCGGTTTAGTCAGGCCCCGTCGCGGTAGCGATTGGTGATCGGATAGCGGCGGTCGCGGCCGAAGTTCCGGGCGGTGATCTTCACCCCCGGCGCGGCCTGGCGGCGCTTGTATT
This sequence comes from Bauldia sp., assembly GCA_020849325.1. Taxonomy (GTDB): domain Bacteria; phylum Pseudomonadota; class Alphaproteobacteria; order Rhizobiales; family Kaistiaceae; genus JADLGL01. The sequence goes on along the minus strand of JADLGL010000107.1, from coordinate 5,235 downwards.
CCGAGATGGCGACGAGGTGCTCGACGCGGCGAACGGTCGCCGCGTCGAAGCCGGACGCCACGATCTCCGCCACCGACCGCTCGCGCTCGACGAGGTCGGCGAGGATCGCATCGAGGACGTCGTAGGGCGGCAGGGAATCCTGGTCGCGCTGGTTCTCCCGCAGTTCCGCCGTGGGCGGGCGATCGATGATCGCCTCCGGAATGACCGTTCCCGCGGGGCCGAGGAGCCCCGGCGCCGTCGCGGTATTGCGCCAGTTGGCGAGCCGGTAGACCTCGGTCTTGAAGAGATCCTTGATCGGATTGAAGCCGCCGTTCATGTCGCCATAGAGCGTCGCGTAGCCGACCGAGATCTCGCTCTTGTTGCCGGTGGTGAGGAGGAGCGGGCCGAACTTGTTCGACAGCGCCATCAGGACGACGCCGCGCGTGCGCGCCTGAAGGTTCTCCTCGGTCGTGTCGCGCCCCCTCCCTTCGAAGAGCGGCGCGAGCGTCGCCTCGAAACCCACTACCGGCGCCTCGATCGGCACAACGTCGAGGCGGATGCCGAGACGCGTGGCGCAGTCCGCGGCATCGGCGAGGCTCTGCGCCGACGTGAACCGGTAGGGCAGCATCACCGCGTGGACGCGATCGGCGCCGAGCGCATCGACGGCCATCGCCGCAACCACGGCCGAATCGATGCCGCCGGAGAGACCGAGGACGACGCCGGGAAAGCGGTTCTTGCCGACATAATCGCGAAGGCCGAGGACGCAGGCACGCCAGTCCGCCGCGGGGCCGCGGAGGTCGGGCGCGACGTCGCCTGCGGCGATCCGCCAGCGGCCGGCGGCGCGGGTGCATTCGGCAAAGGCCATGCCCGCCTCGAACTGCGGCATCCGCCACATCACCGCCCCGCCGGCGTCGAGCGCGAAGGAGCCGCCGTCGAACACGAGTTCGTCCTGGCCGCCGAGCATGTTGGCGTAGATCACGGGGGCGTTCGTCGCGACGGCCGCGCCGGTGGCGACGCGAAGACGCTCGCCGTGCTTGTCGCGCCAGTAGGGCGAACCGTTGGGGACGATCAGGAGTTCGGCGCCGCGCGCGCCGAGATGGGTCGTGACGTCGCTGCCCCAGAGATCCTCGCAGATGGGGACGCCGATGCAGATGCCGCGGAAAACGATCGGCTCGGGCAGCGGGCCGGACCGAAAAACGCGCTTCTCGTCGAAGACGCCGTAGTTCGGCAGTTCCACCTTGAACCGCACCGAGTGGATCGCGCCGCCGTCGAGGAGGAGCATCGCGTTGTAGACGCCGCCGTCCGAACCGCGCCATGGAGCGCCGACGAGGACCGCCGGGCCGCCGTCGGCCGTCGCCTTCGCGAGGCTGCTGATCGCGCGCTCGCAGGCGTCGAGGAAGGCCGGGCGGAGGACGAGGTCTTCCGGCGGGTAGCCCGAGAGAAACAGCTCGGTGAGGACGAGGAGGTCGGCGTCGCGGGCGGCGGCATCGGCGCGCGCGGCGAGCGCCATCCCGAGATTGCCGGCGATGTCGCCGACCACCGGATCGAGCTGGGCTACGGCGACGAGGAGCCGGTCGGCGGGCATGACGGCCATGCCGCGGGTCTAGCCCGCCGGCCGGCCGGCTTCAATGGAGGGCGGGGTCGCGGGGGCGTTGCGGGAATCGGCAGCAGCTACGGCACGATCGTGATGCCGAAGCGCCTCGCCAGCGACTGAAGCTCTTCGAGAAGTCCAGTCCGAGACGTCAAGGGTGCAGGCACATGGACGGGAACGAGCAGCTCGTTCGGCTGCACGCGGTCGCCGAACAGCATCAGGCAGCGTTCGCGGTCGTATCGGCGTGAGGTCCACAGGAGGCCCTGCGCGGCGGGGTCAGCCGCATGGATCGCCGCCGCCCAGCGTTGAGTCGCAGCGAAAGTGCTCGGCGGAGTATCGATCAGATTGGTGCGGGAGATCCCCCAGCGGTTGAGGTCCGGCTCGAACAGCGTCACGAGGCGCAGCGACGCCGCGGGGACCAGGATCGCCCATGCCCGATGTTCGATCTTCGCAAGGCTGATGGTCTTGAACCGCGCGGCAGGTGCGATGTCGTGGAACAGCGTCTCGGCCACTGCGCATTCGAACGAAGTGGCACCGTAGATCGTCGGCACGATAGCGCCGTTCCTGTCCTTGAACGGCGCGAACCGCGACCAGCCGAAACCGGGGTTGAAGGCCGCCGGGTGGAGCGCACCGTCGAAGATACGGTGAAACGGGAACGACTCGAACTCGAAATGGCAGTCGATCAGATCGGGCGGTGCGGGCACGCGCCCGGCCGTGCTCGCCGGCCGCGGCGGGGAGGAAGAACCCGCTCGTGGCCGCCTCATCCCGCCGCCGGCGCGCCTTCCATCCGCGCGGCAGCCAGCACGGCTTCCTCATCGCCCAGAGTCTCTTCCGGCGTGTGACCGTCGAGCCAGGGGTTCGACGAAACGAACCAGAATGCGACCTGCCACGGCGTCATTCCGTCGGGCAGCAGGGCAAGGACCCTGCCGATGACCGGCCGGGGTCGTCCATCGGAGAACTGAAACGCCGGAAACCGCTCGAGGCCCTTGAACGTGACGGAGAATGCCTTCCTCGCCGCCTTCCAGCGCGCCCCGGTGGCGCTCTGGTTTCGCGCTTCGTGTCCCGCCTGTGCCGCAAGCTCGGCATTGGTCAGCGTCGGCACGGCTTCAAAGAAATCGACCCGCGCCCGGGCGTTGTCGGTCTCGATCTCCCGCAAGACCGGACCTGCGGGGTCGAGGCCGGGCAGCAGAACGTCCACGATGCGGGCGATGTTGTCCTCGGACAGTCTCGCCCGCGACGCCTTGATGATGCGCGCAAGGGGGGGCCCGATCGTTGCCGCGGCCGGGTCCGGTGACCGCAGCGGCTCGTTGGCGCGCTCTGCGCCGACGACCCCGGCCGCTTCGCTCCGTGGCCGGGAGATCGTGTCGACGACGGAGTCCGCCGCGCCCTCGGCGCCACGCTTGTTTGCCGGAGGGGTCTTCGCAGCGCCTGCGCGAGTTGACTTGGACTGGTGCATGGGGTCGCTCACGAAGCTCCTGCAATCCCCCTCGGCCGCAGCTCGAACGTGGCACCCGACGTCCCGGCGCAGGAAGAAGGACCGGCGGTCGGTAAGAGCGGCAATCTCGTCGATTAGTTACTTAGTTCACCGGCGCCGAGGGTTCAAGCCATGGCTCGAACCCTGGATTTCAATGCACGCTCGTCTTACGCCGCGGCGGCGGCGAAGGTCAGCGAGACGCCGTTGATGCAGTGGCGGAGGCCCGTCGGCTGCGGGCCGTCGGGGAAGATGTGGCCGAGATGGCCGCCGCAGCGGCGGCAATGGCACTCGGTGCGCGGCAGAACGAGCTTGTAGTCGACCCTGGTGCGGATCGCGTCCGGGATTTCCTGCCAGAAACTCGGCCAGCCGGTGCCGGACTCGTACTTCGTCTCCGAGGGGTAGAGCGGCAGGTCGCAGCCGGCGCAATTGAAAGTGCCGGTGCGATGCTCGTCGAGGAGCGGACTGGTGAAGGGAAACTCGGTGCCCTCGGTGCGGAGGACGTAGAACTGCTCGGGCGTGAGGATCGCGCGCCACTCGTCGTCGGTCCGCATGATCTCGAACACTTCGGGTGTCCCTTCCTGGGCGCGCCCGATCACGGCGAACAGGCCGGCCGCGCCGACGGCGGCCGTCGAAAGAAGCATGGCTCGGCGTGAAATCATGGCACCCTCCATTGGGGAACGACCGGGCGCAGCATGCGCCTGACGCGTTGCGGGCGGAAGCCGCCGCCCGGACAAGCATTCGTTCCCGGGCGTGCGGGCGTTTCAGGGCGGCACGATCACATGTCCGTCATGCCCTCCCGACGGGCGGGAGGGCGGCGGTCTCGTTCCGGGTATCCCGCCTGTCCTGGACCAGGCAAAGCCGCGGACGGTCCGGCGCTATTTCAGCGTTGGGTCGGCGAACTGGGCGTGGAGCATTGCCGCGTAGCGATCCGTCAGGCCCTTGATGTAGGCCTCGCGGTCGGCACCGGTGCGGAGGCGGCCGATGAAGGCGCCGTAGCGGGCCAACCCGTAGAGGAGCGCGAGGTTCACGCCGGTCGAGGACTTCAGGTCCATGTTGCTCTGATTGGCGAGCTGGATGAGGTCGTCGATGACTTTCACGAATTTGTGGAGATCAACGCCGCTCTCGGCCGCCGCCTCTTCCGCGAGCTTGTGTTCCATCGGTCCTCTCCCCTTGCCTCAGCCTCTGCGGGCTATTCGCGATCGTTCGCCGGGTCTTCCCGCGCGAGCCGGCGCTCGCGGTAGAACACATAGAGGCTCGGCGCAACGATGAGGACGGTGCCGACGACGGTCCAGAAGTCCGGCTCGTCGCCCCACACCAGGTAGCCGTACAGCGTCGCCCAGACGATCACGGTGTAGCGGAACGGGGCGCTCGCGCCCGTATCGCCCGTCCGCATCGCGAAGATGACGAACCAGTAGCCGAGGATCAGGCAGACGGCCGAGCCGAAGATCAGCGGCCAGACGGCGGGCTCCGGCATCCGCCACGGTTCGTCCACCGTCACGCCGAGGACGCCGCCGGCGAAAGTGACGCCGACACAGGCGATGCCGACGATGATGGCGGTCGGCACCGTGTTCGGGATGGCGCGGGTCGAGAGGTCGCGGAGCGCGACGAAGAGGACCGCGACGAGCACCATGATCGACCAGACGTCGACCGCCACGAACCCGGGCCGCATGACGACGACGACGCCGATGAAGCCGATGACGATCGCGAGCCAGCGGCGCCACGACACCCACTCCCTGAAGAGGAGCGCGCTCGCGGCGGTGACGACGAGCGGCACCGCCTGCATCAGCGTCGTGCCGTGCGCGAGCTCGAGGTGGATGAGCGCGGTGAGGAACAGGATCGAGGCGGCGACCTCGCCCGTGGTCCGCAGGAGGACCGCCGGCCGCCGCACCGCGCCCCATTCGCGCGCGTGGCCGCTCGCGATGACGATCGCGACGGCGAGGACGATCGTCACGAGGCCGCGGAGGAACATCACCTCGCCGAGCGGAATGTGCTCGCTCGCAAGCTTCACCTGCGTGTCGTTGGACACGAAGGCGAGCATCGCCACGCACATGCCGGCGATGCCGGCCAGGTTCTGGCGGTGGGAATGATGGGTCGACACGGGCGGAGTCCGGCGCGTGCCGGAACTGCTCCTCGAGCCGCCGGCGACGCGCGCCGGGGTGCTAAGGCCGCGGTGGGGTCGGGTCAATGGGCT
>JADLGL010000106.1 GCA_020849325.1 Bauldia sp. | reverse complement strand
TCGCGAAGGCTCATCACGCGCGTCGCCGGCCCCGAGATCAGCGGCTCCGGCAGCGGGAAATAGACCTCCGGCTGGCGGTTCGCGGCGATCGACGCCGCAAAATCGTTGTTGAACTTCTGGGCGATGTCGCGCGACAGCTCGAGGTGCTGCTTCTGGTCCTCGCCCACGGGCACGTGCGTCGCGCGGTAGACGAGAATGTCGGCGGCCATCAGCGTCGGATAGGCGAAGAGGCCGACCGATGCATTCTCGCGGTCCTTGCCGGCCTTCTCCTTGAACTGCGTCATGCGGTTGAGCCACCCCATCCGCGCCACGCAGTTGAACACCCAGGCGAGCTCGGCATGGCCGGAAACCTGGCTCTGGTTGAAGACGATGTGCTTTCGCGGATCGATGCCGGCGGCGATGAAGGCCGCGGTGACCTCGCGCGTGTTCCTCGTCAGCTCGGCCGGATCCTGCCAGACGGTGATCGCGTGGAGGTCGACGACGCAATAGATGCACTCGTGCGTCTCCTGCATCGCGACGAACCGGGTGATGGCGCCGAGATAATTGCCGAGGTGGAGATTCCCGGTCGGCTGAACGCCGGAGAAGACGCGGGGCGTGATGGCGGACATGGCAGAACCCTGCGGAGGAAGGCGGCCCGCTGCATAGGGCGAAGGGGGAGCGCCTGCAATAGTTGCGGGTTGCGTGCGGCCCGCCGCGTCACCATTGGCGGGGCGCTGGAGCGGGTGAAGGGAATCGAACCCTCGTATTCAGCTTGGGAAGCTGCTGCTCTACCATTGAGCTACACCCGCGCGGCCGTGACGATAGTCGGGCGCCCGGCGCGCCGCAACGGGGCTTTGCCGCGCCCTGGGCGCGCATGGCGCCATAAGCGGCCCGAGCATGGCTGATCGGACGGAACCCCATTCACGCCGCCGCCTTAATCCGTTAGGAAACCGGCGCCGGCGCGGGGGTTGCGGCGGGTTTGGGATTCGTATGAGCGCGATGCGCCTGGTGGTGGCGGGAGCGGGCGGCCGGATGGGCCGCACCCTCATCCGCCTCATTGCCGAGACGGAAGCGACGACGCTTGCGGGCGCGCTCGAGCGGCCGGGCTCGGCCGAGATCGGCCGCGACGCGGGTTCGCTCGCCGGCATCGCGCCGATCGGCATCGCCGTCACCGCGGACAACGAGGTGCTCGCGGGCGCGGACGGCATCGTCGATTTCACGGCGCCCGCGGCGAGCGCGGCGCTCGCGACGGCCGCTGCTTCCGCCGGCATCGTCCACGTCATCGGCACAACCGGTTTCGCACCAGCCGACGAAGACGCCATCAACGCCGCGGCGAAGCGGACGCCGGTCGTCCAGTCCGGCAATATGAGCCTTGGCGTGAACCTCCTCGCGCGCCTCGTCGAAGAGGCCGCGCGGGCGCTCGATGCGCAGTTCGACATCGAGATCACCGAGATGCACCATCGCCACAAGGTGGATGCGCCCTCCGGCACCGCCCTCCTCCTCGGCACGGCGGCAGCCGCCGGCCGCGGCGTCGATCTCGCCACGCATTCGGCGCGGGCGCGCGACGGCCACACCGGGCCGCGGAAGCGGGGGGATATCGGCTTTGCCGTGGCCCGCGGCGGCTCGGTGGTCGGACGGCACACGGTGATCTTCGCCGGCGAGGGCGAGGTGCTGGAACTGAGCCATGAAGCCTATGACCGCGCGATCTTCGCGCGCGGTGCGATCAAGGCGGCGCTGTGGGCGTGGAAGCGCGCGCCCGGCCGCTATTCGATGGCCGACGTCGTCGGCCAGAGCGCGGGGAAAACGTGACCGACCGTCTACTGGTGCTCGTCCGGCACGGACAGAGCGAATGGAACCTGAAGAACCTCTTCACCGGCTGGCGTGACGTCGGCCTGACCGAGGCCGGCATCGCGGAAGCGGCGAATGCCGGAAAACTCCTCGCGGACCGCGGCTACCGCTTCGGCCTCGCCTTCACCTCGACGCTCCGGAGAGCGCAGCACACGCTCGAACTGATGAAGCGCGAGCTGAACCTCCCGAACCTCGAGACCATCCGCGACGCCGCGCTCAACGAGCGCGATTATGGCGACCTCACCGGCCTCAACAAGGACGAAGCCCGCGAGAAGTGGGGCGAGGAGCAGGTCCATGTCTGGCGCCGCTCCTACAGCGTGCAGCCGCCGGGCGGCGAATCGCTCCGCGATACGGGCGCGCGGGTGTGGCCGTATTTCATCCACACGATGCTGCCGCATGTGATGCGCGGCGAGGGCGTGCTCGTCGCCGCGCACGGCAACTCGCTCCGCGCGCTGATCATGGCGCTCGAAGGCCTGACGCCGGACGAGATCGTCCATCGCGAGCTCGCGACGGGCGTACCGGTGGTCTACCGCCTCGGCGCCGACGCGTCGCTGATCGACCGCGAAATCCTCGAAGGCCCGGCCATCGCGCCGGTTGCGGTCCCCCGCGCGCCGCTGTCGAAGCAGGCTTCCCGGGTTTCGTAGCCTCGGCGGCTCCCGTCATCGCCTTCCGGAAGGACGCGCGGCGGGCCCATTCTTGCGCGGCATGAAAAGGAAACCGCCCCGGTCGGGTTGGTGGATCCGGCGGACTGACGCCGGTGTTACCCCTGCGTCCGTCCCGCCTCCCATCCCAGCATCGCGCGCTTGCGGGTGAGACCCCAGTGATAGCCGGTCAGCGCCCCGCCCTTGCCCAGCACGCGGTGGCATGGGACGACGAAGGAGATCGGGTTGCGCCCCACCGCGCCGCCGATGGCGCGCGCGGCTTTCGGGCGGCCGAGCTTTTCCGCGAGCGCGGCGTAGGTCGTCGCCGCGCCGGGGCGGACGTCGAGGAGCGCTTCCCAGACGCGGATCTCGAAATCGGTGCCGATGAACACCACGCGGAGCGGCTTGCCGGCAGTGAAGGCGGTGGGGTCGAAGACGCGCGACAGGACCGCGGCCGCCGCTTCGGTATCCTCCTCGAAGCGCGCGCCTGGCCAGCGGCGCTCGAAATCGGCAAGGCCTGACGCTTCATCGCCGGGATCGACGAAACCGAGCCCCGCAAGCCGGCCCTCGTGCAGCACCGCAAGCGCCGGGCCGAAGGGCGACGGGGCCACGCCCCAGCGGAGGAGGAGCCCCTCCCCGCGCCGGGCGAAGGCACCGGGAGTCATCGCCTCGTGCTCGACGAAGAGGTCGTGCAGGCGGCTCGGGCCGGAGAGGCCGAGGTCGTGGCTCGCCTCGAGGAGCGGCGCCCCGCCGGCGAGGAGCTTTCGCGCGTGGTTCAGCGTCACCGCCTGGAGGAACGCTTTCGGCGTGAGCCCGGCCCAGCGCGCGAAGAGCCGGCTCAGCGCGAAGGACGGGATGCCGACCGCGGCGGCGACCGCCTCGACCGAGGGCTGGTCGCGCCATTCGAGGCTGATGAATTCGATCGCCTTCCGGACGAGGTCGTAATCGCCGGACGTGTCCTCGGCGAGATCGATGGGGCGGGGCATGGCGTTCATGGAAACCTCCTCGCCCCGATGTGGCGGATGGGACGCGGCGCCGCCACCCGATTTCGGACGGGACGTCAGGCGGCCGTGGTCCGCGCCATCGCGAGCGCCCGCGAAAGGCGGTCGGCGAAGGGCTGGCGCTCGTCGGGCGGCAGGAAGTCGCCGATGCGGAGCGTCCGTCCCGAGCTCGCCAGCGACAGCCCCGAGACGCCCCACTCCTCGCGGTGGACCACGAGCCGCGTCCAGTAGGGATGGAAGGTGTGCTCCCGCGCCTCGCCGGCGGGATTGACGTGGCGGACGAGGAGCTTTGCCCGCGTCACCTCGATCTTCTCCTCCGCCCTGCCGTCGCGGTAGTTGCGGCGGAACGCGTAGTAGAGGAGGAGGACGTCGAGGCCGAAGAAGCCGAACACCGGCCACGCCCCCATCGACGTGAAGGCGATGCCCGCGATGAAGGAGACGAGCGCCGCGACGCCCATCAGGATGTTGAAGCCCCGGCGGCTCAGCGACCGGTATGGCGAGATCGTCGCCCTGAAGATGGGCGCGCCATCGGCGTCGTCCATGGTGCCTGTCTCCATTCCCCCAGTATAGATCGACAATGGCCGATTCCCGCAAACCCAGCGCCGCACGCCCCGCCGCCGGCCGCGGCGTGCCGGCCCGCAAGCGCCGGACACTGCTCACGAAAGCCGAGATCGCGGAGGTTTTCTCACGATTTCGCGCGGCGAACCCCGAGCCGAAGGGCGAGCTCGAATCCGTCAACGACTTCACGCTCCTCGTCGCCGTCGTCCTCTCGGCGCAGGCGACCGACGCCGGGGTCAACCGCGCGACGCGGTCCCTGTTCCAGCGGGCCGACACGCCGGAGAAGATGGTGGCGCTCGGCGAGGCGGGGCTGACGGAAGCGATCAAATCGATCGGCCTCTTCCGCACCAAGGCGCACAATGTGATTGCCCTGTCGCGAAAGCTGATCGCGGAGCACGGCTCGACGGTGCCGCGCGACCGGGCGGCGCTCGAAGCGCTGCCGGGCGTCGGGCGGAAGACCGCGAACGTCGTCCTCAACATCGCCTTCGGCGAGCCGACGATCGCCGTCGACACCCACATTTTCCGCGTCTCCAACCGGACGGGCCTCGCGCCGGGGAAGGACCCGGCCGAGGTGGAGACCGGGCTCGAAGCCGTGGTGCCGGCGGAGTTCAAGCTCCACGCGCACCACTGGCTGATCCTCCACGGCCGCTATGTCTGCATCGCCCGGAAGCCGGACTGCCCGCACTGCCTGATCGCGGACATCTGCCGGTATGGGGACAAGACGCCGGGCTAGACTAGTCCAACTCGCGTAGCGGTCGGTCGCGAGCGGCATGGAAGATACCTATGACGGACAGATCGTCCGCTGCCTCATCGACCCCTGTAGACGATGACGTAAGGAAGGCCCCTAACCAACCACTCCCGAACGTGGGGCTTTGTCCCCCGCCGACCTATCCCCGGAAACACGCCGAGCCGTTCTACGCCGGCCAGAATGCGAACGATGACCTCGTCGGCCGCGCGGGTGTCCTCGCGCGCGATCCAGCGATGAATGCCGAGGAGGTCAGCAAACGCCTGATTGCGGAAGCGAACCTTCACGCTTGTCCGCGACGGAAGCGGTCCCTCACTTCGGCGAGCGTCAAATATTGCGGCGATGGATCAGCCAGACGCCGTTCGACCTCACCAAGCTGTTCGTCGGAAAGCTGAAAGTCCTGCATTGTTGCGAGGTGATCGAGCAAGACCACCCCTGCGGCCTCCTGCTGCTCCTCGGGGAGTTCGCGGACCGCCTTGACCGCCTGTTCGAACGTCTTTGCCATCCTTGCAAGATAGCACATCCGTCCCGCTAAAGGAACGGCGGCGTCCGCGCCAGCGCGACCAGGGCAAAATACGGCGCCAGCAGGATCAACTGGTGGACGAGGTAGATCACGAGGCTCCAGCGACCGGCCAGGATGAGGGCGCGGGGGATGGCACCGGTGGGGTGCCAGGCGGACCAGCTGACGTCGAGGCCGCGGGACAGGGCGAGCTTCGTCAGGGCGACGCCGAGGAGGGTCGGGCCGAGCCAGGGGAGGAGCGGCACGTAGTCGAACATCGCGGGAAGCGCCCAGTCGGGCGTGAGGCCGAGCCACATCCACCACGGGCTGATGAACGCCGTCGAGGCGAGGAAGCCCGGCGCGGCGAAGACGGCGACGGCGGCGAGGAGCGTCAGCCACGCCGGCAGGCGAAGGAAGAGGAGGCCGAGGACGCTCGCGGCGGCGATGGCGTGGAGGATGCCGAAGCGGACCCACATGCCAGGCACGAAGATGCGGGTCGCGATCGAGACCGCGGCGGCAGCGGCGACGATGATGACGAGGCGGCGGAGGAATGGCCGCCAGCGGATGCCGTTCCGGTGCGCGAGGACGAGCCCGACGCCGACGAGGAAGAGGAACGCGCCCGCCGTGAGATGCGCCCACCAGCGGAGCACCGGATGGCTCGCGGCGTCCACGGGGATGATGGCGTAGAACGCCGGCCCGAGGTCGAGCGTGAAATGGAAGCCGACCATCGAGACGATGGCGACGCCGCGGGCGACGTCGACGACGGCGAGACGGTTTCTGGATTCGGCCAACGGTCGCGCTTCCGGTTCGGCGGGGCTTGTCCCACGGCCGATCCGGGCGGACAAGGTTTTGGCAACCGGACCACACGCGCTGACCGACCCCTCCTCCCCTCCTCGCCCCACCGACCCGGCGCCCTCCGCTCCGCCCGCCGCGCCGTCCACGCCGAAGCCGGCGAAGCTGACGCACCGGCCGACGGTGCAGCGCTCGATCGCCTTCGGCGTGCGCGCGGCCGGCGCGATCCTGACGGGGCTCGGCCCGGGTCACGGCGGAAGGCTCGCGAGCTTCGTGGCGCGCCTCGCCGCGAAGCGCGTGCGCGAGACGGGGCTGGCGCGGCGGAACCTCGCGCTCGCCTTCCCCGAGAAGAGCGAGGCGGAGCGCGAGGCGATCCTCGCCGGCGTGTGGGACAACCTCACGCGGACGATGGCGGAGCTGCCGATCCTCCGCGAGCTGGCGCTCCGCGACCCCACCGATCCGCGCAAAGGCCTGTCGGATCGCGTCGAGTTCGTCGGCGGGGAGCATGCGGAGGCGGTGGTCGCCTCGGGCAAGGTCAGCGTGGCCTTCACGGCGCATCTCGGCAATTGGGAGGTGCTGCCCTGCGCGATCGCCTCCCTCGGCATCCGCCTCGCGACGCTCTACCGGGTGCCGCGGAACACCCATGTGACGGAGACGCTCGCGCGCTGGCGCGGCGATATCGTGGAGCTCGTGCCGTCCGGTCCGGGCGCCGCGCTCCGCATCGCGCGCGAGCTCAAGGCGGGCGTCCATTTCTGCATGATGTCGGACCAGCGGATGCCGGGCGGCCCGGTCGTGCCGTTCTTCGGCCGGCCCGCGCCATCGAACCCGATCGTCGCCCGCATGGCCCGCCAGTTCGACGCCCCCATCCTCGGCGTCCGCTGCATCCGCCTCCCCGGCAGCCGCTTTCGCGTGGAACTCTCGCCGCCGGTCGACGTGCCGCGCGATGCCGAGGGGAAGGTGGACGTCGACGGCGCGACCGCACGCATCAACGCGGTGATCGAGGGCTGGGTGCGGGAGCATCCGGAGCAGTGGCTGTGGCTGCACGACCGGTGGGGCGAACAGGCCCCGGCATAGCCGGGTGTTTGCCTTTCGTTCCCAGCGCTGGCAGAGTGATCGCGATGTTCGGCGAGGATCTCTTCGATCTCCCGCGCGACGGGCGGCAGTCCGAGAAGGCGCTGATGGTTCAGCGCGGGGTCGGGCGGCTGCTGCGCGCCTCGGGGATGGTGATGGTGACGGAACTGCCGCTCGCCTCCGGCCGGCGGGCGGACGTCGTCGCGATCGACGATCTCGGGGATTTCTGGATCGTCGAGGTGAAATCGTCGGTCGAGGATTTCCGCTGCGACCTGAAATGGCCGGAATACCGGCACCACTGCGACCGCCTCTTCTTCGCAACGCATCCCGACGTTCCGGCGGACATTTTTCCGGGCGATGCCGGGCTGATCGTGGCCGATGCGTTCGGCGCCGAGATTTTTCGCCATGCGCCCGAGCACCGGATGGCGAGCTCGACGCGGCGCGCCATGCTCCTCCGCTTCGCCCGCGCCGCGGCGGGGCGGCTCCACACGTTGTACGACCCGGCGGCGGCGTAGTTCTCCAAACAATCCCCACATCGTCATGGTCGTGCTCGTCACGACCATCCACGGCTTTCTTTCGAGGAGGGAAGCCAGGCGTGGATGGTCGGGACAAGCCCGACCAAGACGACGCTGATTGTGTCGCGGCAAGACGGCCGTTACGGCCCTAGTTCAGCTGCCGCGACGCGTTCGGGACGTCGAGCGAGAACGCCGGGATGGCGACGTCGAACGCCTCGCCGTCCTCCGTCTCCATCGCGTAGGTGCCCACCATGATGCCGGAGGGCGTCGTGAGCGGGCAGCCGCTCGTGTACTCGAAGCTCTCGCCGGGCTTCAGCACCGGCTGCTTGCCGACGACGCCGGGGCCGGTGACGTCCTGGGCCCGGCCGTTGCCGTCGGTGATGTGCCAGGCGCGCGAGCGGAGCTGCACCGTCTCGAGGCCGAGATTCACGATCTCGATCGTGTAGGCCCAGAAGAAGCGGGACTCTTCGGGCGAGGAGCGGTCGCCAAGGAAATTCGGCTTAACCGTCACCTGGATGGAACGCGTGGTCGTCCGGTACATGCCGCTGCCTGCTCTGACGCGCGGCGGCTCTAGACCAGCGGGCGGACGGAGACAAGCCGACAATTCGGGCGGCACGCCGGAGTGATCTCGCGCGCGTCATGTCGCTCGCAGTTACCGTCGGCCTGGGTCCCCTCTCCCCGCCGGGCGGGGAGAGGCTTCAGCCCTTGCCGAGGCGAAGCCGAGGTTAGGGCTGGAGGTGAGGGGGATTTTCCGCCCGTACGAGCCCGCGAAAACCCCCTCACCCTTTTCGCTAGGCTCGCTCCGCTCACCAAGCTTCAAAGCCCTCTCCCCGCCAGGCGGGTAGAGGGTCGAGACGCAACGGCCTCCTGCGATCGGGCTGCACGGGCACCCGCTACAGCAGGGTATCCAGCGCGCGCGTCATGTCCGCCACGAGGTCGCGCGCGTCCTCGAGCCCCACCGACAGCCGCAGCATTCCCTCGCCGATGCCGAGCCGTGCGCGGGCTTCCGGCGTCAGGCGCTGGTGGGTCGTCGTCGGCGGGTGGGTGATGATGCTCTTGGCGTCGCCGAGATTGTTCGAGATCGAGATGAGGCGGAGGGCGTTTTCCACCCTGAAGGCTTCGGCCCGGCCGCCCTTCACCTCGAAGGCGATCATCGTCGAGGCGCCGCTCATCTGGCGCTGGGCGAGGTCGAATTGCGGGTGGTCCTTCCGGCCGGGGTAGAGGACGCGCGTTACCGCCGGATGGGCGCCGATGGCGTCGGCGAGGATGGCGGCGTTCTGCGTCTGGCGTTCGACGCGGAGCGGCAGGGTTTCGAGGCCTTTCAGGAGCACCCAGGCGTTGAACGGGCTCATCGACGGGCCGGTGTTTTTCAGGATGGCGTGCGCCGCCTGGATGAACGCCGCATCGCCCAGGACCACGCCGCCGAGGCAGCGCCCCTGCCCGTCGATGTGTTTCGTCGCCGAATAGGCGACGACATCGGCGCCGAGCTGGATCGGGTGCTGCTGGAGGGGCGTCGCGAACACGTTGTCGACGACGAGTTTTGCGCCCGCCTCGTGCGCGATCGTCGCCACCGCCGCGATGTCGACGAGTTCGAGGGTCGGGTTGGTCGGGCTTTCGAGGAAGAAGGCTTTGGTGTTCGGCCGGACGGCGGCGCGCCATTCGTCGAGGTTTCGGCCGTCGACGAGCGTGGACGTGACGCCGAAGCGCGGCAGGAAATCCTCGACGATGTAGAGGCAGCCGCCGAAGAGGGCACGCGCCGAGACGATGTGGTCGCCGGCACGGAGGAGCGCCATCAGCGCCACGGTCACGGCGGCCATGCCCGAGGCGGTGGCGCGGGCGTCGTCGGCGCCTTCGAGAAGCGCCATCCGCTCCTCGAACATGCGCACCGTCGGGTTGGCGTAGCGTGAGTAGACGTAGCCGGGATCGGCGCCCGTGAAGCGCGCCTCGGCGGCCTCGGCATTGGGATAGACGTAGCTCTGCGTGAGGTAGAGCGCCTCGGAGAGTTCGCCGAACTGCGACCGCTCCGCCCCGCCATGCACCAGTTTCGTCGCCGGGTGCCAGTCAGCCACCGCCCGCGTGTCCACCATCGTCCGTCTCCCGCCCGCCTGCGATCGGGCAACAAAAAACCCGGCCGAAAGATCGGACCGGGCGCAATTCACCCCGGCCCTTTAGCGACTTCTTTTACGTGGCTGCAAGCCGGCCGGCTCAAATGGACCACGGAACGGCGCGTGGATTACGCCCGTTGCAGGGCGGCGTCAAATGACGCTGCGCCGCGG
>JADLGL010000105.1 GCA_020849325.1 Bauldia sp. | reverse complement strand
GGCCAGGGGGTGGCCCCGAGCCGCTCGCCCGTCGCGGCGTGGATGCGCCGGCCAAAGGCGGCAAGGGCAGCGTCGCTGCCGCGCCGGCCGATCAGCGTCACGCCGTGCGGCCGGCCATCGCGCCGCGGCGTGGCCGGGACGGCGAGGGCGCACATGTCGAGGAGGTTGACGAAATTGGTGTAGGTGCCGAGCCGCGCATTGGCGCCGAAGGGATCGGCTGCCACCTCGTCGAGCCAGCACAGCCCCGGTACCGAGGGGACGATCAGCATGTCGATCCCGGCGGTTGCCGCCGCTGCGCGGCCCGCGAGCGCCTTCAGCCGGTAGAGCCCGTCGAACGCGTCAGACGCCGACAGATGGGTGGCGCGGCCGATGATCTCGCGCGTCACCGGAAGGAGATCGCCCGCGTGTTCGGCGAAGAAGGTCCGGATCGCGGCGTGGCGCTCGGCAACCCACGGGCCGCCATAGAGGAGCGTGCCGGTCTCGAAGAACGGTGCAAAATCGATCGAAACGAGCGTTGCCCCGAGGCTTTCGGCCACCTGCAGCGTCGCATCGAACGCGGCTTCAGCGTCCGGATCGAAGAAGACGCGGTCCTCCGCCCGCGGCACCCCGATCCGGACCGCCGGGGGCTGCGCCGGCGCGGCGGGGAGGGCGCGCGAATAGGCGTCGCCGGCATCGGGGCCGAGCATCACCTCGAACGCCGTCCATGCGTCGTCGACGGTGTGCGCGAACACCGAGACGCAGTCGAGCGTCCGGCACGCCGGCACCATGCCGCGCGCCGAAACGGCGCCAAAGGTCGGCTTGAGGCCGACGATGTTGTTGTACGCGGCCGGCACCCGTCCCGAGCCCGCGGTATCCGTCCCGAGCGCAAGCGCCACGATGCCGCGCGAGACGGCGGTCGCTGAACCCGATGAAGAACCGCCCGGCACATGGCCCGGCATCAGCGGGTTCTTTGGCACCGCGTAGGGCGTCCGCGCCCCCACGAGGCCGGTCGCGAACTGGTCGAGATTGGTCTTCCCGATGATGAGCGCCCCGGCCGCCCGAAGTTTTGCGACCGAGGCGGCGTCCTCCTGCGGCCAGTACAGGAACGCCGGGCACGACGCGGTGGTGGGGAAGCCCTTCGCGTCGATGTTGTCCTTCACGGCCACCGGGATGCCCCACAGCGGCCGCGCCGGATCGAACCCGCCGAGCGCGATCGCCGCGCCCTCGACGTCGTCCCGCGACGCCAGCGAGATGAAGATGCCGGGATCGTCGGCGTCCTCGAGCCGGCGGAGGACTTCCTCGACCACCGCGCGCGGCGTCAGGCCGGCGGCGTAGGCGGCGCGGAGCGCGGGGATCGTGAAGGGGAGAGTAGTGACGTCGATCATCGGGCGGCACGGACGTGGAAGAACGCATCGGAGGAAACCGGCGGGACGGAGCGAAGGCCGGGCGTCATTCTTCCAGAATCCGCACCGGCTTCTCCCACAGGATCAGCACGACGCAGCCTTCGTCGGACCACACGCGGTGTCGCGACCCGGCCGGGTTCACCACCATCGAGCCCGCCGCGTAGCGCCCGCGATCGTCGGACTGGACGCCGGCGAGGACGAGGATCGTTTCGAGCCCGAGGTGCTCGTGGAGCGGCACCCGCGCGCCCGGCTCGTATCTGAGCAGCGCCACCGACGCGCCGGCCGGGTCGCCGGCGAGGCGGCAGATGTCGACGCCGGGCCGGAACGGCCCGAACGCCGCCTCCTTCCAGCCGCCGGCGATGAGATTGGCGAACGACACCGGATCAGCCACGAAGGGCTCCGACCACCTGGTCGGTCGAGGCCGTCCACCCGACGATCGCGCCCTGCGCCCGCACCATGGCCACCGTCGCCGCCTTGAACTCGGGAAAATAGCTCTCGGTCGCGTCCACCGCGAGGACGACGTCGAAGCCGCGGTCGTTCGCCTCGCGCATCGTCGTCTGTACGCACACCTCGGTCGTCACGCCGGCGAAGACGAGCTGCTTCGTGCCGAGCTTCTTCAGGACGTCGCCGAGTTCGGTCGCGTAGAACGCGCCCTTGCCGGGCTTCTCGATGACGATCTCGGAAGCGAGCGGCGCGAGCGCGTCGATGATCGCCGTGCCCGGTTCGCCCGAGATGAGGAGCCGCCCCATCGGGCCCTCGTCGCCGATGCGGAGCGACGGGCTGCCGCGCTCGCGCTTCGACGGCGGGCAGTCCGAGAGGTCGGGCTTGTGGCATTCCATCGTGTGGATCACCGGCACGCCGGCGGCGCGGAAGCCGGCAATGAGCTTCCCGACGGTCGGCACGATCGCCTGGAGGAGGGCGACGTTGTTGCCGAGGCTCTCGCCGAAGCCGCCGGGCTCGATGAAGTCGCGCTGCATGTCGATGACGATGAGCGCCGTCTTCGCGGGGTCGAGGTCGATGTCGAAGGGATCGGCGTGGATGACGGCCATCGTCAGTGGTGCCCCGCCATGTGCTGCCCGATCACCATGACGTCGGCCCCGGCGCTCGGGGTCTCGTAGACGATCCTGCCTTCCGACATCACCATGATGCGGTCGGACAGTTCGAGGATTTCGTCGAGGTCCTCGGAAATGAGGAGGACCGCGGCGCCGCGATTGCGGGCCGCGACGATCTGCGAGCGGATGTCGGCGACGGCGGCGAAATCGAGGCCGAAGCAGGGGTTGGTGACGATCAGGAGCTCGACGTAGCCCGTGAGCTCCCGCGCCAGCACCGCGCGCTGGACGTTGCCGCCCGACAGCGTCGCGATGGGCGCCGCGATCGAGGCGGTCTTCACGCCGAAACGGCGGACGAGCTCCCTCGCATAGGCGCGGATGCGGCCCTGCCGGAGCCAGACCACCTGCTTCTCGCCCGCCTCGTCGAAGGTGCGGAAAGAGAGGTTCTCGGCCACCGACATCCGCGGCGCGCAGGCATTCCGCAGCGGCTCCTCCGGGATGAAGCGCACCTGGTGCGAGCGCGATTCCTCGCGCCTGCCGGAGTAGCGCGCGCCATCGACGCTGACCTTGCCCTTCTTCAGCGTCAGCTGTCCGCCGAGCGCCTCCGCGAGCTCCTTCTGCCCGTTGCCCGAAACGCCGGCGATGCCGACGATCTCGCGGGAGTGGACCGCGAGGGTTTCGATGTTCGTCGTCTTCAGCCCGGTACGGTCGTCGACGACGAAGTCTTCGAGGCGAAGGATGGGCTTGCCGGTGTCCGGCTCGCCCTCGCGCTCGGCGACCTTGTTCAGCGTCTTCTCGCCGATCATCATCGTCGCCATGTCCGAGCGCGTGAGATCGGCGGCTTTCCCGGTGCCGGTGAGCTTGCCCTTCCGGAGCACCGACACGTCCTCGCAGAACGCCTCCACCTCGCGGAACTTGTGGGTGATCATCAGGATCGTCAGCTCGCCCCTGTTCGCCATGCCTTTGAGGAGGCCGAGCACCTCCTCGGCTTCGCCGGGCGTCAGCACCGAGGTCGGCTCGTCGAGGATGAGGAACTTCGAGCGGAGGTAGAGCTGCTTGAGGATTTCGAGCTTCTGCTTCTGCCCGGCCGCAAGCTCCGAGATCGGCGTGTCGAGCGGCACGCGGAACGGCATGTTCGCGAGGAACGCTTCGAGGTCCCGTCGCTCCTTGCCCCAGTCGATCACCGGCGGCACGTGCGGGCGCGAGATGACGAGGTTTTCCATCGCCGTGAGCGACGGGATCAGCGTGAAGTGCTGGTAGACCATCCCGAGGCCGCTCGTATGCGCGTCCTTCGGCGATTTGATCACCGTCTCCCTGTCGTTGATCAGGAGCTGGCCGGCGCTGGGCTGGTAGAAGCCCATGATGCATTTGACGAGCGTCGATTTCCCGGCGCCGTTCTCGCCGAGGAGGGCGTGGACGGTTCCTGCGCGGACCCTGATCGACACGTCGTCGAGCGCCGCAAAACTGCCGAAGCGCTTCGTCATGCCGATCGTCTCGACCGAGAAGGCGGCGCTCCCGATCGCCGCGGGCGGCGGCGCCTCGACGGGGAATTCGAGGACCTCGGCGACGCTCATGGCAGCCCCCGCACAAAGGCCTCGGACGTCGCCACGGCGCCGAACACGCCGCCCTGCATCCTGATCATCTTCAGCGCCGCGAGGTGGTTGCCGTAGTCGGTCGCGCCGCAGCAATCCTCGAGCATCACGCACTCGAAGCCGCGGTCGTTCGCCTCGCGCATCGTGGTGTGGACGCAGACATCGGTGGTGATGCCGGTCAGCACGATGTTCTCGATGCCCTTCTGCCGGAGGATCAGCTCGAGGTCGGTCGCGCAGAACGAGCCCTTGCCGGGCTTGTCGATGATCGGCTCGCCGGGGAGGGGGGCGAGTTCGGGGATGATCTCCCAGCCCGGCTCGCCGCGGACGAGGATGAGCCCGTTCCCTGCCGGCGACACGTCGCCGATGCCGGCCCCGATCCGCCGCGAGCGCCAGCGCTTGTTGGCGGGAAGGTCGGCGAGGTCGGGGCGATGGCCCTCGCGGGTATGGATGACGTGGTAGCCGCCCGCCCGCATCGCCGCGAGCACGCGCCGGATCGGCTCGATCGGCGCCCGCACCAGTGAGAGGTCGTACCCCATCGCATCGACATACCCGCCCCGGCCGCAGAAATCGGTCTGCATGTCGATGACGATGAGGGCGGTGTTCTCCGGCCGGAGATCGCCATTGTACGGCCAGGGATACGGCTCGGCGGTGACGTATGCACCGGTGTCCTCGTCGGCGGCCAACGCGGTTGCAACGCTCTTCACGACCGATCCTCCGGTTCCAGCGTGTGCATCGAGAAGACGTAGGCACCGTTGTCGTCGGTCGGAGGCTCACGCCGGGCAGGTGATGCCGGGGCGGCCACGCCGGCCGTCACATGGAGGCGATGCTCCGGGGCGCATTTCGGCGTGCGGTCGGGCGGGAAAGTCATTCGGCAGCCTCCGCAGTGATGGAATTCCGGTAGAGACGGGTCGGCTTGTCGAACCCTGAGATCGTCCCGTCCGTAACCCGCACGCTGTCCTCCCATGGCAGCCGGTACTGCCCGGCGACCATGTCCTGCATGAACGTGTACGGGCAGTCCTGGGCGCCCCCCAGCACCGCCGTGAAACCCCGGTGCCCGAGCTGGTAGATGTTGTTCTCGACGCCCCAGCCGGCGCGCGCTTCGCGGACGAGGTCGGGGCGGACTTCGGCGGTGATGATCTCGTCCGGGCGGCCGGACGTGCCATGCGCGATGATCGTCCCGTCGAAATCGACGATCATCCCTTCGCCCATGGAATCGAACGTGCCGTCGGAGCCCGACATGCACACATTCGCCGTGACCATGAGGTTGCAGAACGCGTTCGACTGGTTGGTGAAACGCCACGCGTCGCGGATCGGCGCGGTGTAGCCGGCGGTCCGGATCATGATCTCGGCGCCCTTGTAGGCGCATTCGCGCGCCATCTCGGGGAACATGCCGTCGTGACAGATGATGAGGCCGAGCCTGCAGCCCTTCGGCCCGTCGATCACCGGGATGCCGACGTCGCCGGGCTCCCACGGCTCCACCGGCACCCACGGGTGGAGTTTCCGGTAGTAGAGCCGGATCTCGCCGAGATCGTCGATGACGAGGCCGACATTGTACGGGTTGCCGTGCGGGTTGAACTCCATGATGGAGAAGCAGCCCCAGATGCGGTTGACGGCGCAGGCGCTCCGGAACGCTGCGACCTCCGGCCCCTCCATCCGGCACATGATGGCGGGGTTGGTATCCATCGAGAGGCCGTGCAGCGCGTATTCGGGAAAGACCACGAGGTCCATGCCCGAGAGATTCCGCCGCGCCTTGCCGACGAGCGAGACGATCTTCGCCGTCTGCGCCGCGAGATCGGCCTTGGTGACGATCGTCGGCAACTGCAGCTGGACGAGGCCGATGACGACCCCGTTCGGCGATTTGTTCAGCCCGCCCAGTCCGCTCATCGGTGCCTCCTAGCGTGTGATCGAGAGTTCGCCGGGCGCGCCCGCCATCGCCCGGTTCTTCGAGGACGTGGCGATCATGAGGCCGAGCGTGAGGATGTAGGGCGCCGCGTTGAAGAGGTAGTAGCCGCCGGTGACGCCCACGGCCTGGAGCGCCGGGCCGAGCGCGCTCGTGCCGCCGAACAGCATGGCCGCCCAGAAGCACGCGATCGGGTTCCAGCGCGCGAAGATGACGAGGGCGACCGCCATCAGGCCCTGGCCCGATGAGATGCCCTCGTTCCAGCTGCCGGGGTAGTAGAGCGACAGGAACGCGCCCGCGATGCCGGCGAAGGCGCCGCCGACCGCGGTCGCAAGCGTCCGGACGAGGTTGAGGTCGTAGCCGAGCGCACGGGCCGCGTCGGCGCTGTCGCCGACGACGCGGAGGATGAGGCCCAGCCGCGTGTTGCGGAACGCCCACCACAGGAACACGGCGAGCGCGATGCCGATGATGAAGAGGACGTTGACGTTGAAGGCGTCGCGGACCTGCGCGATGTCGGACCAGCCGGCGAACGGGATCGACGGCAGGTCGGGCGCCGCCGGGGCGATGAACGGCTTGCCGAAATAGAAGGCGATGCCCATGCCGAACAGCATCATCGCGATGCCGACGGCGATGTCGTTGACGCGCTTCAGCGAGCAGATGAGGCCGTGGACGAGTCCGAAGACGGCGCCGGCGAACGCGGCGATGGCGACGCCGAGCCATGCCGCCATCGGGTAGGAGCGGGCGGAAACGTCGGGCGCCGGGAGGCCCTGCGCCAGCGCCGCCGCGACTTCGGCCTGCGTCCAGGCGTCGCCGATGAGATAGGCCATGCCGTAGGCGATCATGGCACCGAAGACGAGCGTGCCTTCGAGGCCGAGATTGATGCGGCCGCTCTTCTCGGTGATCGTTTCGCCGAGGCTGACGAACAGGAACGGCGTCGAGATGCGGATCGCGCCGCCGATGAGGGCGAGGGGGACCGCCCACCAGCCGAGATCGGTCTCCATCAGCCGGCCCTCCGCTTCTCGGGATTGAAGATCCGGAACCGGCCGTAGAACGTCTCGCTGATGAGGATCAGGACGAAGAGGAGGCCCTCGAAGACGAGGATCGTGGCGTCCGGAAGGCCCATGCGGCGCTGGATGAGGCCGCCGCTCGCCTCGATGCCGCCGAGGAGGATCGCGAACGGGATGATCATCAGCGGGTTGTGGCGGGCGAGGAATGCAATGAGGATGCCGGTGTAGCCGTAGCGCGCCGCGAGCGAGCCATTGGCGCTGTACTGGACGGCCGCCACCTCGAACATGCCGGCAAGGCCCGCGAACGCGCCGCCGAGGGCGCAGAAGCCGATGATGAGCTTGCCGACGGGCAGGCCCTGGATCTGCGCCGCGCGGACATTGCCGCCGGCGATGCGGGCCGAGAAGCCCCAGGTGGTCCGGTCGATGAGGATCCAGGCGATGATGCAGGCGACGACGCCGACCGCGAAGCCCCAGTGGACGTTCAGGCCGGGGAGATTGCCGACCATCAGCTGGTCGGCGATCGGGGCGGTCGACGGCTTGTTGAGGCTCGCCGGATCGCGGAGCGGACCCTCGACGATCTGGTTCATCAGCGCGATCGCCACATAGGCGAGGAGGAGGCTCGAGATCGTCTCGTTGACGCCGCGATAGTGGCGGAGCGCCCCGGCAAGGCCGATCCAGAGACCGCCGACGATCATCGCCGCGAGCGCCATCGCCGGAATGCCGACGAAGGCGGGAGCGCCCGCCAGCGGCAGCGCGATGGCCGCGGCCGCGAGGCCGCCGAGCACGATCGCTCCTTCGCCGCCGATGACGACGAGCCCGAGCCGGGCGGGGAGAGCGACGCAGAGCGCCGCAAAGAGGAGCGGTGCGGCGCGGGACAGCGCGTTCTCGATCGAGAGCTGCCGCCCGAAGCCGCCCGTGTACATGAGGTTGTAGAACTCGAAGGGGTCGTGGCCCTGGATCCCGACGAATACGCCGAACAGGACGATGCCGACGAGGATCGCGCCGAGCGGGATGACCACCGCCTCCGCCCGGCGGCTGATCCAGTCGACGACCGACCTGCCGGTGATCCGCGGCGGTGGCGCAATCGCGTCGCCGCCGTCTCCGACGAGCTGGACCATGGGCCCCGACCTTCCGCTAGTTCGTGGACCCGATGACGCCCTCGACGAGGTAGTCCATGCTCTCGAGGGCGATGTCCGTCTCGACGTAGGACGTGCCGTCCGGGATTACGAGCGTGCCGGTGTTGGTGTAGAGCGGGCCTTTGAACACCGAGAATCCGCCGGCCATCATCTCGGCCTTGACGGCGTCCGCGGCGGCAGCCGCTTCAGCCGTGACCGCCGGCCCGTAGGGGCTCATCTTCACGAAGCCGTCCGACAGGCCGCCGCGGACGAAGTTCGGCAGCGG
>JADLGL010000104.1 GCA_020849325.1 Bauldia sp. | reverse complement strand
TCCACCAGTGCGGCCTGCCCAAGCTGATGGCGCTCGAGCTCTTCAAGCCGTTCATCTACTCGCGCCTCGACGCCAAGGGTTTCTCGGCCACCGTCAAGCAGGCCAAGAAGCTCGTCGAAAAGGAGCGGCCGGAGGTCTGGGACATCCTGGATGAAGTCATCCGCGAGCACCCGATCCTCCTCAACCGCGCCCCGACGCTGCACCGGCTCGGCATCCAGGCGTTCGAGCCGGTCCTGATCGAGGGCAAGGCCATCCAGTTGCACCCGCTCGTCTGCTCGGCCTTCAACGCGGACTTCGACGGCGACCAGATGGCCGTGCACATCCCGCTGAGCCTCGAGGCGCAGCTGGAAGCGCGCGTCCTGATGATGTCGACGAACAACATCCTCCACCCCGCGAACGGCGCGCCGATCATCGTGCCGTCGCAGGACATCGTGCTCGGCCTCTACTACCTCTCGATCATGGCCGAGGGGGAGCCGGGCGAGGGGATGGCGTTCTCCGACATGGGCGAGCTCGAGCACGCCCTCGCGGCCCGCGTCATCACCGTGCACACCAAGATCAAGGGCCGGTTCAAGACCATCGACAAGGACGGGAACGCGGTCTCGAAGATCTACGAGACGACGCCCGGCCGCATGCTGCTGGGGAACCTCCTGCCGCGGAACGCCAACATCGCCTTCGACATCGTCAACAAGCTGATGACGAAGAAGGAGATTTCGGCGGTCATCGATCAGGTCTACCGGTTCTGCGGGCAGAAGGAGACGGTCATCTTCTGCGACCGGATCATGCAGCTCGGCTTCTCGAACGCCTTCAAGGCCGGCATCTCCTTCGGCAAGGACGACATGGTCATTCCCGCCGGCAAGGCGAAGATCGTCGACCGGACCTCGCAGCTCGCGAAGGATTACGAGCAGCAGTACAATGACGGCCTCATCACGCAGGGCGAGAAGTACAACAAGGTGGTCGACGCCTGGGCGAAGGCCACCGACGAAGTCGCCGGCGAGATGATGAAGGGCATTCAGGCGGTCCAGAAGGACGACAAGGGCCGCCAGAAGCAGATGAACTCCATCTACATGATGAGCCATTCCGGCGCGCGCGGTTCGCCCGCGCAGATGAAGCAGCTCGCCGGCATGCGCGGCCTCATGGCCAAGCCGTCGGGCGAGATCATCGAGACGCCGATCATCTCGAACTTCAAGGAAGGCCTCTCGGTTCTCGAGTACTTCAACTCGACCCACGGCGCCCGGAAGGGCCTTGCGGACACCGCGCTGAAGACCGCGAACTCGGGCTACCTGACCCGCCGCCTCGTCGACGTTGCGCAGGATTCGATCATCGCGGTCGAGGACTGCGGCACGACCAACGGCCTCAAGATGCAGGCCGTCGTCGAGTCCGGCCAGGTCATGGCGACGCTCGGCATGCGCATCCTCGGCCGCACGGCCGCGGAGGACATCGTCGACGCCCAGACCGGCAAGGTCCTGGTCGAGGCGGGCACGCTCATCGAAGAGCGTCACGTCGAGCAGGTGGAGAAGGCGGGCGTCCAGACCGCGCGCATCCGCTCGGTGCTGACCTGCGACACCAAGATCGGCGTCTGCGGCAAGTGCTATGGGCGCGATCTCGCCCGCGGCACGCCGGTGAACATCGGCGAGGCCGTCGGCGTCATCGCGGCGCAGTCGATCGGCGAGCCGGGCACGCAGCTGACGATGCGCACGTTCCACATCGGCGGCGCGGCCAACGTCGTCGACTCGTCGTTCCTCGAATCGAACTTCGAAGGCACGGTGAAGATCAAGAACCGGAGCGTCGTCCGCGACTCCTCCGGCAAGCTGATCGCGATGAGCCGCAACATGGCGATCGCCATCCTCGACAAGGACGGGACCGAGCGCGCCACGCACCGCGTCGCCTACGGTTCGCGCCTCCTCGTCGACGACGGTGACGTCGTGAAGCGCGCCCAGCGCCTCGCGGAGTGGGACCCGTATACCCGGCCGATCCTCACCGAGGTCGGCGGCACGGTCGAGTTCGAAGACCTCGTCGAGGGCATTTCGGTGTCCGAGGCGGCCGACGAATCGACCGGCATCACCAAGCGCGTGGTCACCGACTGGCGGGCCAATCCGCGCGGCGGCGACCTCAAGCCGGCGGTGCTGATCAAGGACGCCAAGGGCAAGCCGGTGAAGCTCAGCCGTGGCACGGACGCGCGGTACCTCCTTGCGACCGAAGCCATCCTCTCGGTCGAGGCCGGCTCGAAGGTGGCGCCGGGCGACGTGCTCGCGCGTCTCCCGTCGGAAAGCGCCAAGACCCGCGACATCACGGGCGGTCTGCCGCGCGTGGCCGAACTGTTCGAGGCCCGCCGTCCGAAGGATCACGCCATCATCGCCGAGATCGATGGAACGATCCGCTTCGGCCGCGACTACAAGAACAAGCGCCGCATCATCATCGAGCCGCGCGACACGACGCAGGAGCCGATCGAGTACCTCATCCCGAAGGGCAAGCAGCTGCACCTCCAGGAAGGGGACACGGTCGAGAAGGGCGATTACGTGCTCGACGGCTCGCCGGCGCCGCACGACATCCTGGCGATCAAGGGCGTGGAGGCACTCGCGGCCTTCCTCGTCAACGAGATCCAGGGCGTCTACCGGCTCCAGGGCGTGACGATCAACGACAAGCACATCGAGGTGATCGTCCGTCAGATGCTGCAGAAGGTCGAAGTGACCGACGCCGGCGAGACCGAGCTGTTCTCGGGCGAGCAGGTCGACCGCCTCGACTTCGACGCGGCGAATGAGAAGGCCGTTGCGGAGGGCAAGAAGCCCGCCGTCGCGACCCCCGTTCTCCTCGGCATCACCAAGGCGAGCCTCCAGACCCGCTCCTTCTTCTCGGCGGCGTCCTTCCAGGAGACCACCCGCGTCCTCACCGAGGCGGCGGTCAACGGCAAGGTCGACCCGCTCGAGGGCCTCAAGGAGAACATCATCGTCGGCCGCCTCATCCCGGCCGGCACCGGCGGCACGATCAAGCAGATCCGCGAGATCGCAAAGCACCGCGACACGCTCATCCTCGACGAGCGGAAGAAGCTGTCGGACGCCGAAGCCGCGGAACTCGCGGCGCCCGCCGCCGAATAGGCGAGGGGGCTTTCGAACCTACAGAAGGGCCGCGGAGCAATTCGCGGCCCTTTCGATTCCGCCATCAGTACGGGAGGGTAGGGCAACCGCGTCCGCGTGCGGGCGTTGGTCGTCAGGTCTCGACGAAGGAGGCAGAGATGACCGACACGACAAGGAAAGACGGCGGACTTCCGGCGACGCGGCGCGGCGCCGCCCAGCCGATGCCCGACGAGCCGGGCACGCCGGGATTGCCCGAGAACCCGAACACGGTGTCGCTTCCCGATCTCACCGACGACACCGACGGCGATCTCGCGCCGAGCGATCGGCCGAAGCTGCC
>JADLGL010000103.1 GCA_020849325.1 Bauldia sp. | reverse complement strand
CGCAACTTCGAAGGCCGCCAGGGCTTCAAGGGCCGCACACACCTCGTGTCGCCGGCGATGGCGGCGGCGGCGGCGATCGCCGGGCGGTTCGTGGATATCCGGGAGTGGCCGCGGGCGGCGTAGCGTTTCGCCGCTATCGCATTTCGGACATTAGGTTCATAGCTATTCGCTATGGGACTATGTTAGGATGGGCGCGTGGCAATTCTTGAGCTGACCTTCAGCCGGGACGCGCTGCGGACCTTGACGCGGATGCCTCGCAACACCGCGGCGACGATCCGATCCAAGCTCCAACAGTATGCGGTGGATCCGTCGTCGCTCGCGAACAACGTAAAGGCACTGAAGGGTGCCGGGCGCGAGATGCGCCTACGGGTAGGTGACTGGCGAGTGATCTTCACAGAGGACGGCCGGGTCATTGCGGTGAAGCGGATAGCGCCCAGAGGGAGCGCCTATGACTAAGCAGGTGATCGTCACGCCTTCAGGCGAACGGATGGTCGTTCTGCCGGAGGCCGAGTACAACGCACTCGTCGAAGCCGCCGAGGACGCCGAGGACCTTGCCGCCGTGGCGGGGTTCGAGGAACGGCTAGCGAGGGGTGAAGAAGAGCTTGTTCCGGCGGCGATGGTGGATCGCATATTGGGCGGCGACAACCCGGTCCGCGTATGGCGCGAGCATCGCGGCCTGACTGCGACGGCGCTCGCAGAGAAAGCAGGGATCGCGCAGTCATACCTCTCCCAGATCGAAACGGGTCGCCGCGACGGCACGGTGGCGACCTACCGGCGAATAGCGGAAGCCCTTGGCGTGACCGTGGACGACCTGATCTGATGGCCTCCAAGATCGACTGGACCGACCGCGCCGCCCCCTCCCTCGACGATCTCGAGGCGATGGGCCGTGTCGCTCTCACGCAACTGCCAGCGACGTTCCGGCGGCAGATCGGCGAGGTCCGGATCGGCGTCGCCGAGTTCCCCGACGACGACGTCCTCGACGAACTCGGTGCCGAGACGCCGTTCGACATCCTCGGCCTCTTCACCGGCGTCGGGATGGCGCACGATTCCGCGACGCCGCACACCGGGCGGATGCCGAACCTGATCTGGCTCTACCGCCGGCCGATCCTCGACTATTGGGCCGAGCACGAGGAAACGCTGGGGACGATCGTCACCCACGTCCTCGTCCACGAGATCGGCCACCATTTCGGCCTCTCGGACGACGACATGGAAGCGATCGAGGCGGCGGCGGGGTAGCTCCTCCGCGGTCGCGTGCTGGCACGGCCGATCAGCGGTCTACGCGTCGCCTCCGGCGCTTTCGATCCAAGTGACCGCCGGCGAGCCGGGCCCTTCCCATCGAAATTGTATCAGCCGCCGCACAATCGGCCGGCGGACGATGCGTCCGGGGGCTTGTGCGGCCTCGACGCGAACCGGCGCCCGACACGACGCAGGCGCGACAGGTCGAGACAAATGGCCGGCGCGCGCCAGCTTCCGTGGGTTCGGACCCGCCCCATATCGGGATCAGCGGACTCCCCCGCTCCCTCAGGAGAACCATCATGAAGTTCCTCGCAGGCGTTTCGGCGCTCGTGCTGTCGGCGGCGATCGCGGCTTCCGCGACCGCCCAGACTGCCAACGCCACCACGATCACCCTCGGCGCCGAGACCGTCGTGGCTGGCGCGGGCGCTACGGTATCGGCCGACGGCGTGACCATCAGCGAAGCCGGCGTCTACACCATCACCGGCACGGTCGCCGACGGCATGATCACCGTGGACGCGCCGGCTGGCACGGTCGAGCTCGTCCTTGCCGGCGCCCACATCACCAATGCCGACGGTCCCGCCATCCTCGTCCTCGACGCCGCCAGCGCGACCGTCACGCTCGCGGAGGGGACCGACAACAGCCTCACGGATGGCGGCGACAGCGAATACGACGCCGCCCTCTTCAGCCGGCCGTCGCTGACCATCGGCGGCTCGGGCAGCCTCGCGGTCGATGCGACCTATGAGGGCATCTCGTCGGAGATGCACATCACCTTCGCCGGCGGCTCGGTGCGCGTCCATGCGGAGGAGGACGGCGTCAACGCCAACAACGACGGCGTCAGCGTCATCACCGTTTCCGGCGGCTCCCTCTTCGTCGACACGGTCGCAGGCGACGGTATCGACTCCAACGGCACCATCGTCATCACCGGCGGCACCGTGATCGCGCTCGGCGCCCTCGCCGACATGAACAGCGGCCTCGATGCCGATGGCGGCGTTACCATCGACGGCGGCACGGTCATCGCGACCGGATCGTCGGGGCTCGGGATGACGCGGATCGCCGGCGCACAGGAATCCATCGCCACGAGCTTCTCCTCGGCGCAATCCTCGGGAACCGTAACGGCCGTCCTTGTCGGAACCGAGCCCCTCCTCGTCTTCGCCCCGTCGATCGACTTCCAGAGCCTCGTCTTCAGCGCGCCGTCCCTCGCCGACGGGATTCAGTACGAAGTGCAGCTCGGAGGAACCGCGGCGGGAGAGGCCGTAGACGGTCTCTACGGCGCCACTGGGTATGGTGCGGGAACCACGGTCGCGACCGTCACCACGGCCGACGCCGCAGCGGGCGGCTTCGGTGGCCCCGGCGGGGCGCCGCCGTTCCGGTAGAGCCGAGGGCCGGTCCCGCCGCCTGCGGGACCGGCCCTCTTCACGGCTTGACGGGCCGCGCCACGCGACGCATCTGAGACCCCTCTCATCGCGAGGCGAAGACCATGCAGCCCTTCACCACCCTCACCGGCGTCGCCGCGCCGCTGCCGATCCTCAATGTCGACACCGACATGATCATCCCGAAGGATTACCTCAAGACGATCAAGCGGACCGGGCTCGGCAAGGGGCTGTTCGCCGAGATGCGCTACAACGAGGACGGCACGGAGAACCCCGACTTCGTCCTCAACCGGCCGGCCTACCGGAAGGCCAGCATCATCGTCGCCGGCGACAATTTCGGCTGCGGTTCGAGCCGCGAGCATGCGCCGTGGTCGCTGCTCGATTTCGGCATCCGCGCGGTCATCTCGACCTCGTTCGCGGACATTTTCTACAACAACTGCTTCAAGAACGGCATCTTGCCGATCGTCGTGCCGAAGGACGTCCTCGACAGGCTCATGGACGACGCCGAGCGCGGCGCCAACGCAACGCTGACCATCGACCTCGAGAAGCAGGAAATCCACGGCCCCGACGGCGGCGTGGTGCACTTCGAGATCGACGCCTTCAAGAAGCACTGCCTCCTCAACGGCCTCGACGACATCGGCCTCACGCTCGCGAAGAAGGACAAGATTTCGTCGTTCGAAGAGCGCGCCGCCACGAGCCGTCCCTGGATCTAGGGGTCGGCACGGCCTGATCCTTGAACCTCCCACTTGCGGGAGGTCGAACCGGCGCTTGCCGGTTCGGAAGGGGGTGAGCCGCGCGGCTTTCGGCGGGAGGCCGAGCCCCCTCCGAAGGCGGCGCGCTTGCCGCCTTCCGCCTCCCCGCAAGGGGGAGGTTCAGTGTAGATGCCGTGGCTGGGGCCGCACCTCAGTCCCGCAGCGTCCCGGCAGCAGGCCGGATCAGCCCTTCGCCGGCTCCGTCAGGCCGCCGGCGGGCGGGTCGCCGAGCCAGTGGATCATGATGTAGAGGCTGCCCTCGTACTTCTCGATGCGGAAGAGGAGGAGCCCGTCGTCGAGGAGGAGTTCCCAGACGCCGTAGGTGCCGCCGTCCTCGCCGATCTCGACCACGCCGTCGAAGCCGTAGGGCTCGACGAGGGCTGCGACGTCCACATTGTTGACGTTGCCGTAGACGTCGTAGTTGCAGGAGACGCTCATCACCGTCGGATACGTCTCGACCTGGGCCGAGAAGTACGCCTCGCCGCCCTCGGCATAGTACGAGGCGCTGACGGAGAGGTAGGTGGTGCCGATCATGTACGGCTCGTCGGCCTCCCAGCCCGGCATGCCGGCGAAGGTGTCGAGCGCCATGCCGGGGTCGTCGACCACGTTCATGCAGTAGGCGTAGGCATCCTCGAACGCAGTCGCGATCATCGGGGATTGGCGCGGCGTCTTCTGGGCGAGAGCAGGCGCGGTCGCGAGGCCGACCGCCGCGACCGTCGCCAGCGCCAGGACGCCGGAGCGCCCGCGAACATCGAATCGGATCATGGAATTCCCTCCAGGAACGGCGGGCGGGGCCACGCCGGCGCGCGACCATACCACCCCAACCCGACTGGCAGATGAACGGGGCCGCCCGGTGCGGCCCCGCCGATGGCGTTCCTACTTGCCGCCGGTCGCCGGCGTGTCGCGGTAACCCGGACCGACCCAGTCGAGCTGGAAGTAGAGGTAGTCCTGCTGCGCCTGGAGGAGCCACAGCTGGCCGCCGGCCTCGTCGGCCACTTCCCAGACGCCGTAGGTGCCGTCCTCGAGGTCCTGGTATTCGCCGTCGAGGCCGTAGGCGCTGAGGAGGCCGTAGTCCGCCACCGAGTAGGCGCCCTCGACCTCATAGGTGCAGTAGACGAGGTCGATCGTCGGGTAGGTCTCGACGGTGGCGTAGAGGTAGCGGTCGCCGGTCGTGCCGTCGCCGACGATCGAGGCGTTGATGTAGACTTGGTAGGGGCCGTAGTTGGCGTCGTCGTCGATCGTCCAGCCGGCCGCGTTCAGGGACTGGCGGAGGTAGTCGAGCCCCGCGACCGCATCGAGGCAGAGATTGTAGCCCTCGTCGATGACGTCCCGGCCCGCCGCCGGCCCCTTCTGGGCGAGGGTCGGCGTGGCGAGGACGGCCGGAAGCAGCGCCGCCGCCGCAACACCGAGCCGCAGGCCGCGCGAAACCGCGCCGGCACGTTTCATCGAAACACCCATCCGATAGCTCCTTCGTGAACAGTGGAACCGCGCGCCCTTCGTTCGAGAGCCGCGCACGACGCCCATCCCCCGGCCGGGCCATCCTAGCATTCCGTGCGGCGGAGCGCCTCACGGTTGTCGCAAGGCGCGACGGCGGCGCGCGTCACTGCTTGGCGGGTCGCGCCGGCGGCGTCGCAGGCGCCATGGCGTCCCACGCGGTGTAGGCCTGATCGATCACGGCGCGGCCCTCCTCGCCGACTTCGATCAGGAGCTCGTTCCGCGAGCCGGTCTCGTAGCCGAGGATGAAACTCAGCCAGCGCCGCGAGAAGTGGACGCGCGCGAACGGCCAGGCGAGATCGCCCTCGACATGCACCGTGAACTCGCCGGGATTGCCGGTGGGCCGGGCGTCGTAGAAGCCGCCGATGCCGGCCGTCGCCTCGTTGACGCGCGACAGGAGGGCGTCGAGCGTGCCGATGCCGCCGCCGTGGAAGCCTTCCGGCGTCTCGGCGCGGAGCGTGACGAGGGTGCCGCGATTGTCGCGGTCGGTGACGGCAGGGTCGGCGGCGATCGTGACGGTCACGGTGATCCCGAGATCGGGGACCTCCGCGACGAGGCGGATTTCCGGCCCGTTCGTGCCCTCTTCGAGCGACCAGTGCGACACCGCCGTGAAGCTCGGCCAGGCGGTGCCTTCGGGCGCGTCCTCGTGCGGCTGCTCGTAGAGGACGGCGTAGGGAGTGGCGTTCCAGCCGTCGGGCGCGTTGCGGACGGGCGCGTCGACGCCGAACCGGGCGATCTCGTGCGGGGAGAAGCAGTAGGCGCCGCCCGACGACGTCTCGACGACCGAGGACAGAAGCTCCGGCGTCAGGTCGAACGACATCACCAGCTCGATGAAATCGGCGAGGTCGAGCTGCGCCCGCTCGAGGTCGACCGTGTCAGCGAAGAGGACGGCGACGCAGAGGATGCCTTCCGCCACCCGCTCCGGGCCGGCGAGGAAGACGATGCCGCAGGCGAGGTAGCAGTAGTCGCCGGCCTCGATCCGCGTCGACAGGCGGAGATCGCGGACCCGCGTCGCGATCGCGATCGTCTCGGCCTGCGATGCCCCGTCCCCGCGGAGGACGAGCGTGGTGATGCCGGGATGGGCCGCAAGCGCCGCCTCGAAGGCGTCGGCCGAGCCGGCGGCGATCGTGCCGTCGAGGCGGAGCACGGTGGGCTCGGAAGCGTCGAACACCCAGGGGTTGGCCGGGGCCGCGGGCGTTTTCGCGGGCGGCGAAGCGGGCTGCGCGCCGGCCGGCGCGGACGCCGCGACGCCGAAGACGATCGCCAGGACGAACGCGGCGAGTGCCGCGAGAAGCGGGCGGGATCGGTCAGGGCGCATCGGCGAACTCCGCGAACAGCTGCGCCAGGACGGCGTCGGCCGCCGGGTCGAGCGCCACCGCAACGGTGGACAGCGTACCGTCGTCATTGGCGAAGGTGAGCTCGATCCAGCCCGCTTCGAGGAGCGCCGCAACGTCGGTATCGCCGACCTGAAGGCTGAAGCCGCGATGGAGGAGGTCGCCGGTGAGCGGGACGGCCGCACCGTCGGCGTCGGGCCGGATGGCGATGCCTTCGAGGCTGACGAAGCCGTCATGGAGGATCGCCGCGGGATAGGACCAGCTCGACGCCTGCACCTTGATCGACGGCAGGCCGGCGAGCCGGCCGATCGCGGCCCTCCCCCACACGTCGGCGTCGGGGAAGCGGAACGTCACGACGGCCTGGCGCGAGGCGGTGTCGAACGCCCAGGTCGCGGTGCCGTCCGCCACCTGCGGCGCGTCGACCTTGGGCGGGTCGGGCGGCAAGGTGAGGACGGCTGGCGTTGCGGTCGCCGGATCGGGCAGCGGCCGCCGCCACGCCGCCGCAGCGTCGGCGAAGACCACCTCGTCCGCGCTCAGCCTGTCGATGAGGAGCGCCCCGCCGGTGCCGTCGTGGTAGCTGAAGACGAGGTTGAAGCCGCGCTGATCGAAGAGAAGCTCGTCGTTCCGCGCCGCCCACAGCGCCGGGAGGACGATGCGGAAACTGCTCGGTCCGGTCGCCACGACCGAGCCGACGAAATCGACGATGTTGCCGGCGACGGTATCGACCGAGAGGCGCTCGATGTACTCGGTGGCGAGCTCGTCGCCGCGCGTGAAGGCGAGGTCGATGAACGTCGCGCCGTCCGTGCCGAGGCGGCCGATCTCGATCGCGACGTCGAGCCCGGCCTCGGCGATGGCGATGCGCGCCGCGAGCGTCGGGGCTTCCGGCGTGCCCGCGGGCTCCCAGACGAGGTTGCCGCGGAACTCGCCCTCGACGTCGAAATTCCGGTCGAGCGCCACGTAGCGGACGCCCGCGGTGGCCGCGATGCGGGCGAGAAGGTCCTCGCTCATCCGGTTGAGCGACATCAGAGTGCCGCGGTTGATCTCCGCCACCTCGTCCGCCGTGAAGACGTGGATGTCCTCGTTCGGCGTCCGGTAGGTGGCGAGGATCGCGCCGAGCGGGATGCCGTAGTGCATCCACGATTCCAGCGTGAAGCCGAGGAGCAGGGCGATGTCGTCGGGGTTCTGGAAGCGCTCGTCGGAGTAGCTGCGGTGAACGCCGAGCTCGCCCACGGCGATGCGCCGCGCGCCGCCGAAGAAGATGGTGCTGCAGGCCGAATAGCACCCCGACCCTTCCGGGATGAAGGTATCGATGCCGAGCGCGTAGACGAATTCCGAGATCACGCGCGCCTGCTCGGTCAGCCCGCCGGGGCTGTCGAGGACGAGGAGCGCAAGGTCCGGGTGCGCCTTCACCATCGCATCGAAATCGTCGGCGGCATGCTCCTCGATGGCGCCGTCGAGATAGGCGATCCGCCCGTCGACGGGGTCGAGGTGGAACGCGCCGTAGTCGGCGGCGACCGCCCCGGCCGCCGTCGCGGCGGTGCTCGCGGTCGCGGCGAAGCAGGCCGCGACGAGGGCGGCTGCAGCAAAGGCCAATGGTCTCATGTCGTCAGCGCCAGCCCTGTGCCCTGCCCCCGGCGCCGAACGGCGATCCGGAGCCCAATGTGCCCCGCCCGGCCGCACAATGGCCCAGCGGACGGCGACCGTCTACCGGAGCGCGGGAGCGATGCGCTGACAGAGTTCCACGAGCTGGTTAACCGCGCCTACCGAGCGGTCGAACATGTCGCGCTCGGTGCGGTTCAGCTCGATCTCGACCACCCGCTCGACGCCGTCGGCGCCGATGACCACCGGCACGCCGATATAGCGGCCGGACACGCCGTACTGCCCCTCGAGATAGGCGGCGCAGGGCAGAAGACGCTTCTTGTCGTGGAGGTAGCTCTCGACCATCTCGATCGCCGAGGCGGCGGGAGCGAAGAAGGCGGAGCCGGTCTTGAGGAGCGCGACGATCTCCGCGCCGCCGTCGCGGGTGCGCTGGACGATCTCGTCGAGGCGCGCCGAGGTCGTCCAGCCCATGCGGACGAGATCCGGCAGCGGAATGCCGCCGACGGTGGAATAGCGGACGAGCGGCACCATCGCGTCGCCGTGGCCGCCGAGCACGAAGGCGGTGGTATCCTCGACCGAGACCCTGAACTCCTCCGAGAGGAAATAGCGGAAGCGCGCGGCGTCGAGGATGCCGGCCATGCCGACCATGCGGTTCGGCTTGATGCGGGAGAACTTCTGCAGCGCCCAGACCATCGCGTCGAGCGGGTTGGTGATGCAGATGACGAAAGCGTCAGGCGCGTATTTGGAGAGTCCGGCGCCGACCTGCTCCATGACCTTCAGGTTCACGTCGAGAAGGTCGTCGCGGCTCATGCCGGGTTTCCGCGGCACGCCGGCGGTGACGATGCAGATGTCGGCGCCCTTGATCGCCGCATAGTCCGACGCGCCGGCGAGGCGGACGTCGAAGCCGTGCAGCGGCCCCGATTCGGCGATGTCGAGCGCCTTCCCGGCCGCGACGCCGTCGACCACGTCGAAGAGGACGACGTCGCCGAGCTCTTTCGTGGCGATCAGGTGGGCGATAGTGCCACCGATCTGGCCCGACCCGATCAACGCGATCTTGGCTCTCGCCATGTGACGCAGCACCCCTGAAGCTGAAACTGGCCGCCCCGGAAACGCGGGCGCTAGCGGAAGAAGGCGATCGGCGTGCCACCGGCGACGAGTTGGCCCTCGAACCGCGTCGCCGAGACGCTGCCGAGCGTTGCGAGCGTCGTGCCGTCGGACGAGGCGAGCGTGACGGAGGCGCCGCTGAGGTTCCACGCCGAGATCGACTGGAGGACCGCCGACGAGCAGTCCCGCGTCGACGCGCGGTAGCCGCCGGTCCAGGCGGTGAGCGTCATGAACAGCTGGCAGGTGTCGCTGCCGGCCGTCACGGTCCAGCCGCCGATGAGGTCGGTCGAGCGGACGGCGGCGCCGGCATTGGCGGCGAGCGCCCCCGCCTGGTTCGGCTCGCCCGCGGCATTGGCGGGCGGCAGCGGGCCGGTGGTGGTCGTGGTGGTGGTCGTCGTCGTCGGGGTCGTGGTCGGGTTGGTCGCCACGGGACCGGGGTCGTAGCCCACGGGCGGCGGCAGCGGGTCGGTCGTCACCGGCGTCGTGGGCGCGGCGGTGTTGAAATCGGTGGGCTGGCCGGTCGCGGCCGCCGGCGTGGCGGCGCCGCCGCCGAGGGGGATGCCGATCGCCCCCACCTGGCCGCAGGCCGCGAGCGTGAGCGCCATGAGCGGCGCAACCCATACCAGCTTCATCCGCAAGCACCTCTCTCGGCCGCGGCAGCGGGCCATGCGAACACCATGCCCGAACGGACCGCCTCCGCCTCAGGACACAAGCGGCAATTACCTTCGTTCGTTCCCCCCGACAAGTGCGGGCGGGGAAAACTGCGGGAGCCGCATGCCCGCCCTGCGCGTTACGACGATGCAACCCCCGCAGGAGGAGCGCCATGACCGACCAACGCAAGTCATTGCGGCACGACGACGACGCCGCGCTGGACGAAGCCCTGAAGGAGAGCTTCCCGGCGAGCGACCCGCCGGCGACCTCGCCCGGCCACGCCGGCGAGCCGGCGCCGCTCCTCGACGAGCGGAACCGGCAGAACGGGAGCAGGCCGCGGCCGGGGGACGAGCAGGCGCGGTAGGGTCACTCACGAGGGAGCCGGCGGCAGCGGACTCGGGGATAGCCCCGCAGTGTGCCCGCGGTCGACCTACGCCGCCCGCGTCGCCGAGCGCACGAATTCCCTCGCGGCCGCGCGCGTGGCTTCGGCGGCGAAGCGGCGGAGCATGGTGGCGAGGTCGCCGATCGGGCCGTCGGACTTCATTTCCTGGCGGGCGAGGACGTCGTCGACGATGCGGCGCGACATCTGGGGC
Source organism: Bauldia sp. (assembly GCA_020849325.1). Lineage (GTDB taxonomy): Bacteria > Pseudomonadota > Alphaproteobacteria > Rhizobiales > Kaistiaceae > JADLGL01. Next base: position 12,202 of record JADLGL010000103.1, on the reverse strand, counting down.
GCCGGGTCGGACGGGAGGTCGTATTCGCGGCAGGCCGCGAGGGCGGAGGCGAAGGCCCCGAACGCCGAGGGCGGGAGGCCGGCCCGGCCGTAGACGGCCTTGAGCGGCCCTTCCCTGCCGTCGTGGACGAGGCTTCGCACGCGGCCCTCAGGAACGCCAGACAGGATCGAGAGGGCCGCGGCGAAGAAGGAAAGATTGCCGGCGCAGAGCGCGCGGAGGAGGAGCGACGTCGTCAGCTGGCCGGTGCCGCGGAGGTGCTCGGCGAGCGCCGAAAGGTGCTCTTCGGCCGTTTCGGCGGCGATCGCCACGGTCGCATCGTCGCAGGCATCGCGGACCACTTCGTCGGCGCGGTCGTCGCCGAGCCAGCGGCGCTGGCTGACGAGGACGCCGAGGGCGTGGCCGAGGTCGCGGAGGAGACCGTTGCGGACCGCCACGGGAAGATCGTCGCGTTCGAGAAGGAGGCTGCGGATGTCGGGGTCGCCGCCGTGCCGGGCGGCGAGGCGCGACAGCGTCACGGGCATGATCGCCGCCCCCCCGTTCTCGATGAGGATGCGGCAGCAGGTGACGCCGCCGAGTTCGGCAAGGGCCGCGGCGACGCTGGGCTCTACCGCCGGACGGGAGGCGATCGCCTCCTGAAGCGGCACCGACATGGTGGCGACGAGATCGACGAGCTCGCCGTCGAGAAGGACGGGCGACCGGGACGCCACCTCGACGGCGATGTCCTCCCTGTCCTCGAGGAGGCTCAGGACGACGTTCCGCGGCGCATCGGGGCTGCCGCCGAGCGCGTCGGCGAGCGCGAAGCGGACCAGCGGCGAGGGATCGTCGAGGAGGATGGTGAGCGAGACTTCCATCCGCTCACGGGCGGCGCGGTCGACGTCGGCGTAGAGGTAGGCGCGGGCCAGAGCGTGGGCGGCTTCCGAACGCTGCGCGGTGGAGGCCTTCTCGAGCCAGCCGATGAAGTCGCGGACGATCAAAAGCTTCCCCGGGCTTCTTCACGTGAACCACGACCCGATTGGCCATGGTTGGCTGAGCGTGAGTATCGCCCGGTATGGTAAAGCCGCGGTTAATCCGGCCGCGGTCAGCCGGCCGGGGGCGTCCAGCGGGTGACGAGGGCGGCGAGGTCGGGGCGCCAGCGTTCCTGCGGCTCGACGCGGGGCGTGCCGATGTGGATGAAGCCGGCGATGCGCTCGCCTTCGGCGAGGCCGAAGATCGCCCGCGCGCCGTCGTCATAGGCCGGCCAGTCGGTGAGCCAGTTGGCGGCGAAGCCCAGGGCGTGGGCGGCGTTGAGGAGGTTCATCGCCACGGCGCCGGCGGAAAGGATCTCCTCCCATTCGGTCGCCCGCTCGGTCTTCACGATGCGGCTGACGAGGACGATGACGAGGGGCGCGTTGGCAAAGCGCTGGCGCTCGGCGTCGAGCTGCTCCGGCAGCGGCGGCGGGCTGCGCTCGGCCCGGCGGGCGGCGAGCGCCTCGCCCGCGGCACGGCGGGCGTCGCCCTCGATGACGATGAAGCGCCAGGGCGCGAGCTTGGCGTGGTCCGGTACGCGCGTCGCGACCCGCAGAAGCCGTTCGAGTCCCGCCGCGTCCGGGCCCGGCTCGCCGAGGAAGGCGGCCGGGATGGATCGGCGCGTCGCAAGGAACTCGAATGGGGTCGTCACCGGTACCTCCTCGTCACCCACAGGCGTGACGGAAATCACTTGCATGCCGCACCGCAGGGGCCGCAAAAACGCCTCTCTCTAGGTCTCAGAACAGGCCCGGCGCAACCGGTTCGGCAGAGCTTCGACGACATGAATCGACGGCGAGGGTCCCGGCCTCACCTGCTTGCGGCGGCCGTGCTGGCTGTGGTGGCAATCGCGCTGGCGATGCCGGCCCTTCTCGTGCCGGCGACCGCGCAGGACATCGTCGTTCCACTGCCCCCGCCCAACCCCGAACGCGCGCCCGCCCCGGCCCCCGCGCCGATCGACCTCATCGGCCCGACGCTCGACGGCGCGCCGGCGGTCGGCGGCGGCGACCTGCCGCTTCCCGGCGGCGACCCGGCGCTGCCACTCAACTTCCTTCCGGAGGCAGCGATCGGCGCGGCCGGGGCGGGGGGCGGTCCGCTCGATCTCGTGCCGACGCCCGGCGGCCCGCTCGACCTCCTGCCGCGGCCGAACGAGGCAACGCCGCCCGGCGGTGTGGCGGCCGTCCCGGCGGGTCCGGCGGTCGACTTCCTCCTGGCCGCCACCATGGTCGAGGGCGGGACGGTGATCCCGTCCGACATCAGCTGGTGGGTGTTCGGCGAGAACCCCGGCCGCGACGGCACGCTGCCGCTCGTCCGGCAGATCGACGGCGGCGCGGTGCGGGTCAACCTTTCGCCCGGCTTCTACCTCGTCCAGGCCGTCTACGGCCGGGCGACGGCGACGACGCGGATCGAGGTCGGTCCCGCGTCGCGGGAGAAGACCATCGCACTCAACGCCGGCGGCCTCAGGTTCCGCGCGGTGATCGGCGACGATATCCCCGTCCCGGCGGCAGATCTCCGCTTCGAGGTGCTGATGGCGGGCGGCGACGCGGGCGACCGGACCGTCGTCACCGACAATGCCGGGCCGGACCAGATCATCCGCCTCAGCGCCGGGCCGTACCAGGTGATCAGCTATTACGGCGAGACGAACGCGATCGTGCGCGCCGACATCACCGTCACGGCGGGCCAGCTGACGGACGTGACGCTCTACCACCAGGCGGCGCGGGTGACGCTGAAGCTCGTCACCTCCCGCGGCGGCGAGGCGCTCGCCAACACGTCGTGGTCGGTCGTCACCGAGGGTGGCGAGATCGTCTTCGACAGCGTCGGCGCGTTCCCGTCACTGGTGCTGGCCGCTGGCAACTACACCGCGATCGCCGTCCATGGCGGCGAGGTGTTCGAAGGCACTTTCACCGTCGCCGCCGGCCTCAACCGCGATGTCGAGGTGCTGGCGGAGAACCCGGTGCAGGCCGCCGCAGCGGCGCCGTGAAACCGGCCGGCGACTGCCCTTCCCCTCGCGAACGCCCGAGTCATTGTGAATGCCAGCCGGCACAAACGGCAGGGTCGCGGCGGTAGGCAGACCCAGGCGAGCTCGTCGTTTTGAGCCTCCCCTTGCGGTCCTTGCGGGGCGCGGAAGGCGGCAAGCGGAGCGCAGCCGGCTTCGGAAGGGGTAGGTCGCGGCCTCGAAAGCCCGGCACCTGCCGTGAGTCCTGCCCCTCCCGAACCGGCGAAGCGCCGGTTCGACCTCCCGCAAGGGTCCGCAAGGGGCGGTTCGAGGAGGCCGGGGCCTCGAGTACCCGTCGAGTCCGACCCGCCTCGCGGGCGCCCGATCAGCGGAGCGTTGCGAGCATCTGCTGGATGAGCGGCGTGGCGGCGGCGAAATCGCCGACCACGACGAGGAACACGAAGATCGCGCCGGCGCGATCGAGGACGACGATGGTCGATCCGCCGGGAAGGCGCACCGAGGCGCCGAGCGCGGCGCTGATCGCGGGGCCGGCCGTCGTCTCGAACGGCGCCGTGACGACCTCGCCGACGGCGTAGAACGAGGCGACGCGGGCGGCGGCCTCGGCGAGCGACATACCGGGCAGGACGCCCAGCATCGCACCGACGTCCGGCGGCATGATGCCCATGGCGAGCGAGTTCGTCGGCAGCGGGTCGTTCATCAACAGCGTGCCGAGCGCGCTCGGGATCGAGGCGAGCACCGGGAAGCCCGAGATGTTGACCACCCAGCCGTCGGGATAGTCGATCGCCCAGTGGCCGTCATAGTCGAGCGTCTGACCGAGGACGACCTGGGCGTGGGCCGAACCGGCAATGCCGGTCAACCCCGCCACCGGGGCGGCGAGCATCGCCGCCGCCAGCATGGAAACGCGTATCCCTCGCAAGCGCCGTCCCTCCCCCCCAAAGGCCGCGCCCGCGCGCGGCTCAGTTCGTCCGTGCCGCCCGTCGCAGGTCCGGCGGCATCGCTTCGGCCTGCATCATGGCGATGGCAGCGTCCAGCGTCATCGACTGCTGGTCCTTCGCCCCCAGGCGGCGGATGTTGACCGTCCCCTCCTCGGCCTCCTTGCGGCCGCAAACGAGGATGAGCGGTACCTTCGCCAGCGAGTGCTCGCGGACCTTGTAGTTGATCTTCTCGTTGCGAAGGTCCGCCTCGGAGCGGAGCCCCGCGGTGCGGAGTTTCGCGTTGACCTCGGCGGCGTAGCCGTCGGCATCGCCGGTGATGGTGGCGACCACCGCCTGCACCGGCGCGAGCCAGAGCGGGAAATGACCGGCATAGTTCTCGATGAGAATGCCGAGGAAGCGCTCCATCGAGCCGCAGATGGCGCGATGGATCATCAGCGGCGTGGTCTTGTCACTGTCCTTGCCGATGTAGAACGCGCCGAGGCGGCTCGGCATGTTGAAGTCGACCTGCGTGGTGCCGCACTGCCATTCGCGGCCAATCGCGTCGTGGAGCGTGTACTCGAATTTCGGCCCGTAGAAGGCGCCCTCGCCGGGGTTGAGACCGGTGGTGACACGGCCGTTCGAGCGCTTCTCGATCTCCTTCAGGATGTCCGTCATGACGGCTTCGGCGCGATCCCAGGCGTGCTCGGAACCGACGCGGTTCTCCGGCCGGGTCGAGAGCTTCACGGTGATCTTGTCGAAGTCGAAATCGGCGTAGGCGGAGAGGATCAGGTCGTTGATCTTCAGGCACTCCTCCGCCATCTGCTCCTCTGTGCAGAAGATGTGCGCGTCGTCCTGCGTGAAGGCGCGCACGCGCATCAGGCCGTGGAGCGCGCCCGACGGCTCGTAGCGGTGGACGGTGCCGAACTCCGCCATCCTGAGAGGCAGATCGCGGTAGCTCTTCAACCCGTGCTTGAAGATCTGGATATGGCCGGGGCAGTTCATCGGCTTGATCGCGTAGACGCGATCGTCGTCCTCGACGTCGTCGCCGGCGGGCTGCGCCTTGAACATGTTCTGGCGGAACCACTGCCAGTGGCCGGAGGTCTCCCACAGGATCTTGTCCAGGAGGATCGGCGCGTTGACCTCCTGGTAGTCGGCCTTGAGGCGCCGGCGCATGTAGGCAACGATCTCCTGGAAGATCGTCCAGCCCTTCGGGTGCCAGAAGACGGTGCCCGGCCCCTCCTCCTGGAAATGGAAGAGGTCGAGCTCGCGGCCGAGGCGGCGGTGGTCGCGCTTTTCCGCCTCCTCGATGCGGACGAGGTAGGCATCGAGGTCGGCGCGGTTCGCCCAGGCGGTGCCGTAGATGCGGGTCAGCATCGGCCGATTGGAATCGCCGCGCCAGTAAGCGCCGGCGACCTTGGTCAGCTTGAAGGCATCGCCGATCTGGCCGGTCGAGGCCATGTGCGGCCCGCGGCAGAGGTCGAACCAGTCGCCCTGATGGTAGATCTTCAGCGCCTGCCCTTCCGGGATCGCGTCGACGAGCTCGACCTTGAAGGCCTCGCCCTTGTCGCGAAACACCTGTTTCGCGCGCTCGCGGTCCCACTCCTCGACGGTGAAGGGCGCGTTGCGGGCGATGATCTCCCGCATCTTCGCCTCGATTTTGGCGAGGTCGTCGAGCGTGAACGGCTCGTTCCGGAAGAAGTCGTAGTAGAAGCCGTTCTCGATCACCGGGCCGATGGTGACCTGCGTGCCGGGCCAGAGCTCCTGCACGGCCTCGGCCATCACATGCGCGGCGTCGTGGCGGATCAGCTCGAGCGCGCGCGGGTCGTCGCGGGTGACGATCTCGATCGCTGCGTCGGCCTTGATGGGGGCGGACAGGTCGCCGAGCCTGCCGTCGAGCGTGACGGCGGCCGCCTTCCTGGCCAGGGATTTCGAGATGCCTTCCGCGATCGCGCGGCCGGTGGTGCCGGCCTCGAAAGCGCGCACGGAGCCATCGGGAAAGGTGAGATTGATCATCGGCTTCTCCGGCTCACTCCTGCACACGGGCGCAGGTAAGCGTTCTGGTGGGCGATTTGCTTAGGGCGAAGCAGGCCGGGGGTAAAGGGCCGGCGCGCCTCGACGACGCCACTTGTCTTCCGACCGCGGCGGGCATCCATGTACGCGAACGTGAATGTGGGGGCTGTCATGAAAGGCACGGTTCGGCGGACGGCTCTCGCGGGGTTTCTGGCCTTTGCGAGCCTGCCCGCCGCGGCCGGGCCGAACGACGCGGCGATCCGCGCGATCGTCGACCGGGCCGTCGCGCAGTGGTCGGTCTTCCTCAGCTGCTCGGTGCTCGACCCCGAGGTCCACGCCTTCGTCCTCCGCGCCTGGGGCCTCCGGGTGGACGAACTCGAAACCGTCCTCGCCCGCGCCGACCTCGCGCCCGGAACGGCCGCGGCGATCGCGGCGGCGGTCGATCCCGCGGCGATGATGGCGCCGACGCTGGGCGACGTCGCCACGCTCATCGCGTACTGCCACGCCGCGCCCGACTGGTACCGGAGCGTCACCAGCGGCCGCGACGTCATCCGCCCCGCCGACGAGGTCGAGGCGTTGCTGCCGCGGTAGCGGGATCGCCGTTCAGTCGCGGAGATCGAGCCGCGTCGCAGGGTCCATGTGGGCGCCGGTCCAGTAGCCGTAGCGCCACGGCAGGTACCAGCGGGCGCCGGCGCGGGCGGCGTCCGGCACCGGGTCGTAGCCCGAGGCGCCGTTGGGGCCGCAGCGCTGGAAGCGCGCAACGAACATCCAGCCGCCGGCCCAGAGGCCGTGCTTCCGGATCGCCTCCTCGGCATAGGCCGAGCAGGTCGGGAGATAGCGGCACTGGCCGCCGACCAGCGGGGACAGCGTGTAGCGGTAGGCCTTGATGAGGCCGATGCCGATGAAGCCGGGAATGCGGGCGACGAGGGAGCGGCGGGATGTCATTTCTCCCCCAACCTCCGTCATCGCGTCGAAGGAACGAGGCTGGTCTCGGCTTTCGTTCTCCCTCCCCCTTGTGGGGAGGGTTGGGGTGGGGACTTTCGGCCTCCCGGCCAATTCGGCCGTGCCGGGCACGCAGGCGGCAAGTCCCCCTCCCGGCCTCCCCCACAAGGGGGGAGGTGAAGAAAGAGGGCCAGTTGCCCCGTCTAGACCGCCGTGTTTCTTCACACGCGCCTGCGCCGGGACGGCGAACCGGGGAGGAACGGCGGGCAAGGCCAGGCAGGCGAGGCACATCTAGCCGACCGAGTCGGTTTCGGGCGGGACTTTCGCCTCGATCCGGTCCAGCGCTTCGACCACGGCGTCGAACACCAGGAGCGTCGAGGCGTGGCGCGCCTTGTAGTCGCGGACGGGCTCCAGCACGGCGAGTTCGGCGAACCGTCCGTCGGGCGGCGCGCCGTTCTCCTTCAGCATTTTCCGCATCGTCTCGCGGACCACACGAAGCTCGTCGGGCGTCGAGCCGACCGCCACCTTCGCCATCACCGCGGCCGAGGCGGTGCCGAGGGCGCAGGCGTGAACGTCGTGGGCGTAGTCGGTGACGCGGCCGTCCGCCACGGCGAGGTCGACCGTCACCACGGAGCCGCAGAGCTTCGACTGCATCGTGGCGGATGCGTCGGCGCGCGGCAGGCGGCCGAGCCGGCCGATATTGCCGGCAAGCTCGAGGACGCCGCGATTGTAAATGCCGTCGGTCATCGGCTCATTGGCCATGCGGAGCGGCGAGCACGGGTGCGTTGCGCGCGTCGCATTGGCAAATCCTTTCTATCCTCACATATAGGATCGCAATCCGGTTGGTCGCAGCCTTGTGACTGATCTGCCTAAAGTGCGCTGCCGTATTCTCGCCCGGGAACGGGCATGCGGATCGGCAACAGACACATGGAGGAGACCGTGGACGCTCGCCTGAAGCCCCACATCGTGGCGGCGGCGGATGCCGCGCCGGTTGCCCGCCCGACCCGCGAGGAGGCCGAGGCGGCCGTTCGCACGCTGATCCTGTGGGCCGGCGACGATCCCGAGCGCGACGGGCTCAGGGACACGCCGTCGCGGGTCGCGCGCGCCTATGAGGAGTTCTACGCCGGCTATGGCGAGGACGCCGCGAAGGAACTCGACCGCACGTTCGACGAGACGGAAGGCTATGACGACCTCGTCCTCGTCCGCGACATCGAGTTCGCCTCGCACTGCGAGCACCACATGGTGCCGTTCATCGGCAAGGCGCACATCGCCTACTATCCGAACGAGACGGTCGTCGGGCTCTCGAAGCTCGGCCGCCTCGTCGACGTGTTCGCGAAGCGCCTGCAGACGCAGGAGCACCTGACGGCGCAGATTCTCGGCGCGATCAACGACACGCTGAAGCCGCGGGGCGCAGCCGTCGTCATCGAGGCGGAGCATCTGTGCATGACCATCCGCGGCGTGAAGAAGCACGGCGCTTCCACCGTCACCACGCAGTTCAGCGGCGTCTTCCGCGACGATCCCGCCGAGCAGGCCCGGTTCTTCCACCTCCTCCGTCCCACCGGGTAGAGCGCGACCGATCAAGCTCTGGCGCCGTCCGGCGCATCCGGACAGAATGCGCCGATGCACGACCACGACCTCGAAACCACCATCGAGTTCCGCCCGCGCTTCGGCGCGGACGGGCTCATCCCGGCCATCGTCACGGACGCCGCGTCCGGCGAGGTGGTGATGTTCGCCTGGATGAACGAGGAGGCGCTCCGCCTCACGCTGTCGACGCGCGTCGCCCACTACTGGAGCCGCTCGCGGCAGGCCCTCTGGAAGAAGGGCGAGACGAGCGGCAACACGCAGTCAATCGTCGAGCTGCGGATCGATTGCGACCAGGATGCCCTGTGGCTCCGCGTCGAGACGGCCGGCGACGGCGTCAACTGCCATACCGGCGCGCGATCCTGCTTCTACCGCCTCGTGACGGATGCCGATGGTGAGACCCGGCTTGCCTTCATCCCCGACGAAGGCGGCCCGGAACCGGTCTGACGGCTGCAATTCCGGCTGGAACAGCTTCCCCTCGCTCCGTTGGGGAGAAGGCTCCATCCCTTGGGAGCGCAGCGAGTCAGGGATGGAGGGTGAGGCGGCGCCGCCGGTGAGTTTCGGCGGGCGTCCGGCGAAACGGGCTCAGGCGGCGTCCTGGCGCGAACCGCGGGCCTGCGGCCAGACCGGCGGATCGAAGGCGGAGAAGAGGAACAGGCCCACGAGGAAGCCGCCGATGTGCGCTTCCCAGGCGATGGCGACGCCGAGGCTCGACGACAGGAAGCCGAAGGCGAGGTTGATCACCAGCCAGCTGCCGAGGAAGACCAGCGTCCGCTGGTCGGTGAACACGTCACGCAGCGTCGCCGCCGGCGCGTGGTAGCTCGGGATGCCCCTGCCCTGGCCGAGGAACAGGAACCGCGCCGCGCCGGCCATGTGGGCGGAGATCATGGCCGACGCGCCGACCAGCGGCACGAACTCGCCCCAGCGGAGCGCCAGCGAGCAGAGCGCGCCGACGACCGCGGCGATCGCCGAGAAGGCGAGGAAGCGGCCGGCGCCGAAGCGGAAGGCGAGCGGGCTGGCAAACGCGGCGAGCGCCACCGAATTGACGAGGAGGTGGCCCCAGTCGGCGTGCAGGAACGCGTAGGTGACGAACGACCAGACGCCCGCGCCGGGCAGCGCCCCGAGGTCGGCGCCGTCGATCGAGGCGTAGCGGCCGGGAACGAAGGCAAAATTCTCGAGGACCCATTCTTCCGTGGCGGCATCGAGCACGAAGGCGCGGAGAAGCTGGATGACGAGAAAGGCCGCAAGCAGCCCCACCACCACGCGCGGAACGTTGAACGCCGGCTGGCGGACGGACTGGGGCGGGCGATCGAGGTCAAGCACTGAGCCGAGTTAAGGCTGACGACGCGTTGCGGCAAGCCGGAGCCGCAAAGAAAAAGCCGCCCGGAACGTGTCCGGGCGGCCGGGAAAGTGTGCCAAGTCATCCCGTTACGGGACGGCTGTTCAAGTGGCGGTGTCGATCTCGAGGCTCGCACAACCATCCGTTTTCCACAAACGGAAGCCTCCATTAACCTTACCTGCCAAGGGGTCGTCCGCCCCCGCCCGCATCGCGGTACCGACCATGGGGTGCCCAAGCGAATCGCTGGCACATCGCCTGCAGCCCGGAGGTTGTCGGGGCATCCCGGCGGGCCGATCTGTCCCAAAGCCGCACGGTTAACGGAAGACCATGCGAGTTTAGGGATCGGACCGGTTCAGGGTGGAACGCGGGACGACCGACCGATGAAGCATGCGAGCAGCCGGCAGCTCTACGAATACTGGGACCGCCTGCGGTCGGGCGCCCCGGCTCCGCAGCGCACGGCGATCGAGCCGGCCGACATCCGCACCATTCTCTGCGACACCTTCATTCTCGAAGCGGGCTCGCGGTCCGGCCATCCGTTCCGCCTCGCCGGCACGCGCCTGTGCGCCGCGTTCGCGCGCGAACTGAAGGGAACGCCGTTCCTGGACATCTGGTCGCCGGGGGATCGCGGCCAGATCTCGCTCCTTCTCGGCGCCGTCGGCGGCGATGCGCGGGCGGCGGTGGTCGGCCTCGCCGGCCGGGCGAGCCATGAGCGCCTGGCGGCCTACGAGATGCTGCTCCTGCCGCTCCTCCAGGACGGCCCGCGCTACGATCGCATCCTCGGGGTGCTCGCGCCCACGGAGCTCCCCTACTGGCTCGGGCTCGACCCGCTGACCGGCCTCACGATCAACAGCGCCCGCCTGATCTGGCCGGACGACGCCGACGCGCTGGTGCGCCGGCTCGGCCTCGGCCAGGAAATGCCGCTCGGTGCGGTTCGTCTCAATCCCGAGGCGCGGCGTGAACGCTTCGTTGTACTCGATGGTGGCAAGGCCACCCGCTGATTGCATCGGCCCTGCGACGTCACGCGTTGTTAACCGCGTTCCGCCACATTGCCTAACGGGAACCGGTGCGCCCGTTCCCTCAAGGCACGCCGGGGCGGATGGCTACGCAGGACGCAGAAACCAGGGAGAGCCTGCTCTCTCACCATGACCGCCGCCGGCATCAGCGCGTCCGCCTGAGCCTCCTCGGCCGGTTCATGCTGGAGAACCGCCGGGAATACCCCTGCCAGACGATCGACATGTCGCCGGCGAGCGCCGCGCTGATCTCGCCCGTCGTCGGCGCGATCGACGAGCGCGTCGTCGCCTATATCGACCATGTCGGCCGGATCGAGGGCAAGGTCGCGCGCATCTATGACGGCGGCTTCGCCATGTCGATCGTCTCGACGCCGCGCAAGAAGGACAAGCTCGCCGCCAAGCTCACCTGGCTCGCCAACCGCTATCATCTCAACCTCGCCGAGGACCGGCGGCACGAGCGCATCCTGCCGTCGGTGGCCGTCGCCCGCGTGTTCCTGCCGGACGGCCGCGACTACGCCGCGCGCATCTTCGACCTCTCCCTCTCCGGCGCCAGCCTCGGGCTCGAGGCCCGCCCGCCGATCGGCTCGCCGCTCCGCGTCGGGGTCATCCGCTCCACGGTGGTCCGCCACGCCGACGACGGCATCGCGATCGAGTTCGCGGTGCTGCAGACGCCGGAATCGCTCGAGGAAGGGCTGAGCGGGGCGGAGTGGGATTGAGGCCGTCCGGATGGTTAGCGGGTGCTTACCCGTAACCCTTGGATTCAACTGTTCAATTTAGCGGCGAATACCAGCCTTTGTGCGACGCTCACCCTCGAACTGATCGGGGGCTGTCTTGCTGCGTCGTCTCGTTCTCGCCATCGCCGGCTGCGCCATCGCCGTCTCGTTCGCCCAGACGAAAGAGGCGTCGGCGCAGACTTATGGCGGCCCCTTCATGACGGTCGGGGCCGAGACCTCGCAGCCGATCGGCCACCATGAATTCTGCGAGACGCACCGCTCCGAATGCACCCTCCGCTCGCCCGCCTCGGGCCCGGTGGTGCTGACGGAAGCGCTGTGGGCGCAGCTCGAGGCCGTGAACAACCTCGTCAACGCCGCAATCGCACCGGCGAGCGACCAGGACCTCTTCGGCCGCGCCGAGGTCTGGGTGTATCCGGCGACGGAAGGCGACTGCGAGGACTATGTCCTCCTCAAGCGCCGCATCCTGATCGAGAACGGCTGGCCGGTGTCGGCGCTCCTCATCACCGTCGTGCGGAAGCCCGATGGCGAAGGCCATGCGGTGCTGACCGTCCGCACCGACCGCGGCGACCTCATCCTCGACAATCTCGAGGGCGCGATCGCGGTGTGGAGCGACACGCCCTACCTCTACCTGAAGCGCCAGTCCGACGAGAACACCGGCCGCTGGCTCGCCATCGCCGACACGCGGACGATGGTGGCACACATCGCGGCGCGCT